>JAFWQA010000013.1 GCA_017509255.1 Clostridia bacterium | reverse complement strand
CTATGAGTTCTATCCCGAAGCCCTGGAGCATGTGATCCGCAAGGTGCACTCGGACTTTCCCGGCAATCTCATTGTCACCGAAAACGGCATTGCCACATCCGATGATACCCGCCGGGTGGAATTCATCCGCAGGGCTTTGCAAGGCGTGGAAAACTGCCTGAACGACGGTATTCCCGTGAAAGGCTACTGCCATTGGAGCCTGATGGATAACTTTGAATGGCAGAAGGGTTATTCCATGACCTTCGGCTTGATCGCCGTGGATCGCACCACACAGGAAAGGAAACCCAAGGAGAGCCTGAAATACCTGGGCAGCTTTGCACAATAGGACGCAGCGACGTGATGGGATTATACGACGCGCTCACCTTCCCTGAAGGCATTTAGGAAAATAGCCTCATGTTAATAATGATATTATATGAGCGAAATCCCCCCAAATAATCACATTTTCACCTGGGAGAATTACAAAAATTCGGGGGCATCCATGACCCACAAATGATCTATTTTATCCAGATTAAAGCAAATAATGTAGAGAATATGTGTAATTTATGTGTTATTTGTCCATTATTAGCGCCAATTATTACATGATATAATACAAAGCAATAATAAAGGGTCGAATGGGACAAAATCGATGACCGCCGGTGGCGGAAATTTCATCGATCATGTTTTTCATTATCCTCTGTCAAAGCATCGGGGCAATATGCATGTGTAATCGACATTCGCGCATCAATCTTTACAGAATAAGCATAATTGGATTTCATCGTTTTATCACATCTGCAATGCATATGGGAAAACAATCTATTCAGTTGAACAATCCTTCCGCCGATTCTATATGTGCCGATTGTACAAAGGAAATCCGACATGAAAAAAGCAATGGAAACCTATGAGCCGAACAGCCGCATTCCGATCCCGCACGACTGCGTGATCAAAGATATCCGGCAAGAAAGCGACTGGCTGATCATCGATTTCGAAGATGACATTTCCCGGCACGATTCCATCAGGGCCATCCGCCCGGACGCCCGGACGCTGGCCCTCCGTTTCCACCTGATATACGATGGAATTCAGGGGATCTTCCGCCATCGCCGTTCCCAAAGGGATGGGGCAGGATACATGCCGGTCAAAGGCTTCCGGCAGTTCCGAAAGCTGATGAGGAACAGCAGGCATTCCGAAACCTTCCTGTACCTCTATGAAGCGTATCATCAGGTGATCGTGGAACTGGACTCTACCCTGCTGATACTGGAGACGGATTCTGTGGAATTCGAGTGGACGCTGAAAGAACCGGCCGATGCGGTGGAGGCGGATCCGGTTTTGTAAGTACACGATGATCTGCCGGTATTCTTTGGCATTTGCGTGCTGAGCAGAGCGGTGCCGGCCTTACCTGATATTCCATGTCGCCGTCAGGCTGTCCGCTCCCGGCACCCTGACGAACCCCGCCGATTCATAAAGCCGGATCGCCGGGATATTTCCGACGTCCACCAGCAGCGCCATTCCTTTGGGACGGTTTGCCTCGATGGCTTTGGCCAGGAGCTTTCTCCCCCAGCCCCTGCGCCGGCGGTCTTCTTTGACCTTCAGATCAAAGGGTTCGTTTTCCTCAAAGCAGTTGGTGATATCCCTATAACCGATGACGAGGCCGTTTTCAACTGCCAGAAAGACGTTGAAGCGTTCAGGCGTTTGGACGACCTTATCGCCCGTCCAGTAGCAGCCTGTTTCGTGCATGGCAATATACTGCTCCCTGTACCGCTCCGTCAGGGGTTCAATTCCGCTCGTATCAGCCGCCGGGCAGGGGTTGGTCAGAACCATCTTCTGCTGTTCTTCTTCAAAAGCCGCTCCTTTCCCGGCCAGCAGCTTCCGCAGCAGGCTGTTGGACGGGTTGAATACGAAATCAGCCTGGAAGCCCGGGTAATTTGCCTGCAGGTATCCGGCTGTTTCTTCATAGGCTTCAGCCGACCGGGACAGCCCGACAAGCATTTCAATATATTTCTCATCCTCAATGATCAGGAACACAAACAGCCCGGTCATCACGCCGCCGCGGAATACCCCGAGCGCATGGTTGTCCGGCTTTCCGACAGCACGGTAAAGATTGGCACTCATATTTTCCTGTGTTGAAAGCATCGGATCCGAAAATACCGGGTCACTGTTTATTTCCCGGATAAAATCCATGTAAGGATCCAATGATGTAAGCTTTTGGATCATTCTCCCGGTCCTCCGTTTTTTCTGATCTTCCCGGCCGCTTCACTGGGGGATATTCCGTAATATTGGCGGAAGGCCCGGAAGAACGCGCTGTAATCCGTAAACCCGCTGGAGTATCCTGCCTGCTGGATGCCGTGTCCCTGCCGGATCAACTCTCTGGCGTGCTCCAGGCGCTTCCGGCGGATATAACTGCCGGGCGTCATGCCGGCGATCTGTCTGAACTGCCGCGTCATGGTGCTCTTGTCGATAAAAAAGCGCTGGGCCAGCTCGTTCACGCTCAGATCCTCCCGGTAGTGGGTATTGATGTACTCATACACCTTCATGATCTGCCGGTACTGCGTTCCGGGATTCTCGGGCGTCCTGCTCTGCCGGTTCAGCACCCGGCTGATATGGATCAGGAGCTGGCTCAGGATCAGATGGCACAGATACGGGCTGTCCGCGTCCGCCCGGTTCTTTTCATACAGAAGGGAATACAGCAGCCCCAGCATGACCTGATAGGTCTTTTCCTCCGGAACGATCAGGTGGTGATCCTCCAGATTGGCGCCGATGGTCCCCAGCGTGTCGGGCAGGAAGATGGACAGCGAGGAAATGAAGTCGGGGTTGAGCCACAGAACGATCCGCTCAATATTCCTCGGGGAGCCCTTCAGCTCCGGCCAGTGCGTTTCCCCGGGGCGGACCAGGATCAGGCTCCCGGGATGCAGCTCGTACGCTTTGTCTTCCACGTGATAGATATAGCTGTCGGTCAGCAGGCAGTACAGCTCGTAAAAGTCATGCCGGTGGGGCAGCACGCCGAAGGTGGCGGCGTCGCAGTAGTGATAGACCTCAATGTCCCTCCTGCTCATCTCCTGCAGGATATTGAAGGCTGATATGTACGCTCCGTCCAGGCCAGTCATCCCCCTCTTTGATCACGTTGCGGCATTTTTTAGCAATGTTTACGGGCTTATTATATGCTTTTTGATTTTTTTTGCAATGTATTATGCAGATTCAAACCATGTACTGTCCGGATAAAATATGATTAAATAGGATCATCAAGGGATATGAACAGGAAAAGGAGAGTGAAAAGCATGAAAATGACGTTCCGCTGGTATGGGAGCCAGTCCGACCCGATCCCGCTGAAGTATATCAAACAGATCCCCGGTATGACCGGCCTGATGGGCCTGCTGGACAAGCCCGCCGGCGTTGACTGGCCGGAAGAGGAGTTCGCCGCGCTGAAAAAGGAAGTGAACGACGCGGGGCTTGAGATCGAGGTCATCGAGTCGGTCAACGTCCACGAGGATATCAAGACCGGCCTCGGACGGCGGGATGAATATATCGCCAATTACATTTCCACGATCCGCATGCTGGCAAAGCACGGCGTCAAGGTGATCATCTACAACTTCATGCCCGTGTTCGACTGGCTGCGTACGGATCTGGCCCGGGTGATCCCGGAGGACGGCAGCAACAGCCTGTATTTTGACGAGAAGGATCTGGGCGAGATGGGCCCGCTGGAGATCGTCCGCAGGACAGCAGCCGGCAGCAAGGGCTTCTCTCTCCCCGGCTGGGAGCCGGAACGCCTCGCCCTGCTGGAAACGACCCTGAAGCAGTATGAAGGCATGACGCCGGACGGTCTCCGGAAGAACTTCAAATATTTCCTGGATGCCGTGATCCCCGTCTGCGAGGAGGTCGGCGTGCGCATGGCCTGCCATCCGGACGATCCGGCCTGGCCGATCTTCGGCCTGCCGCGGATCACCCACAGCCAGGAAGACTTTGACAAGATGGTTCAGTTGCACGACAGCCCCGCCAACACCCTGTGCCTGTGCACGGGCTCCCTCGGCTCCAATCCTGACAACGACATTCCCGCCGCGATCCGGCATTTCGGAAAAATGAACCGCATCGGCGCCATGCATGTGCGCAACGTCAAGTATCTGGGCTACCATCATTTCCGGGAGGCGGCGCATCTGTCCTCTACCGGGGATCTGGACGTGTATGAGATCATGAAGGCGATCTATGAGACCTGCCCGGACACCTACATCCGGCCGGATCACGGGCGCATGATCTGGGATGAGGAAGGCCGTCCCGGCTACGGCCTGTACGACCGTGCCCTCGGCGCGGCGTATCTGAACGGTTTGTGGGAAGCGATCGTCAAGGGACAGGCGAAAGGCTGAAAGCGGAGGAATTGCCATGAAAGTAAGTCTGAATTCTCTGAAGGACCGGGCCGGCTGGGAGAAGGCCGGAGTCCGGCTGCCGGCATACGATGTGCGCGCCATGCGTGAAAAGACTGCTGAAGCGCCCATCTGGGTGCATTTCGGCGCCGGAAACATCTTCCGCGCGTTCATCGCCGTGCTGCAGCAGCGGCTGCTGGATGCCGGCCTGGCCGACCGGGGCATCATTGCCGCGGATACCTTTGACGTGGATAACATTCGCATGATCTACGGCGGATATGACAACCTGACATTGAGCGTGACCCTGAACGCGGACGCGACCATTGACAAGGAGATCGTGGCGTCCGTTGCGGAGGCGGTGGTGGCCCAGCCTGCCGAGCAGGCGGACTACGACCGGCTGCTGCGCGCCTTTGCCGCCCCGTCCCTGCAGATGATCAGCTTCACGATCACCGAAAAGGGCTACGCCCTGCGGCAGATCGACGGAAAATATCAGAAGGTCGTGGAAGAGGACCTGTCAAACGGCCCCGGCAAAGCCCGCCATGCCATGACAGTCGTCACCGCGCTGCTCTATCACCGGTTTCTGAACGGAAAGACCCCGCTGGCGGTGGTCAGCATGGATAACTGCAGCCACAACGGGGAAAAGCTTCAGAGCAGCATTCTGGAGGTGGCCCGCGCCTGGCAGGTGAACGGCTTTGTGCCGAAGGACTTTGTCCGTTGGCTGTCCGATGAAGCACAGGTCTCCTTCCCCTGGAGCATGATCGACAAGATCACTCCCAGGCCCGCTCCGGAGGTTCGGCGCATGCTGGAAGAAGCCGGCATCGAGGCCGTTGCTCCGCTGGAAACGCCCCGCGGCACCTTTGTGGCGCCCTTTGTGAACGCGGAAAAGGCGCAGTATCTGGTGGTGGAGGATCGGTTCCCCAACGGACGCCCGCCGTTGGAAAAGGCAGGGGTTTATTTCACGGATCGGGATACGGTGAACAAGACCGAGCGGATGAAGGTGACCACCTGCCTGAACCCGCTGCATACCGCGCTGGCGGTCTACGGCTGCCTGCTGGGCTATACCCTGATCCGCGATGAAATGAAGGATGAGGACCTGGTCAGGCTGATCCGCCGGCTGGGCTATCAGGAAGGCCTGCCGGTAGTGACGGACCCGGGCATACTCAGCCCCAGAGCCTTTATCGACGAGGTCGTAAATGAGCGCCTGCCCAACCCCTTCATGCCGGACGCGCCGCAGCGCATTGCCACGGATACCTCCCAGAAGGTTGGGATCCGTTTCGGGGAAACCGTCAAGAGCTATCTGGCGGAAAACCGCCCCATGGATCAGCTGATCGCGCTGCCTCTGGCGATCGCCGGCTGGCTCCGTTATTTGCTGGCTGTGGATGACACAGGCAAAGCCATGCCCCTTTCCGGGGATCCGCTGCTGGATGAGCTGCGCGCCATGCTGGCCGGGATCGAGCTCGGAAAGCCGGAAACCTGCGGGGATAAGCTGAAGCCGATCCTGTCCAATCCCATGATTTTCGGCAGCGATCTGACGCGCTGTGTCCTGGGAGAAAAGATCACCGGGTACTTCCTGCAGGAGATCCAGGGTCCCGGCGCCGTGCGGGAAACGCTGAAAAAGGTCCTTGCGCAGGCATAAAAATCAAAAACAAAAGCAGGGCGCCGGTTTTCCGGCGCCCTGCTTTTATATCGTCATAAAAACAAGACATAGTAAGAAGATATGCCTGCAGCGGAACACCCGGGGAAAAGGCTTCCCCGGGTATTCCGCATTCTGTTTGATTATTCTCCGTCCGGCTCCCCTGCCGTGCAGGTCAGCTGCCGGATGACCGTATCGATGACCTCTTCCGGCTGTTCGCCGTCCCCGTCCGTCTGGATATAGCCCGCTTCAAAGAGAGTTTTTGCCCCCGGATGACGGTAAAGCACGTATTCGGCCGGCTGATCCTCCACGGTCATCGCGACGCGCATGGCAGGATGGCCGGAAACGGTGATCAGGTTGAAATACCGGATCGCTCTGCCGTCGGCGGGTACGAGCGTATTGAGGGCCTTCTTGTAGTAGTTTTCGGCAAGGGCGGTCGACAGGCCGCTCATGTCATCTCCGTCCGTCTCCACAGCTCCGATCCTCAGGCTGCCGGAGCTGTAATCATAGCGCTTCAGGCCGGTGTCCGGCTCCTCTCCTTCCGCCGTCCAGCCCTTGACGACCGCTGTCCGGTATTCGCCCAGTTCAACCGGCGCGTAAGGCAGCGCCTCCGTCAGCTCCGCTTTCAGCCTCTCTGTCTCGGCGTTGGCGGCGGCCAGCTGTTTCTCCGTTTCCGTCAGCTTTCCAGTCACCTGCTCCAGCTCCGCCTGCGTGCTGACCAGGACCTCCCTGGCGGCCTTCAGGTTCTCCTCCGCGGTGGCAAGGGAGATGCCGGTGCCTTCCTGTTTGATCGTCATTTCCGCCAGCTGTTTGCGGGTGGATGCCAGCTCCTCTGTGGCGGCGCTCAGGCTTTCCTCCGCCTTTTCCAGAGAGCTCTCCGTCTCCTTCTGCCGGGCCGTCATTTCCTCCAGCGCGTTCTTTGCGCTTGCCAGCTCTTCATTCTTTGCCTTCAGGCTCTCCTCGGTGATCACCAGTGCCGCCGCGTCCTTTTTCTGCTTTTCCGCGGCTTCCGTCAGCGCGTTCTGTGTGGCGGTCAGGGTCTCGTTGGCGTTCTTCAGCGCGGTTTCGGACGCGGTCAGATCCGCGGCTGTTTTCTCCTGCTTGCCGACTGCCTCAGCCAGCGCTTCCTTCGTGCTGTTCAGTGTCTCCGTCACAGCCTTCAGGGATTCCTCGGACGCCGCCAGCTCCCCGGCTGTTTTCTGCTGCTTTTCGGTCGCCTCCGTGAGCGCCGTCCTGGTGTTCTCCAGTTCGTCAGCCGTGGTGTTCAGGCTTTTCTCCGATGCTGCCAGAGCCTCGGCCGTCCTTTTCTGCTTTGCGGTCTCCTCCGTGAGCGCGGCCTTGGTCGCGTCCAGCTCGTCGTTGGTTGCCTTCAGCTTTTTCTCGGCTGCGGACAGCTCTGCCTCCGTGGCCTCTTTTTTCTCCGTCATATCGGAAAGCGACATCCGGGTGGAGGTCAGCTGCTCTGTCGCTTTTTTCAGGGACTCTTCCGTCTCGGTCAGCGCTTTGGTCGTCTCCTCCTGCTTCTCCGTCATCCGTACCAGCGCCTCCTGGGTCTCGTCCAGGGTGATGGCGGTCTCCTTCAGGTTCTCCTCCGCGGCGGAAAGAGAATCGGCTGTCCTGATCTGCTTGACGGTCATGGCAGCCAGTGATTCGGCTGTCGACTTCAACTGGTTCTCATTGCTGTTCAGCTTCTGCTGGGAGTCCAGATAGTTGATCCCCAGCACGACCGCGCCGATGACCAGCACAAATACCAGAATGATCCAAAGAACGGGGACTCTTTTGGGCTGCTCGTCCATGTTGTTTCCTCCTGACAGATCCTCCCGGCCCGGGGAAAAAAGGAATATTCTGAATGTGTGTATTCTCTGACAGATTAGAATTCGACGCCAGCCGGGTAAGTCCTGCAGGATCCGGCCGTAAGGAGCGGACGGATTTTCCCCTCTGCAGGGACATTTTTCACGAAGTTTGAACAGGCGGATTGTTGCCTCGGAAATCTTTCTGTGATAAAGTAAAAATATAGAGCGTTCGTTGAAAAAAAGGAATGATAAGATGGAAAAGCGGGATTTCAAGGCTTTTATCAGCTACCGGCATCAAAGCCCGGATGCGGATATCGCCAAACGGCTCCACAGGCTCATTGAAACCTATACGATTCCCGGAGGACTGCGCGGTAAAAACGGAAGCAGGCATCCCGGCCGGGTATTCCGGGATCAGGAGGAACTGCCTCTTTCGCCTGACCTGGGCAAGGATATCGAGACAGCGCTGGACAACAGCGAATGGCTGATCGCCGTCTGCTCTCCCAGATATCTGAAAAGCCTCTGGTGCATGCGCGAGCTGGAATACTTTATCGAAAAAAAAGGCCGGGACCGGGTGCTTACGGTCCTGGTGGAAGGCGAACCCGCCGACAGCTTTCCGGAGATCCTGAGCTTCGGGGTCAATGCCGCCGGGGAAAAGGTCGCGATGGAGCCGCTGGCGGCGGATGTCAGGGGCGCGACCGTTGCCGAAAGCCTCAAAAAGCTCAAAAAGGAAAAGCTTCGGCTGCTGGCCCCGATGCTGGATACCAGCTATGACGGCCTTTATCAGCGCCAGCGCCGGCGCGCGGTGACCCGCGGGCTCATCGTAGCGGCGGCAGCCGTCCTGGCGCTGGGCAGCTTCCTGGCTTACGCGCTGGTCCAGAACAGGCGCATTGACGCGCAGCGCGTTGCAGCGGCGCAGAATGAGTGCGATCTGCTCGCGGAAAAATCCGTTTACTATACGTCCGTGAACAGGAAAAACGAAGCACGGCAGCTTGCGCTGGATGCCTGGGACGTGTCCGGGCAGATCAATGAATACCATATGGATCAGGTCCGGGACGCGCTGGCAGCCGCCTGCTTTGAGGGGGATTTTACCGTCAGGACACAGGTCGCCATCCCGGGCGCCGGGAACCGGGTCGCGGACCTGGCCGCCTTCTCCCCGGACGGAAAGCTCATTTCCGCGGTCGTTTCCTATGCCCAGCTCGTCTGCTGCGATACGGCCACAGGTCAGCAGCTGTGGATCTCCAATCCCTTCGGCAATTTTATCACGGATGTCCGCTGGAGTAAGGACAGCCGGCTTCTGGCTGTTGTCTCCAGCTTCAGCCACACCGTATGCGTCATCGACGCGGCCACCGGGGAAAGGATCCGGACCCTGGAAGGGCCCATCGATCCGGAAACGGGGAACGCGCCGAAGGACGCCCGGGCAATCTATTTCCCTCAGCTGGTCTGCTTTACGCCCGGAAACACCGGCGTATATGTCGTGAATCAGAGCGGCCTGTGGCAGTGGGACTACGCGGCGGATCAGGCGCCGGAAAAGCTTCTTGATCTGCCCGTCGGCCAGTTCGCCTACCTTCGCCTGTCGGAGGACCAAAGCCGGATCCTGGCGCTTATCAACAATGTGATGAGCACCGAGATCTCGGTCATGACCCTGCCGGACGGGGATCGGGGGGCGTCCGCGCACACCTGCCATGCGGGAACAAAGGTCGGCAACGGCGCAGCCCTGTCCCCGGACAGCTCGCTGGTCTACGTGCACATGCATGACACGGCGCTTGTCATCGATCCGGCCACAGAAAAGATCCTGTGGCAGGCCTCCGATGCGGACAGCAGTGTCGGCATTGACATTCAGCCGCTCTGGTACGGGAACTGCATTATCGACGAGGGAACCGTCCGGTCCGCTGAGACCGGGGATGTCCTGTATACGGTGCCGGGCCGGGTCCTCGGCGTTTCCCCCGACGGAAAATGGCTCTTGGGGGAGGCGGGGATCTATCATGCGGAAAACGGCAGCCTGTATGCCGAGGTCCCGGGTACCCTGATGGCATCGAATCCTTCCGGAACGCTGCTCCTGGTCCGGACAAAGGAGGACTATACCGCCTATCAGAATTCGGACGGAAGCACGGCCATGGTCCCCCTGCAGACAAATTACTATACGGAGGTCATGCCCGGCAGCGGCAGCCAGTATGTGGCGGCGCAGTATGACGGAACGCTGGTTCGGATCCCGGACTGGACGGATGACTCGCAGGCCCTGCTGTCCGGCCTGTATGATCCCTACGGAAAAGATCAGGTCGGCGTCTATGCTCCCAAACAGTATATCAGCCCGGATCACCGCTATATTGTCCTCACCAATATCGGAGATTATGTCTCTGTCTACGATCTGGAGCGCGGGAATGAGCCGGTGCTCCGTCTGTATGATTTTAACGACACGGTGCCCGTTTCCGGCGGGGCGGTGACGGTCCCGCAGGTTGCCGGCGTCGCCTTCCAGCAGGACGGGCCGCTGATGGTCATTGCGGGGATCAGCGGATATCTGGCGGTCTATAACCTGGAAACCGGGCTTATGGAGCAGTCACACACGGACATGGTGCGCAAGCGCGCGCTCTACGGGGTCAGGATGAACCGGGACGGGACCATGTTCATGACAGCGGATTACAATATGACCACGTTCTACGTCTATTCCCTTTCCAGCGGCCTGCATCTGTATAATCTGCACGCCACGTCCCGCGTGAAGGACTGGGGCTTTGATGAGGAAACGGGAAACGCCGTCATTCTGTACCGTGACGGCAGCGCCGCAATTGCCAGGACCTTTTCCGATCCGGATGAACTGCACCGGTATGCCGTAAACTACGAACCGTAAAAAAAGGAGGAGACTGCATGAACAAGAAGGCGTTCGGGCAGGCCGGGAAACATCTCCCCGCCCTGCTGCTCCTGTCCCTGCTGCTGTCCGTCCTCATCTGCGCCGCCTCAGCCCAAACAGCGGAAGCGGGCATGACGAAGGTCGAACTTCCGCGGCAGGGAGTGACCCTGTTTGTCCCTTCCGGGTATGCGGTCATCACCCGGGACATGACGGAGCTGGACCCGGTGCTGACTGCTCAGGGCGCTACTCCGGAGGACGCGCAGACCCTGCTGGACTTCGGAAACTACCTGATGCTCGGCATCGACCGGGAGGCCATGGCTGAAGGGATATGGATCACGGTCTCGGCGACCCTGAAGCCCACGGACGCGCTGGATCTGGATGAGTATAACGACGCGGAGCTGGAGCAGTTTGCCAATCAGCTGAATCAGACCCTGAATGCCGCCGGGTATATCCCGCGGAACCATAACGTTCTGCAGACGGACAGCCTGACCTGGTTCCGTTCCTGGGCGGATGTCAGCGGGGACAGCACCCGGTCGCTGTACTGCGTCACGGTCCGGAACGGATGGCAGCTGGGTCTGGAGATCCTCTATCCCGCAGGAGATACCCGTGAGGACAGGGAAAGCTCCTTCCTGGAGGCGGTGGCGCTGACGGAGTTCACCGGCGAACCCTCCGAGGTTCCGGCGGAAGCGCCCGCGGAGGAGCCCGCCGCCGCGGAACCTGCCGCGGAACCTGCCGCGGAAGAGGCGCCGGACGTTTCCGGCCTGTGGCATCTGAACCTGTTCAATATCTACAATCAGGTCATCAACCCGGCGGACCTGGGGGATTCGGGGTTCGTGCGGCTCAACGCGGATCAGTCCTGCCTGATCGCGCTTCCGGGAACGGAAGAGATCGCCGGCGCCTGGACGCAGGAGGGAGATCAGATCCTTCTCCGTCTGGACGGGGAGACCCAGACGCTCCTGATCCTGGGAGATGTCCTGCAGCTGCGGCTGAATCTGGGGGATAATGAAGCGGTTTTCCTCTTCACGCGCCGCCCCGCGGAAAAAACGCCGGAAATGGAGTTCCATGCCGCGGTGGACGTTTCCGATTTTGCCGGAAGGTGGGTCATCACCTGGATGCTGGAAAACGGTGTCCTGTGCCCCTGGCAGGCGATCAATCCCTTTTCGGAGCATCCGCTGTTTCTTGATCTGAGCATTGACGGGGACCGGGCTTCCGTTCTGGCGCTCAGCTTCAGCTCCATGCAGTATTATATGCTCTCGGACGGATCGGTTTCACTCGGCGCGGATGATATTACGGGCCTGGAAGACGGCGTCCTGACCGTTCCCATGAATGAGCATTTCCTGCTGGAGACCAGGCTGTACCTCATGGACAACGGGACGGATCTTGCGGCGATCCTCACCTTTATCACGCCCGAAAACGAAGTGGAATTCACCAAGCAGGTCGTGCTTTCCCATCCTGACTGACGCAGCGCGTCATTCCCGCCGGCATCTCCTTCCCTTCTCCGAAAAGCGCTTGCCCGAACTGCCTGAAGGCGGAACGTTTTCCCAGGCCGTTCCGCCTTTTTTCCTTTGTTTTTCCGGCCCTTCCGGCAGGCCTTTCGGTTGACAATAAAGACCGGAGAATATATTATAAGAAGCGGTTTTTTCTGTTTTCGTCTTCGTTTTTACGGTAAAACCGGAATGCTGCGGCCCGCCGTCACGGATGCTTTTTCCCCGGCGGTCCGTAAGCATCTGCAGAATGATCCTGAACCGAAGGAGTCTTTCCGTCCATGAAACGTCTGTTCCTCTTTCTCTGCCTTCTGACGTTGCTGCCCTTTCTCCCCCCTGCCGCGGCGGAAGAGGATGCTCTTCCCGATCCGCCTGTCCTTTCCGCCCTGTCGGAGGACGGCCTGAGCTATGATGACGGCACCCTGTCCGTCCGGATCGTGCCGGACGTCCGTTTCGGGACAAACGTCTTTTTTATTTACGTCACCCTGACCGATCCGGCCCAGATGCGCACCGTTGTCGCGGGCAGGCCCCGGGACAAGGTCACGGCAAACCCGCTTACGCTTGCCGCCCGCTGCAACGCGGTGCTCGCGATCAACGGGGATTTTTACAAGGGGCACGACGGCGGCCTGGTTTACCGGAACGGCCAGCTGATCCGCAACGCGCTGGGCTACTCCCGGGACGAGCTTTTTATTGACGAAAACGGCGATCTGAACATTCTGACCACCAACCTCACCAATAACAAAGAGCTGCAGGCCCTGGTGGACGACTTCCCCCGTCAGATCGTCCAGGCCTTCTGCTGGGGGCCCGGCCTGATCATTGACGGAAAGGACCGCACGCAGGACCCCGGTTTCAATTTCCGGGATAAAACCTCCTGCGGCTATCCGACCCCCGCGCAGCGCATGGTCTTCTGCCAACTGGGCCCGCTGGAATACATGTTCTTCGCCACGGAGGGCAAGGAGCAGAACCAGCCCGGCCTGACCATCCCGGAGGTCGTTTCCGTACTCATGGAGCTCGGCACCGTTCAGCAGGCATATAACCTGGACGGCGGCAGCTCCACCACCGTCATCCTGTGCGGCAATAAAATCAACGCGCCGAAGTCCAAGCTGCGGGATCTCGGCGATATCATCTGCTTTACCACGCTCGCAGCCGGTGAGTAAAACGCGCGCTGTCATGAAAAGAGGTCCTTTTTGATGAATCGGTTTCTTTCCCTTCTGCTGGCCGCTGTTCTCCTGTTCTCCCTCGTCCCGGTTTCCGCCCCGGCGGAAACCGCCGCGGAGCTGGATTTCACCCTTCACAACAGCAATGACAGGGAGACGGATGCGGCGCCTGTGCTGGATGCCGATACGGAAACAGGGCTTGATCTGAAAAAAGGCGATAAAAGCGTCTTTTACGTCGTCCTCCCGGAGGACGTTTCCTGCGCTGCCGTCTGCATGAAGCTTTCTGCGGCGCCTGTCCTGGCGGAGCTTCAGGCCCTCAGCAGCAAAAAAAAGTGGGAAACCTTCTCCTCCGTTTCGGATCCGGGGCCGGCCTTTGCCCTTCCCGCCGGTTCCCACAGCGGAAAGCTGCGGATCCAGCTGACCTTCTTCTCCGCCGCGGCCTGCCGCGTGGAGGAGCTCCGCTGCCTGTCCGCCGGAGAAGTCCCGGATTCCCTGGCCCTCTGGCGCAAGGAGGAACAGGTGGATATCCTTCTGACGGCCGAATCGCTGGATACCGTTGACACTGCCCTGCTCTCCTCCCTGCTGGAAACAGGCTGTTCCGTCACAGTAGCCTCCCTTTCCGGAGCCGAAGCCCCTGCCGATTCCTACAGCCGTCTGTGGGACGCGGGCCTGCGTACCGCGCCCGGTGTGTTCCGCACAAAGTCCAAAAAGCCGGACCGCGCCGCCGCCCTGGTCTCCATGATCCGGGCATTCCAGCCGCTCCTTCTGGTCACGGACGATTATTCCTCCGCCTTTGCCGGGGAAGCTGTGGCCGGGGCGCCCGATTATTCCTTTGACATTGAATCCGCCGCGGCATCCGGCCTCTGGGTCGTCCCGGAGGTTTGCGAAGCCGGTCAGGCCCTGTCGAAGGCGGCCTCTCTGCCGGAGCGGAGCTATGACGCGGTACGCTCCGCCTGCGCCGCCGAGTTTGCCTCCGCGCAGCACAGCGATCCTTCCCTGATCCCCTATCCCGCCTCCCGTCTGGAGGATGGATATCTGCCGGAGGGGGAAGCGGAATTCGTCTATGACGATCCGGATAACGGCCTCTGGGCTTACCTGAGCCAGAGCCTGCAGGTGGAGATCGTCCGCTATATCATGGAAAAGCCGTCCCGGCGCTGGTTTGAGGCCTATGTGACCTTCAAGCCGGATCAGGAGTCCTTCGGCCAGCACATCTACGTCAACGCAAACTTTAAGGGCCAGCAGATCTATCCGGAAACGCTGGCTCAGACCTCGAAGCTGGTCTTCGCCATCAACGGGGATTACTATCCCAAACGGGTGGACAACAAGGAAGGCATCGGCAATATCATCCGTCAGCGTCAGGTGCTGTATAACTACGATCCCGCCAGAAAGCAGAAGTATCCGAATCAGGACTGCGCCGCCCTGCGGGATGACGGCTCCGTCTCGGTTTATGCCGGCAGCGAGATCTCCGCGGACGAGTTGCTGGCCCAGGGGGATGTGCACGACGTCCTGTCCTTCGGCCCCTATCTGGCCCGGAACGGAAAGATCCGCATCTACAACGGCAACAGCGCCGAGGTCGATGAGCCCCGCACCTCCTTCGGTATGATCGAGCCCGGAAAGCTCCTCTTCGTGACCGCCGAGGGTAAGCTGCCCGCCCCGGACTCCCACGGCATAGACCTGCGCACGCTGGCCAAGCTGCTCTATGCCCGCGGCGTTACGGACGCCTTCAACACGGACGGGGGAAACACCTCCGTCATGCTCTTCATGGGACATAAGCTGAACCGGACCGGTTATGCCAATCAGTCCGTCGGCACCCCGCGGAATCAGCACGAGCTCTTCGGCATCGGGGAGAGCGATCTGGTCTACACCGACATGGCGGACGGAAAGAAAAAGTAAGGAGGAAATCCCCTTGCGCAGGCTGTTTGCTTGGTTCCTGACGGCATTGCTCCTCTGGGCTGCCTGTCCGGCCTTTGCTCTCAAAGTCCCGGATATCCCTGCCGATGCCGAATCAGCCGATCTTTCCGCTCTGAAAAGGCTGTCGGACAGCAATGCCGAAGCGCTGGCAAAAGAGCTGCTGAATTATCCGGCGCTGAAAAGCTGTGACCTTTCCGGTGTTCAGCTCTCGCTGAAAGCCTCCGCCGCCCTGACGGAAGCCTGCCCGGACATTCTCTTTCATTTCATGCTGGATCTCGATGGGCACCGGCTGGACTCGTTCCTGACCGAGCTGGACCTGGATGCCCTCACGGATTCCCGCGGCGCTCCCCTGTCCCGTAAGCTCAAGGCGCTTCAGCTCCGCCGCCTGCTCACCTGCATGCCGTATCTGAAGTCCATTTCCGTGGTGGAATCCCGGATCCTGCTGAAGGATATGGAGCCGATCATCGCCGATTTCCCGGACGTCGCCTTTGACTGGACGGTACATGCCGACAGCGTCAATTACGGCTGGGACAGCGAGAACCGGAAGTATTTTGAGCCCATGGCGTTCCGCCCCGGGGCGACCGCCTTCTCCACCCGCAAAGGCCGGCAGGATCCCCGCTACACCGCCAAAGACCTGGAGCCGGTCGTGCGCTACTGCCCGGACCTTCTGGCGCTGGACGTGGGGCATAACAACGTGAGCGATCTTTCCTTTTTGTCTGCCTTCCCGAAACTGCGCCGCCTGATCGTGATCGACTCCAAAGTCCCCGTCACGGACATCTCCCCGCTGGCGGATCTGAACGATCTGGAATATGTGGAGCTGTTCATGCAGAACATTACGGACATTTCCGCGCTGGCCGGCAAGGTCCGTCTGCTGGATCTGAACCTTTGCCACAACGATATCACCGATCTGACCCCCCTCCATTCCTGCGTGAACCTTGAGCGGCTGTGGATCTCCTATAACAAGAACCTGCCGCAGGAGGAGATCGACCGGCTGCAGGAGGCACTCCCGAACCTGCGCATCGAAACAAAGGAACGCGAGTCCACCGGAGCCGGCTGGCGGGAGCATCCGCGGTATTTCATCATGTCCCGAAGCTTCATCACCGGGATCTATGAACCCTTTGAGACAGAACAGGAGAATCCATGAGAAGAATTGTTTCCGCCTTACTGGCTGCCCTGCTGTGCATTTCCTTTCCGGCTTCCTCCCCCGTCCTTGCGGAAACGCAGGCCGCGGAAAACGCGTCGGACGGCGTGGCCCGGGATATCAGCATGCAGTGCTTGTTTAACGACATACCCGGCGAGCGCAGTACCCTGACGGACGGCACCTACGCGGTTTATTTTGAAAGCTCTGTCGTTCAGAAGCTCAGTACTCTCCGCATCGTTCCGCCGGAAGGGGAAACCGTGGGCGCCGTCTACATTCAGTGGATGTATTTCCCGCCGGTTGCCGATATCCAGATCGAGAACGAAAACGGGGAATGGGTCACCGTTGCGCAGGGGTGCGGCAAATACTTTGCGGAATACATCCCCGTTCCCGATATCCGGCAGGAATTCCGGATCGTGGATCACGATGACAATTCACAGAAGATCTATATCCGGGAAATGAAAGTGTTCACGCCCGGTGCGGCCCCGGATGGGATCCAGCTCTGGCAGGAGCCCGGGGACAAGGTGGACCTGATGCTCATGGTCGGCCATCCGGATGACGAGGTGCTCTGGTTCGGCGGCCTCCTGCCCTATTACGGCGGAGAGCTGCAGAAAAACGTCCTGGTCGTCTGCGCCGCCATGAACTGGTCCCTCCGCCGCCTGGAGCTGCTGGACTGTCTCTGGGCCTGCGGCATCCGCACGCATCCGATCCACAGCCGCCTGGAGGATCAGTATGAAGTGACCCGGAAGGAGATCCTTTCCATCTGGGGCGAGGCACGGGTGAAAAAAATGTATACGGAGTATATCCGCAAATACAAGCCGGACGTGCTCGTCCTTCACGACGTGAAGGGGGAATACGGCCACCCCATTCATCAGGCGGTCTCCTATCTCGGCCGCGAATGCGCCAAACTGGCAGCCGATCCCTCCGTTTATCCGGAGCAGGTGGAAGCCTATGGCGTCTGGGATATCCCGAAGATCTACATCCATCTGTATGAGGAAAACCAGATCGTGCTGGACTGGAATCAGCCGCTGAAGCGCTTTGGCGGCAAAACCTCCCTGGAGGTGGCGCAGGAAGCCTATACCTGGCATATATCCCAGAGTGAGAAAAGCTATGCCGTGCTGGATCACGGGAAATACGACAATTCCGTTTTCGGGCTTTACCGCACGCTGGTGGGCCCCGATGTGGAAAAGAACGACTTCTTTGAGCATATTCCTCCCGCCGAATGATCCCCGCCTGAACGGCAGCCGCCGTTCAGGTTTTTTCTGCCCGTCCCCCGCGGTATGCCGGAAAACAGGATATCCGGTTTCCGCGATCGAAATAAAAAAGAGTCATTTCCGTAAAGGAGCTTGGATGCATGACCTACAGGGTGCTGATCGTTGAGGATGACCGCGGGATCGCGGAGGCCGTGGAGGAAAGCCTGTCCGGCTGGGATATGCTTCCCCGTACGGTCACAGATTTCCGTAATATAATGGCGGAGTTTGCGGATTATCAGCCGCATCTGGTGCTGATGGATATATCGCTTCCCTTCATGAACGGCTATCACTGGTGCCGTGAGATCCGGAAATCGGCTTCCGTCCCGATCGTTTTCATCTCCTCCGCCTCGGATAATATGAACATCGTCATGGCCATGAATATGGGCGCGGACGATTTCATCGCCAAGCCCTTTGATCAGAGTGTGCTGATCGCCAAGATCCAGGCCCTTCTGCGCCGGACCTACGATTTCGGCGCCTCCTCCCCGGTCCTGGAATGTGACGGCGCCGTGCTGAACACCGGCGACTGCTCCCTTTCCTATGGGGATCAGACCGTGGAGCTTTCCAAAAACGAATATCGCATCCTCCTCACCCTGATGCGGAACAAGGGAAAGGTGGTCAGCCGGGAAAAGCTGATCGCCGCCCTCTGGGAAACGGACAGCTTTATTGATGAAAACACCCTGACCGTCAATATCGGCCGCCTCCGGAAAAAGCTGGATGCCGCCGGGCTGACGGATTTTATCACCACGCGTTTCGGCGTGGGCTATATGGCAGGCGGTCATAAATGAAATTCTTTCTTTCGTATCTCCGGTCCCGCCGGAAGACGCTTCTGTTCTTCCTTCTTCTTTTTGCGCTGCTCTGCTTCTCCTTCCTGCTGTATCATCTGCCCCCGGAGGCGGTCGTTTATCCGATGCTCCTGGGCGTCCTGCTCGGCCTGGGCTCCCTGCTGGCCGATTATCTTTCCGTCCGGAAAACGCACCGTGTGCTTCTTTCCCTTCAGTCCCTCGGGGCGGAGCTGGCGGATTCCCTTCCCGTGCCGCGAAGCGTTCCCTCCGAGGATTATCAGGCGCTGATCCGCCTGCTGACGGAGCAGCGCGGGCGCCTGGCTGATGCCTCCGCCGAGCGGTATGATTCCATGATCAGCTACTACACCGTCTGGGCCCATCAGATCAAAACGCCCATCGCCTCCATGCGCCTCACCCTGCAGAATGAGGATACGTCCCTTTCGCGCAGGCTGCAGCTGGACCTGGGCAGGATCGAACAGTATGTGGAAATGGTGCTCGCCTTCCTCCGGCTGGATTCCGACAGCACCGATTACGTCATCCGCGAATGCGATCTGGACGGCATCGTCCGCCCGGCTGTCCGGCGCTTCGCCGGGGAATTTATTGACAAAAAGCTCACCGTCGCCTGCGAGCCGCTGAACCGCCGGGTCCTCACGGATGAAAAATGGCTTTCCTTTGTGGTGGAGCAGCTTCTTTCCAACGCGCTCAAGTATACCTTCTCCGGCGGGATCACGGTGGAAATGGAAGGGGAAAACACGCTGTGCGTCCGGGATACCGGGATCGGGATCGCGCCGGAGGACCTTCCCCGGATCTTTGAAAACGGCTACACGGGCTTTAACGGGCGCGCGGACCTGCGCGCCAGCGGCATCGGCCTGTACCTGTGCCGGCGCGTCTGCGACCGGCTGGGCCACGGTCTTTCCGCCGAATCCGTTCCCGGGGAGGGCAGCGTATTCCGCATCACCTTCGGCGCCCGAAAGCTCGGCGTGGAATAAATGTGACAGTTTTGTTCGTTTTGAGCCGGAAAGTGTAAGCAGATCCGATGGAACGGGTCTGCCTGCTTTTATATAATAGCCTCGCAGTAAGGAAAGGAGAGGTTATTGCCATGCGTTTACTGGAAGTCAAAAACCTGAAGAAAGTATATAAAACCCGCTTTGGCGGAAACGCCGTGGAGGCGCTCCGCAATGTCAGCTTCAGCGTGGAGGAGGGCGAATATGTCGCCATCATGGGAGAATCCGGCAGCGGAAAAACCACCCTGCTGAACATTCTCGCCGCTCTGGATAAGCCGACCTCCGGCACCGTTCTGCTGGAGGGAAAGGACCTGTCCGGCATCAAAGAGACGCGGTTGGCCGAGTTCCGCCGGGATCACCTCGGCTTCGTGTTTCAGGAATTCAATCTGCTGGACACCTTTACCCTGGAGGACAACATCTACCTTCCGCTGGTCCTCGCCGGCAAAAGCTATCGGGAAATGAACGAAGCCCTGGCCCCCGTCGCTGAAAAGCTGGGGATCACAGAGCTGCTGAAAAAATATCCTTATGAGGTCTCCGGCGGCCAGAAGCAGCGCGCGGCGGTCGCCCGCGCCCTGGTCACCGGTCCCCGCATCATCCTGGCGGATGAGCCCACCGGCGCGCTGGATTCCAAGTCCTCGGATGAGCTGCTCAGCCTGTTCCGCAGGATCAACGCCTCCGGCCAGACGGTCCTGATGGTCACCCACTCCGTCAAGGCCGCCTCCACGGCTTCCCGGGTCCTGTTCATCCGGGACGGCGAGGTCTTCCATCAGCTGTATAAAGGAGAGAACACCGCCGAACAGTTCTATCAGAAGATCTCCGACACGCTGACCTTACTGGCGCAGGGAGGGGAAGCCTGATGAAAAAAGCCTTTTATCCCCGGCTCGCCGCCGACGGGATCCGGAAAAACCGCCAGCTCTACCTGCCCTATCTGCTTTCCTGCACGGGCACAGTGCTGATGTGGTACATCATGCAGTCCCTGTCTGTTTCCCCGCTCCTGAAGGAAATAGAGGGCGGAGCCACGCTTTTTGTCATCCTCCCCCTGGGCAAATGGGTCATTGCGGTCTTTGCCGTCCTGTTCCTGTTCTACACGAACTCCTTCCTGGTCCGCCGCCGCTACCGCGAATTCGGCCTCTACAGCGTTCTGGGCATGAGCCGCGGCGGGATCGGCCGGATCATCCTGTGGGAATCCCTGATCTCCTCCGGCATCAGCCTTGCGGCCGGCCTCGTGCTCGGTATCCTTTTATCCAAGCTGGCGGAGCTGGGCCTGCTGAACATGATCCGGGCGGAGATCAGCTACCGCTTCACCTTTTCCGCGCAGTCTGCGGTTTCCTGCCTGATCCTCTTCGGCGCCATCTTTGCGCTGCTGGCCGTCAAGTCCCTGATCCAGGTCTGCCGGAGTAATCCGCTGGAGCTGCTCAGAAGCGAGAACGTCGGCGAGAAGCCCCCAAAGGCAAACTGGGTATTTGCGCTGGCCGGCGCGATCCTGCTGGGCACGGCCTACTGGATGTCCGTTTCTATTCAGAATCCGATCACCGCGCTCAATTATTTCTTCATTGCCGTGCTGCTGGTCATCGCTGCCACCTATCTCCTGTTCATGTCCGGTTCGGTTGCCCTGTGCCGGCTTCTGCAAAAGAATAAAAAGTATTACTATCAGAAGCATCACTTTGTTTCCGTCTCCAACATGGCCTACCGCATGAAGCGCAACGGGGCCGGCCTGGCCTCCGTCTGCATCCTGGCGACCATGGTGCTGGTCATGATCTCCTCCACCTCCAGCCTTTATTTCGGATCGGAGGACGCCCTCAATTCGCAGTATCCCCGGGATACGCAATTCACCGTTCAGCTGAAGGATCTGGATACGGCGCTGGACGGCTCCGGTATCGCCCGCCTGCATGAGGACCTGGCTGCCGTAGCCGCGGAGTATCAGCTGGAGCCGCAGAACCAAACGGCTTATACCTTTGCGGAGATTTTCGGCCAGCTGGACGGCAGCAGCCTGAACCCGGATTACACCTCCGTCTTCGCCGCGGACTTCAACCGCATCCGCCAGCTGGTCTTTGTCGGAGCGGACGAGTATAACCGGGTCACCGGCGCGGACGCTCATCCGGCTGCCGGGGAAGCGCTGGTTTACCCTTACCGCTGCGATTATGCGCATGACACCCTCTCCGTCAGCGGCCTCACGCTGAAGATCGCCGGCCGCGCGGAACGGTTCATCAGTATTCCGGATGCGGGAGAAAACATCGCTCCGGTGCTGATCCTTGTGGTCCAGTCGCTGGAAGAGCTCCGTCCCCTGGCCTCGGCGCGGATAGGCAACGGAACCGCCATCATGCTCCTGAAGCACAGCTTCAGCTACGATTCTCCTGCCGATCGGGAACTGACCGGGAAGGTGTTTGTCCGTCAGCGGGATATGATCTTTCAGACCCATTATCTTCGTAACGGTGGCGTCGCTCTTTCCCTTTCGGCAGGCTGCAAACCGCTCGAGCGGGATGAATTCCTCTCCATGTACGGCGGCCTGTTCTTCCTGGGCATTGTGCTCTCCGTTCTGTTTATCTTCGCCGCCGCGGTGATCATTTACTACAAGCAAGTCTCCGAGGGCTATGAGGATCAGAAGCGCTTCACCGTCATGCGCAATGTGGGTATGACAAAAAAGGACATCCGCAAAACCATCAACTCCCAGATCGTGACCGTCTTCTTTGCTCCCCTGTTCTTCGCGGGCCTGCATCTGGCCTTTGCCTTCCCGGTGCTCTGGAAGCTTCTGACCCTGTTCAATCTCAACAGCCTGTCCTTTGTCCTCATTGTCACCGCCGCCGCCTTTGTCCTCTTTTCCGTCTTCTACGCGCTGATCTATAAGGCCACTGCCCACAGCTACTACGACCTTGTCAGCAGCTCTGACGGAAAAGCCGCCTGAAATATATGCACCCGATCCATCCGGGGCCGGTCCGTACCGGTCCCGGTTTTTTGTTTTCCCGGGCCCGCGTTCCGCAATTGACTTGAGCTTTCCGGGTTCAGTATAATAGGGGCAGTAGATCCGTCCTGCCGCGGCAGGCTCAAAAATCGCGAATATGACAGATACACCTGTCAGAAGAAAGCGGGTATTTTATGAGGATCCTTCACACGTCGGACTGGCATTTCGGCAAGAAAGCCCCGGTCATTGACAGCTATGAGCGGGACCAGGTTTTCTTTCTGGAGCAGCTGAGCCGGATCATCGAACGGGAAAACATTGACGCCGTGCTCTGCGCCGGGGATATCTATGACTCCGGCAAGGTCGGCGGGGACGCCATGAAGCTGTATACCCGGGCGGCTGTGGAGATCTGCAGCCGGCTGGGAAAGACCTTTGTGGTGACCGCCGGCAACCATGACAGTCCCGACCTGCTGACCGCCTGTGACGAGCTGCTGGAAAAAGCGGGTCTTTATGTCCGGGGCCGGCTGGGCAGCTCTCTGGAACCGATCGCCCTCGGCGACGGCAAAACAGAGGTCTATGCCCTCCCCTTCTTTCAGCCGGGAGAGGCTGCCGCGGTTCTGGAAAATGAAGGGATCCGGACGATGACAGAGGCCGTTTCCGCCGTGCTGGATCACATCCGCGCCGGCTGGGATCCGGGCAAAAAGCACATCCTGATGGCTCATCTTTCCGTGTCCGGCGCTGAGCTGTCCGAATCCGACCGCACCGCGGCCAACAGCGCCGGGGAGGACGGTCACGTCATTGGCGGCAGCTCCTCGATCCGTCCGGAGCTGTTCGCGGGCTTTGATTATGTCGCGCTGGGCCACATCCACAAGCCCCAGCAGCTGGCCCCCGGGGTCTGCTACGCCGGTTCACCCGTCAAATACTCCTTCGGCCGGGAGGAAAAGCAGCAGAAGGGCGTATGGATCTATGACACGGAGGATGACAGTCTCCGCTTCGAGCCGCTTGCTCAGCTTCATGAGCGGCTGTCCCTGCAGTGCAGCCATGAGGAAGCCCTGTCCCGGACAGATCTGGATAACACCTACCTCCGGCTGGAGCTGACCGACCGGGTGGCCGGCATGGAACTGCTGAACGAAATGACGGAGCGCTTCCCTCTCCTGATGGAGTTCTACGGGATGAAGCCCCTCGGCGAAGGCGTCTCCACCTCGCTCTCCTCCGAGGACGTCCGTACGCTCTCACCCAGGCAGATCCTCGGCAGCTACCTGAAGGACGTCTACGGCGCGGAGCTGGAGGATGACCTGGCGGATCAGTTTATCGCCGCGCTGGAGCTTGCGGAAAAGGAGGAAAGCAGATGAAACCGGTTCGGATCGCCTTTCAGGGCTTCGGCGCCTTCCCCGGACATGTGGAGATCGACCTGCGCGAGGTCGGCCGGGACGGTCTTTTCCTGATCAGCGGGGACACCGGCGCGGGAAAGACCACTCTGCTGGATGCCATGTGCTATGCACTTTACAACACCTCGTCCAGCGGCATCAGCACCGACCCGGGCAAGGGCAGCTTTGAATCCATGCGTTCCCGTTTCCTGAATGAAAACGATAAAAAAACGCAGACCTTTGTGGAGCTGGAACTGGAAAAGAACGGGGCACGTTTCCTGTTCCGCCGGACGCTGAAGCCCCGGCCGCGGGCCGCCGGCTTTGACGCGTCCTCCCGGTTTGACCGGTGGAACGGCAGTGCCTGGGAGCCCGTTCTGTCCAACCCGACGGACTCGAACGTCACCGCTGAGGCAAAAAAACTGATCGGCCTGGATGCCGATCAGTTCCGCCAGATCATCATCCTGCCCCAGGGCAGGTTTGAGCAGCTTCTCACCTCGGATTCCAATGAAAAGGAAAAGATCCTCTCCACCCTGTTCGCGGCCGATTCCTGGCGGAACGCCGTGGAAAGGATGAAGACGGAGCTGTCTGTTCAGGCGCGGAAGATCACGGAAAAGAAGGATCAGATCGCCGGCCGGCTCAGCGTCTACAGCTGCGGAAATGAGCAGGAGCTGGAGCAGAAGCGTCTGGAGACCGAGCAGGGGATCCCCGCTCTGGAAACGGAGAGCCGCAAGGCCGCTGACGTCTATACGGAAACAAACAAACGCTATCAGGCGGCTTCCGCCGATATACAGGTCTTTGAGCTCCTGGACCGGCGCCGTCAGGCGCTGAAGGATCTGGAAGACCGCCGGGACGGCTTCCGGAAGAAGGAAGAGGATCTGCGCGTATCCCTGCTGGCGGAGAATCTCCGTTCACCCTGGGAGGCTGTGCGCCGCCGGAGGGCCGACTGCGCCCTTCACCTGGCTGCCGCGGGAAAGGCCCGCGCGGCGGCAGAGGCCGCGGAGGCCGCGCAGGCACTGGCGGACAAAAACTGGAAAGAGCATGACGCAAAGCGGCAGACCTGCGAGAACGGCAAAAAATACGTCCTGCAGCTGGAGAATGCGCGCGGCGCATACAAAACCTATTCTGAACATGTCATGGCTGCCGCTGCGGCCGGGGAAGCCCTGAAGCAGGCGAAGGCCGCCGGTGAAAAAGCGGAAGCGCTTTTCTCCGGGGCGGAGAAAGCCCAGGCGGACGCGCTGGAAAAAAGCGGGGAAGCGGACGAGGCTTCAGAGGCTCTCTGGACCCGTTACGTCGCCGGCACCGCGGGACGGCTTGCTCAGGAGCTGATGGAGGGAAAGCCCTGCCCCGTGTGCGGCAGTACGTCTCATCCGCGCCCGGCCGACGTCCCGGCGGAGCATGTTTCCGACGCGCAGATGGACGCTGCCCGCAAAGCGCAGGAAAACGCGCGGAAGAAGTACACCGCCGCCACGGAGGACTATCGGAAGGCGCAGGACAGCCTCCGCTCCGCCGGCGAGATCCTGGCAAAAGCGCAGGCCGGTCAGGACAGCATTCAGCAGCTGCTCAGCGCCGACAAAGAGCACCTGATCGAAGGGATTGCCGATTCCTCCGCGCTGGAGCATGAGATCGGCCGCTTTACAAAAGCCGTCGAGGCCTTTGAGGAAAAGGAGATCTCCCTGAAAAAAGCGCTGGATGAAAGCGCGCAGGCCATGAATCTGGCAAAGGGAGAGGCGGACGCCGCCGCGAAGCTGGCGGAAGAGGACCGGACTTCTCTGGAAACCGCGGAGCAACAGTGGGCTGCGCGGCTGAACGCCGGCGGCTTTGAAACGGAAGAAGGCTTCACCTCCGCCCTGACGGACGCCGACGCGCTGGAGGCGCTTCGCCGGGAAACGGAGCAGTACCGCGCCGCCCTGGCCCACGCGGAAACGGAGCTGAAGCAGCAGGCGGAAGCAGCCGCCGGCAAGACCCGGCCGGATATGAACGCGCTCACGGAAGAGCTGAAAGCCGCCCAGCAGGCGCGGGACAGCTCCCTCACCGCCCTCACCCAGACGACGGATCTCGCGGACAAGCTGAAAGCCCTGCAAGCAGCGCTGAAAAAGGAACTGGCGGAGCTGCAGAAAGAAGAGCGGGACTGGTCCCGCCGGACGAATTTCGTCCGCCAGCTGGATAACAGCAGCGGCATCAACCTGCACCGCTATGTGCTGGCTGCCATGCTCGATACCGTGATCCGGCAGGCCAATCAGCTGCTGGAAAAGGTACACGGCGGCCGGTATCAGCTCCGCCGCTCCGATACTGCCAGCGGTTCCCGGCGAAAGGCGGGTCTGGAGCTGAACGTTCTCGATGCCAGGACCGGCAGCGAGCGCAGCGTCAAATCCCTTTCCGGCGGGGAAAAGTTCCTCGTCTCCCTGGCGCTGGCCATCGGCCTGAACACCGTCATGCAAGCCCAGGCTCACGGCATCCGTGTCGAGGCCATTTTTGTGGATGAGGGCTTCGGTTCCCTGGACGACGATTCCATCGGGGACGCGATGCAGATGCTGCAGACCGTGCGCATGAGTCACGGCATGGTCGGCGTCATTTCCCACATTGACTCCCTGCGGGGCGAGATCCCCGTGCATATAGAAGTCCGCAAAAATATGACCACGGGCAGCACGCTGTCCGTGGAATAAAGGGTTTCCGTTTTCATTTCTTTTCCATGTCCACAAGCACCGCCCTGCACGGCGCGCCGTCCGCTCCGCTGAGATTGACGGGCGCTGCGTTCAGGAAATATACGCCCTCGGGCACTTCTCCCAGGCGGATGCCCTCCAGCAGCGCCGTCTCCGCCCCGAGCAGGATCCGGTGGACCTCCGCCGGCGCGTCCACCGGGCCCACGGACTGGGATTCGTTCCCGTACAGCAGGACCCCGGTCTCCGCGAAGACCCGGGCCGCGTCCGCCGTCAGCACGGCCCTGCCTTTGACCAGGATCCTTTCCGCCGCCCCGCGGTCCGCCGCGCGCGCTTTTTTCAGGACGGCCGCGGCGTCCTGCGCCGTAATGTCCCCTTCCTGCTCCGCGACGTACGCCGGGCCGATATACCGCTCAAGCTCCGTCTGATCGACGGTTTTCCCGTCCCGGTAAAAATGAAACGGCGCGTCCACGTGTGTCCCGTTGTGCGCGCACATCCGGAACGCCGTCAGATTATACATCGCTCCCTCGCTCATCCGTTTCAGCGCGTATTTCTCCGGGGAGGGGTCTCCCGGGTAAACCTCGCAGCCGAATACCTCCTGGGAAATGTCATAGATCTTCATCGCTTTTCTCCTTTGCTGCTCTCACGGGTCAAACATGCTCACCTGCCGCTGCCGTTCCGGCAGCTCATTGAGGTACGCGAAGCAGTCCTCCGGCGTGTACAGTATGCCGTTCTCCCGGCACGCTTTCCGCAGGCGCGCCAGCAGCTCCTTTCCCCGGGGGCTGGGCAGCTCATAGGCGTTTCCGTACTGCCGGATGTACTTCTCCTTCAGTCCCGGAAAATGCCGGTCCAGCGCTGCGTAATAGTATTCCCGGTCGCCCTCCCGCAGCGTCATCCCCATGCCGAAGGTGATGATGCCTCTGACTCCCGTCCGGACGCACGCGTCCAGGATCTCCCGGATGTTTTCCTCCGTATCGTTGATAAACGGCAGCACCGGCGTCAGCCATACAACGGTCGGGATGCCGCGCTCCCGCATGCGTTCCAGGACCTCGACCCGCCTTTTTGTGCTGCACACGTTCGGCTCCACAATGCCGCAAAGGGTGTCGTCCCAGGTCGTCAGCGTCATCTGCACCACGCATTTGGCCTTCCGGTTGATATCGTCCAGCAGATCGATATCCCTCAGGATCCTGTCCGATTTCGTCTGCACCGTCACGCCGAAGCCGTATTTCCGAATGACCTCCAGGCAGCTTCTCGTCAGCTTCAGCTGCTCCTCGCAGTGCATATAGGGATCGGACATGGAGCCGGTGCCGATCATGCACTTTTTCTTTTTGGATCTCAAGGCTTTTTCCAGCAGCTCGGGGGCATTCCTCTTGACCTCGATATCCTCAAACGGGTGCGTGAAATGATAGCACAGGCTCCGGCTGTCGCAGTAGATGCAGCCGTGGCTGCAGCCGCGATAGATATTCATTCCCTGCATGCCGTTATTCCCGTTCAGGATCCCTTTGGCTTCGACGAAATGCACGTTTCTCCCTCCTCTCCCCTGATTGTACACATGTCCACGCTGAGAAGCAAGAACCGCTGCCGGACCCATGCCCCGGCAAACAGACAAAAAGCCGCGGATAAAGCCTTCCGTTCATAAAATGCAGCGGCGCCTTCCCTCTTCGGAAAGGCGCCGCTGTTTTTCTTTCTTTATCGGCCGAGCTGCTGCCGCAGATTGCCCAGCGCCGTCGCTTCGATCGGCAAGGCGATCACCTTTTTCCCGGTTGCCCTTTCGGTCAGACCGTTCAGGAAAGCGTTCTTCGCGCCTCCCCCGACGATGTACAGGGACTCATATTTCCTGCCGGTGTTCTTTTCCAGCTCCTCCAGGGCGGTCCTGTAGCTTTCCGCCAGGCTGCGGTATGCGCAGCGGAAATAGCCTGCCGCGTTTTCCGGCTTCACCGCCAGCTTCGCGTCAAAAGCCTCCTTCATGCTCTTCGGGGAGAGGAATGCCGGGTCGTTCGCGTCCACCAGGCCGTCAAACCCGTCGGCTTCCGCCTCCGCCGTGATCTCGCCGAAGGGCTTGCCCGGGCACAGCTCCTCCCGCAGGCGGTTCACCAGCCACATGCCCATGATGTTCTTCTGATACCGGTTGTAGCCGACGCCGCCCTCGTTGGACCAGTTGCCCTTCCGGCTTTCCGCGTCCGTCAGCGGCTTCTCAGTTTTCACGCCCAGCAGGGACCAGGTGCCGGAGGATATATACGGCGCGTTCTCCGTCATCGGGATGCCCTCCACCGCGCTGCCCGTGTCGTGGGTCGCGCAGAACATGACCTTGATGCCCTCATATTCCCCGAGGATCTCGCCGGGCCTGCTCAGCTTCGGAAACAGCTTCTCCGGCAGCCCGATCCTCCGGATCAGCTCCAGGTCGTATTCGCCGGTCGCCGCGCTCACCAGCCCGCCGGTCGTGGCGTTGGTATACTCGTGCACCTTCTTGCCGCACAGCCGGTACATCAGCCAGCAGGGCAGCATCAGGAAATCCGTCACGCCCTCCAGCCGGCCGGCCAGCAGGTCCGCGTACAGCTGATAGACCGTGTTGAACGGCTGATACTGGATGCCCGTACGGCGGTACAGCTCCTCAAAGGGCACCCGCTCGTGCAGCTTTGCCGCGGATTCCTCCGTGCGGCTGTCCCGATAGGCGTAACAGGGCAGCACGGACTCCTCCCCGCGCATCAGCACATAGTCCACGCCCCAGGTGTCCACGGACAGGCTTTCCAGCTCCGGGCAGCATTCCTTTGCCTTCGCGATGCCCGTCTTCACGTGCTCCAGCAGTGCTTCCGTATCCCATACCAGGTGCCCGTCCTTTTCGGTCACCCCGTTGGGAAAACGGTATACCTCTTCCGTCTTCAGCTCACCGTTGACCTCCCGGCCGATAATATGCCTTCCGGAGGACGCGCCGATATCGATCGCCAGACATGCCATTTTTTCAATCTCCGTCTCTGTTCATTTCCGCCCGGTCCAGTTTCTTGCCGACCGCTTCCAGATACAGCCGGGCTGTTTCCGCGTTCTCCGGCACGGTGTTTTCCAGCGTCATGGGCAGATCCTTTTCCTTTGCGAAACGGATCAGGCGTTCGTATTTCATGTTTCCCAGGCCGCAGGCCATGGCCGGCATCGCCCCGTTCTCCAGTCGGTAGTCCTTCATGTGAAGTACGCTGACCTTGTCGCCCAGCCGGGCGATCGCGTCGGCAACGATCTCATCCGCCCGCGCGGCTGTTTGCGGTCCGATCAGGTTCACGGCGTCCAGGATGATCCGCAGATGATCGGAGGGGATCGCCTCCAGCATGCGCTGCGCTCTTTCCGGCGTGGAAATGACGTGGGCCCATACCGGCTCCACCGCCAGCACCGTGTCCTCCTCCTCCGCCCGCTGCACCACCGGCCGCAGGCTCTCCAGAAACAGCTCAAAGGCCTCTTCGCTTTCCGCCGCCTGCTTCGCGTAGGGCAGCTCCGGGTTCGCGTAGGTCTCCGTGCCCGTTACCTCCGCCCCGATGGCTTTGGCGAATTTCAGGTGCGCGTAATAGATCTCCTGTGTCCGCTTCCGCCTTTCCTCATTCGCGTCCGCCAGGTTCAGATAGCAGCCGAGCACGGCGCATCTCATGCCCGTGTTCAGGAAAGCGGAGCGGACCTCCTTCGCGAAATCTTTGTCCCGCAGCCGTTCCGGCGCGTCATCCATGTCAAAGCCCGCCACCGTCTTGCTCAGCGCCAGATGCGCGCAGCTGAAGCCCTGTTCCCGCACATAGCGCAGCCTTTCCTCCAGCGTGCCGTTTACCGTGTCGTGAAGCCGGATCCCGATATCCATTCTCTTCCCCTCCGTTCGGATGTCCTGCCGCCGCGCTCCGCAGGGGTTCGCTCAGTCCAGGAACTCTTCGCGCAGTGTCACGCCGAAATCCCTCGCGATGGCGCGCAGGCCGTCGTCCGTGATCGTCTGCAGCTCGGGCAGGCCCGTGGATTTCTGCAGGATCCAGATCTGCGCCGCTTTTTCGATGGTATGCATCAGCCCGAAGGTGATGTCAAAGTCCGGCCCGGACACAAACAGCCCGTGCTGCGCCCAGACGGCCGCCTCAAAGGTCTTCATCTTTTCGCAGGTGGCCAGCGCGATATCCGCCCCGCCCGGCACCATCCACGGTACCACGCCCACGCCGCCCGGGAATACCACGGGGCATTCCGTGGCGCTCTTCCACAGCGCCCGGGAGAAGTCCCTGTCCGTCAGCGGCAGCACATAGGTCATGGCGATCAGGTTCGGCGTATGCGCGTGATAGATCACCCGGGTCGCCCCGTCCGTGGCGGCCGCGCGCACGGAATGGTTCATGAAATGCGTCGGAAACTCGCTGGTGGGCCGTCCGCCGTTCACCAGTCCCCATACGATGCGGTAGCTGTCGCCGGCGCCGTTGATCTCCACGATGCACAGGCTGTCTTCCGGATCCGGGTCCACATTGCGGAAGAACTTTCCGCTGCCGGTGGCAATAAAGAATTCCCCGGCCAGGTTCGCGCCGGTCACGCCCATGGGGACCCAGGGCCGCGGCTGCATGTCAAAGAAGGGGCGCAGCTGGGCTGCCTCCTCTTCCTTCAGGCGGTAGGTCAGGTTGCCGCCGTTGCGCTCGTGCCAGCCCTGCTTCCAGCCGTCGTCGCAGGTGCGGATGAATTTTTTGACGATCGGAAAATCAAGTATTCCCATCTTTCTTACTTCCTTTTGCTCAATTCTTCTTTTTCATAGCGTTCGGATTCCAGGAACCAGCTCCCGTCGTCCGGCGCCCCGCATACGCGGCAGTATTCGTCCCACACGTCGCCGAAGGGCATGGTCTTCATGCGCTCCTGTTCGGTCATCAGGCGGGTAAAATTGCCCTCGTCCTGCAGCTTCTTCAGCGCCTCGTTGTTCTGCAGCAGCGCGTAGAGCAGGCTTTTCTGCGTGTTGCGGAAGCCGTTCACCCAGGCGGAGATCCGGTTGATGGACGCGTCAAAGTAGTCCAGCGCAATGAACACCTTATCGATGCCGCAGCGCACGATCTCCCGGCAGATCTCCCTCGTCTCGTCGTCAAAGAGCACCACATGGTCGCTGTCCCAGCGTACGGGCCGGGTGATGTGCAGCGCCAGATGATCGTCATACGTCAGGATGGAGGAGATCTTGTCGCTCACGACCTCGGTCGGATGGTAATGTCCGCAGTCCATCAGGCACACCACGTCGTCCCGGCCGGAAGCGTACTTCAGGCACCACTCGGCGCTGCCGACGGTGTAGCTTTCCACGCCGATGCCGAACACCTTGCTCTCCACGGTCACATAGACCTTGTCCTTATCCCGGGGCTCGGTCAGGATCTCGTCGATGCTCTCCTTATACCGCACGCGCGGTCCCAGCCGGTCCGCGGGCACGTCCTTGTAGCCGTCGCCGGTCCAGATGTTCATCACGCAGGGCTCTCCCAGCTCCTCCGCCAGATACTGGCTGATGCGGATGCAGGCCTTGCCGTGGTCGATCCAGAATTTTCTCGTTTCCGGGTCGGTGGAGGACAGGGTCAGCGGGTCGCATTTGGGATGGGAGAAGAAGGTGGGGTTGAAGTCGCAGCCGAGGCCGCGTGCCTTGCAGTATTCCACCCATTTGCGGAAATGCTTCGGCTCCAGTCTGTCACGGTCCGCCCACTCGCCGTTCTCGAAAATGGCGTAGCTGGCGTGCAGGTTCATCTTGGCCTTCCCGGGGATCAGCTTCAGCACCTCATCGATGTCAGCCATCAGCTGCTCCGGGGTCGACGCCCGGCCCGGATAATTGCCGGTGGTCTGGATGCCGCCCGTCAGCGGCTTGGAAGGATCGGTGTCGAATCCGCGCACGTCGTCCCCCTGCCAGCAGTGCAGCGCGACCGGTACGGTGCGCAGCTTTGCGATGGCGGCATCGGTATCGATGCCCAGCGCGGCATACTTCTGTTTGGCTTCAGCGTAACTCATGGTCTCCTCCTTGTCATCTTTTCTGTCGGAAAATCGGATATCCGTTATCGCTCATGCGTCCAGCCGGACGGTCGCGCCCGCGGGGATCGCGATCGGATCCCGGTCGTTGACCGCGATCCAGCATTCCCGCGCGTTCGGGTTGTACACAAAGCTGTTGTCCGCCGCGAAGCACAGCCGGGCATAGTCGTCCATGCAGTCCATGAACTCAATGTTCGTGCAGTACCAGATGTCGTCCTTTCCGCCCATCATCCGGCAGAAATTTTCCATCAGGTCCCAGTTGTTCTTCGTGTCAAACTCGTAGCTGTGTCCCCAGACGTACATCAGATAGAGGTACTGTCTTTTGAACAGGCCCAGAAACTGCTCCCCGAGCTCCATCAGCTGATGGTTGTGGTGGCATGTCGCCTTCCAGCGGTATGGGTTTTCGGGCAGGCCGAACCCGTCCGAGCTGCCCACGACCCGGGAATAGCGGATGCCGCACAGCGGCAGCGCCTTTTCGATCTCCTCCGTCACCGATCCGTTCGGATAGCTCAGGCCCCGCACCGGATAGCCGGTCAGCGCCTCCAGCGCCCTGCGGTCCTCCAGCACCTCCTCCAGCACCTCCGGCATCGGGCAGCGCCCGATGGTCGGATGCGTCACCGTGTGGCAGGCCACCTCATGGCCGGCATACAGCGCCGGGATCTCCTCCGGCGATACATGGTCGTTTCCGCCCAGGAAGCCGCTGTTCAGGTGAAAGGTCCCCCGGATGCCGTAGCGGTTGAAGATCTCCACCAGCTTCCGGTCAAAGCCCCTTCCGTCGTCATAGCTCATGGTCAGCGCCTTGTGCTTTCCGCCGGGATAGCAGCAGTAAACCTTATTCATGCTCAGTCCTCTTTTCCAGTATCGTTTTCAGTGCTTTTGCCGCGGCGCGCGCGTAGGCATCCGCCCCGGCGTATACCGTATGCGCGTTGTCCGGCTGCTCCTCCGGCGCCTGCACGCTCAGCCGGTAAAGCTTCCGGCTTTCCTCTTCGCCCAGGCTCCGCACCGTGCGGAAGCTTTCCTCATACAGGTCGATCAGCGGCACCCGTTTTTCCTCCGCCAGCTTCTTCACCGCCAGCAGGTACTCCCCGTGAGTGGGCTGCAGCTCTCCGTTTTCCCACAGACGGATGCAGATCGGCGTCATCAGCACCGGCATCGCGCCGTGCTTCCGCGCCGTTTCGATAAACACCGTCAGGTTCTCCGTGAAATCCGTCCAGGGCTCCGTATGCCGCTCCGGCTTCGTGCCTTCATCATTGTGCCCGAACTGGATCAGCACCGCGTCCCCGGGGCTCATTTCCCCCTCGATCCGCTGCAGGCGTCCCTCGGCCAGGAAGGTCCTGGTGCTCCGTCCCGGAAAGGCCGCGTTGACGATCTGCGCGTTGGGCAGATATTGCTCCAGCAGCTGCCCCCAACCGACGATCGGAGTGTCCTTCGGATCATAGCTTGCGGCGGTCGAATCGCCGCAGATAAATATTCTCATAAATTGCCTTTTTCTCCTGCCGGCCGGAAAAATGTTCTGCATGCCGGAAGCCTTCTCAGCTCGCCGGCGATCAGCTCCGCGATCCTCTCCGCGCCGTACGCGTTGAAATGCGTTTTGTCGTCATGCCCGTTCGGGAAATCCGGGTTCTCCCCCGGCGCCAGGCGTACGAACAGCTCCGCCGTTTTCTCCTCACCCAGGGCAAGGTACAGCTCCCGGCTGGCCTTTTTCAGGTCGCACAGCGGCACACCCTTTTCCGCGGCCAGTTCCCGGACGGCAGCCGGGTATTCCCCGTGGGTATACAGCATACTGCCCCCGCCCACGAAAAACCGGCGGGATACGGGCGTGAACAGCACCGGCTGCGCGCCGCGCTTCAGCGCGAAGTCGCAGTAGATCCACAGATGCTGTTTGTACGTCGTATCCGGGTCCGTGTGCCGCCCGTCGTCCTTTTCGTCATTGTGCCCAAACTGGATCAGCAGCAGGTCCCCTGCTGCGATCTGCTCCCGCACCGGGCCGAAGAGCCCTTCCTCCCAGAAGCTCCGGCTGCTCCGTCCGCTCAGCGCGTAATTCCGGACCTGCACGCCCTCGCGCACAAAGGCGCGCAGCGCCCAGCCCCAGCCGCGGAAAGGCGGCTGATTGTCCTCCACCGTAGAGTCCCCGATGATAAAGATCTTCGGCATTTTACCAGTCCTTCATGACCTGTTTCAGGTCGATCACGCACACCTGCGCGTTCCCGTTCTCATCCGGATTGGAGAAGAGGATCTGATCGCCCTTCCGGTTAAAGGAGGGATGCTGGTGGTCCGCGCCGGTCCTGCAGCTGCCGGTGGTCGCGATCAGCTTGGATTTTCCGGTCGCGCGCTCAAAGAGCACCACGCCCTCCTGGATCGTCGTTCCCAGATAGGAGATGCGGTCCGCGCACAGCCATTTGTGGTCGCGGCTGATGCAGGGATGCAGCAGCTGTGTGCTGCTGGCGGCCACGTCAAAATGCCGGCCATCCTTGTCGCCGATAATGATGTTCCCGGTATGGGTCTCGCCCTTGCTTCTGTCCACAAATCCGGCGGGATCCAGCTTCATCAGCGCCATCTCCGTGCCGTCGGAGGACCATACCTCGTGCGTGATCCACTCGGAGGGATGCTCCACATAGTACGGCCGCACGTAGCGCTCCTTCACGTCGAACATCCAGGTCCGCTGGAAGGCGTCGCCCTCGGTCTCATGGATGTAGAAGATCAGGTTCTCGTCCGACGGGCAGATCTGCGCATGCCCCAGCCGGTAGTCGCTCTGGTACACGACCTCGGCTTCCTTGCCGGGATCCAGAATGACCAGCCCGTAATACTTGTTCGCCAGATGATAGCTGCAGGCGATGCGCCCGGTATCAGCCGCTGTCAGGTGGCCCGTGATCTGCCCGCCCTTCGGCAGGTCGCCGATCTTCGTCCTCTCCAGGGTATCCAGATCCACGGCATAGACCTCCGTCTCGTTCTGGCAGGTGTAGCCGATGTTCTTCTCCCGGTCGGTGGCAAAGCCGTGATAGGAATAATCCGTCACCCTTGTCAGCTCGCCCGTTTCCACATTTGCCCGGTAGCATCCGCCGTCATCCTTTCCCGGCAGCTGCTGCTTCATAAAGAAGAAATATTTGTCATCCGTGGAAAAGTTCTCGCAGGTAAAATAAAGCTTGGCGTTTCTTTCCGGTCCCTCGGCATAGCGCCTGACTGTATAACCCGTTACCTTGTCCTGATACTCGATCATCCTGAAACTCCTCCTTGAAGTTTTTTCGTTTATTGCACTTCCGGGCGGAACCGGCGCGGGGCCGTCTTTCCGGCGCCGCGGATCCCTGCCCGGAGAATGTATCTGTTTTTCCGGCGTCCGGTCACACGGTGATCCGGAGCGCGCCGATCCTTTCATCCAGCTGCGCGGTCGCGCCCCGGATGCACTGTATGGCCGCGCTGACCTCCATCACCGGGATCCCCTCCGGCGTCACGTACGGCTGCCCGTCCATCAGGCTTTCCTTCCCGTCCGTTACCAGATGGGTCTCTCCGGTGCGGATAACGGAATGATGCCCCATGGAATCCAGGGTCATGATACCGCTGTCCGGCTCCCAGGTAAAATCCAGCTTGTCCGGGGCAGCCTGCCGGATCCTCTCCAGTACGCACAGGATGTTTCCCCACACGCTGCCGGATCGGTTGACTGCCCGCACACCCCGGAAATCCGGTTCCTGGCCGTTCACCAGGATCTTGCAGTAGTTTTCCTTCTCCGGCGTGTACTTCAGCCTGTCCGCCCAAGGCAGCGGCGTAAAGAAATCCTCCTCCGGGCCGGGCAGCTCCCCGCGTTCCGGCCGGACCGACGCTTCCTCCGCGTCGGTCAGCTTTCGCAGGTCCGCGGGAACCGTCCGCAGGATCACACCTGCCTCCGGCAGACCCTCCGCCAGGGCGGTCAGCCGGATCTCCCCGCTTTCCTCCGCGGCCCGGAGCAGCACTCTGTTCGTACCGCACTCGGCATACACGAAGGGCTTGCGGATCACGCTGTCGTTTCTTCCGTTCCCGTTGAACCGTCCGCTGTTATATCCGCCGAGGAATACCGCGGGCCCCTCCGTGCGGAAGCGGATCAGCCTGTCGTCCAGCGGGCATACCCGGCCTTCCGCGTCAACGATCTCCACGTCAACCGCTGCCAGGTCCCGGCCATCGGCACGCCAGCCGCCGGGCGCCGTCACGGGTGTCAGGTGGATCGCCGCCGGAGCAAGCGCCGTCTCGATCCGGTCGCTGCATACGGGGCAGCCCTCCGCGTCCAGGCCCACGGCCTCGATCACGCCGCTCTGCGTCACATCAATATCGGGGAACGGAAATACGAATCCGGCTTCCGGCCTGCCGCAGCTTCCGGCGTTCTTCCCGTTGATCCGCAGGAGCACTTCGGCCACGGCGTAGCTTCCGATACAGTAAACCGTTTTGTGCTTCGGATCCCGGTACACGCTCTTCCCGGTCTCCTCCCACCAGCTGCCGTTGAAGCGCTTCTCCGGAGCGCGGTAGTTTTTCCCGTCCTCCGGCGGATAATTCCAGTGGCCGAGGATCCTGACCCTCGGAGCCACGCTGTGCATCACGCGGAAAACGTCAAAGCTCTGCTTTTTGACCCGCATCGCGTCCACGCGCCCGCTCATGCGCCCGTTCTCGCTCCAGCTCTGCCGCCCGTGCTGGGCGGAATCCGTCCAGCAAAGCGCTGCGCATGCGCTGTACAGATCCTTTCCGGAGGCGCCGCCGATCCGGTCGTGAAAGAACTCGCTGTAGCCCCGGGCATTCGCCAGCGCCAGCTCCTCCGACGTCAGGTCGTAGAAGTCCAGTCCCTTCTGTTTCCTTCCGCCCTTTCCGAGGTACCGGCACCGGTAGTCAAAGTCCGGCGGGGAATAATCGTCCCATACGCGGCGGGGAGCCTCCTCCCGGCTGTACTCCGTTTCGGTCACCGGGCCGTGCTCCGCCAGGAAGCGGGCGGCATGCCGGTTCAGCATCGTCCCGACGTACTCGCTTTCCAGCAGCGCGTCCTCCGTATTGATCGTCCGGCAGCCCATGAAGCGGCCTCCGTGCGGGTCGAGCTCCTCCCGCAGCAGCCGCATCTCGCGCATATGCTCCGCCGAGATCACGTTGTTTCCGGCTTCCCAGAAAATAATGGACGGATGGTTGCGGCAGGCGATGATCACGTCGCGCATCAGCTCCACGCGCTGATCCCACTGCCGCCCGAAGGCTTCCTTCTCCTTGTCGCCGGCCGGCTGCGTGCATACGATCCCCCAGCGGTCATAGGAGCGCAGGTCCTCCGGACAGGCTGCCACATGCATCACGCGGATGTGGTTCGCCCCGCTCTCCCGGATCAGCCGGGCGTCCGCGTCATGCAGCCACTGGGGCACGATCCCGCTCTGAGCCCATTCGTTGGCCGCGCGCTGTGCGTACCCGCGCAGGAAGACCGGTTTCCCGTTGATCAGCAGCCCCCGGTCTTTGTCATACGCGGTCTGCCGGAATCCGGTCTCGACGGCCTCCTCGTCCGTTACCTTCCCGTCAGCGGTCAGGGTCACGCAGACCCGGTACAGCCGGGGATCGGACGGCGTCCAGAAGCCGATCCCCTCCAGCCGGGCCGACGCCCGGATCACCTCCGTGCAGTGGGAGGCTGTCACCGTTGGCAGCACGGCGTCCTCAGCCGCCGGGATCCGGTGGTCTCCTTCCCCGTCGCGGATGTAGGCATCCGGCGGGGTCAGTGTCAGCACAGGCGGTTCGCCGTCCAGCTCCGCCATGCTCCGGATCTCCGTTTCCTCCGATGTGAATTCCGCTGAGGGAGCGCCTTCCCCGGTCATGACCCGCACGGTGATCCGGCACCGGGCGGGAACGGGCCTCATGTTCCGTACTTCCGCTTCCACATGGATCCGCAGGGCTCCGCGTTCAAGGTCAAACCCGTCCGCATGGACGTAGATCCCCTTCGTACGCAGATTGGCATACAGCGGCAGCGTCAGGTATACGTCGTTCTTGAAGTGGATCCGCACCGGATGGCTCAGCCCGCCGAGAACGGGATTGAAATCGTTGCAGTTCCACTCGAACCCCACACCCTCCCGTTCCGCGGGTACCTTTTCCTCCTGGCTCTGGAGATAGCTCCCGGGCTGCACACCCGGTGCGTTGGGCGTTTCCGCGATGCAGAAAGGGATATTCCGTGTGGAGGTATTGTCCGTGGCTACGGTGATACAGTGAACTCCGTCCTCCCGCAGAAAAGGGGTCAGCTCAAAACCGAAGGGACCCACGCCCGTTTCGCGGTATCCGGCCAGGTGTCCGTCCGCGTACAGATAGCAGGTCTGCCGTACTCCCTCGAAGGAAAGAAACACCCGTTTTCCCCTCTGCTCCGGCGGGATCTCCAGCGTGTTGCGGTAAAAGGCCGCGGTTCGTTTCTGCCCGCTTCCTCCGTCCTCGATCGGAACGGAAAAAAGATCCGCCCCGTTGAAAGTGTGCGGGAGGACGACCTCCTCCCACCCGCTGTCATCGTAGCCGGGGTCATAAACCTCCCGGCCCTCAGGATCCTTCAGTTTCCGCATGGCCGCGTCCATCGGAAAGGCGTCTGCCGTCCTGAAGCGCCATCCGCGGTGGTAGAAAAAGGTGTTCGTCATGCCTTCTCCGTGAAAAAAGGGGGCTGCCGCCCCTGGAAAAGATACGGCAGCCCCGGTTGGTCAGGGAATATTCTTATTTGCCGATGGAAGCATGGTAGGCTTCGTTGAACTCAGCCGTGACCGCGTCACCGCCCTGCTCGGCCCAGTCAGCCCAGGCTTCGCGGAGTTTTTCTTCATTGATGAGGCCGGCAATGTACTGCACAGCCGCGTCAGAGATGATGGGATCCAGCTGGGTGCCGAAGGCCTGGTAGGTCTCGCTCACGAACGGGAAGCAGGGGTTGGCCACCGCGTAGGGAGCCAGTTCGATGTTCAGCTCGTCATAGCGGTCGCGCAGCTTGGTGTAGCCGCGGCTCAGCACAGCCTTGGGGTTCTCCAGGTTGCCGGGAACGCCCATGCCCAGCTGGTTGAGGTCATGCCAGTAGGTCTTGCTGTTCTTTCCGTATTCGTCAGCCTTCTCGTCGGGCACATAACGCAGGCCGTCTTCGTTGACGTCGTAGGTCACGCCTTCCACACCGGCGTTCAGGATGGTCTGGCCTTCGGGGCCGTTGCACCAGTCGAGGAACTTCACGACCTTGGGCAGGTCTTCTTCGGAAACACTCTTCTTGTTGATCAGGATCTCACCGGCGAAGCCGTTGTTCTGCGGCCAGGTGGTGATGGAGCCGTCCGCCTTGGCGACCGGGCCCACGCTCTGGAAGATCTGCTCGGTGACACCGGCATTGTCTTCGAACCACCACTGCTGGCGGTGAGCGTTGTCCAGGCAGTCAAACCGCATGAACGCCTTGTTGTTGCGCTCGATGTTGTCCCATTCAGTGGTCGGGATCTGGGAGAAGTCGGGGTCGATGCCGCCGATCTCATACAGGTGGCGCAGCCAGTTCAGGCCTTCCAGATAAGCGGGGGACAGGTGAGCGGGATAGATGTCTCCGTTCTCGTTGATGCCCCAGCCGTTCGGAGCGCCCATCAGCACGGTGATCACGTTGATCGTGCCTGCGGTGTAGGAGCACATGTTCAGGGCGTAGGTGTCGGCGCTGTAGCCGGCCAGCTTCTCAGCCAGTTCGGTCAGGTCGTCGATGGTCTTGACTTCACGGTCAAAGCCGACTTCCTTCGCGATGTCGCAGCGATAGTAGATGCCGCCGCGCGGGAAGGCGCGTCCGCGGAAGATGCCGTATACACGGCCGTCGATCGCGATGTTCTGGTAAACAGCGGGAGAACCGGCAGCCAGGTAGGGATAGTTTTCCGCGTCAGCCACGAAATCGGTCAGATCCCAGAAAGCGCCGGCACGGGCGGATTCCACAATGATGGGAGCGCGGGCATCCGTCACGGCCATCACCATGGGGGGATTGTTCTCGGTCATCGTGGTGCTGATGGTGTCGCCATAGCCTTCATTGGCCATGTACTGCATCTTCAGCCTCACGCCGGTCAGCTCCTCGATCTTCGCGAGGATGGGGTTGCCCTCTTCCACATAGTCCACGTCATACGTGAACTCGGGCACCATTACGGTGATTTCGAAGGGTTCTTCCGCGGCGGCAAAGCTCATCATGCCGAGAGCAAGGAGCAGCGCCAGGATCAGGGAAACGAGTTTCTTCATGATTGATTCCTCCTTATTTATTCTTAAGGGTCAGGGCCCTTAAAATACAGTGTTTTTCAGCCGGATCATCCCTTCAGGGCGCCTACCATCACGCCCTTGACGAAGTACTTCTGCAGGAAGGGATACACCAGCATGATCGGAACGGTGGAGACCACGATGACCGCCATCTTCACGGACTGCTCCGGCGGCTGGACGAATTCGGGATCCATGTTGTTCATGTCTCCGGCCGAGCCGCTGGACAGGATGATCAGCTCACGCAGCAACACCTGCAGCGGCCACTTTTCCTTGGCGGTCTTCATGTAGATCATGGCGCCGAAGTAGGCGTTCCAGTGCCCGACCGCGTAGAACAGGCCGAAGGTCGCCAGCACCGGCAGCGAGAGGGGCAGCACGATCTTCCAGAGGACGCCCATATCCGTGCACCCGTCCATGGAGGCGGATTCCTCCAGCTCCTGCGGTATGCCCTGGAAGAAGTTCTTCACGATCATCATGTTGTATGCGCTGATCGCGCCGGGCAGCAGCACGCTCCAGTAGGTGTTCTTCAGGTTCAGGATGTTGGCCACGACGATGTAGCCCGGGATCATGCCGCCGGAGAAGAACATGGAAATGATGACCATGTTCAGGAAGAAGTTCCGCCCGCGCAGCCGCGTCTTGGACAGGGCGTACGCCATGGTCACGGTGCAGAACAGGTTGATGGCCGTACCGCAGACCGTGATGAAGATGGAGTTGCCGAAGCCGCGCAGGATCTTGTTCGAGGAGAAAATGAACTCATAGGCAGCCGTGCTCGCGTTCTCGGGAATGATGAACATCGGCCGGGTGGCGATCTCATACTCGGTGGCGAACGAGGCGCCGATGATATAGATGAACGGGAAGATGGTCGTCAGCGCCACGATCGTGACGATCAGGTAATTCAGCATGTCGAAGATCCGGCTGCCCACGGTGGCATTCTGACCCACCGGGCCGGAGGAAACCTTCATGATGCTCCCGTTTCTGGGAGACACCGGCAAAGAAAGCTTTTGCTTCATCTCGGCTCCTCCTCTCTCAGTACAGTCCCTGTTCGCCCATCATGTGGGCGATCTTGTTGGAACTGACCACCAGCGTCACGCTGATCACGGCCTTCATCAGGCCGATCGCGGAGGCATAGCTGAACTGGCCCTGCTGAATGCCCTGCTGATAAACGAACACGTCAATGGTCTGGCTGGCCGATCGGTTCAGCGGGTTGGCCATCAGGATCAGGTGGTCATAGCCGGTATCCAGCATGCTGCCCATCCGCAGGATCAGCATCAGCACGATCGTGGAGCGGATGGCCGGCAGGGTGATGTGCCACAGGCGGCGGAGCCGGCCGGCGCCGTCCACCATGGCAGCCTCATACAGCTGCGTGTCCACATTTGTCAGCGCCGCCAGGAAGATGATCGTGCCCCAGCCGGTCTCTTTCCAGATCGTCTGGCCGATGATCATCCAGCGGAAGGTGTCGGGGCTGCCCATGTACGGGATCGTGTGGCCCAGCAGCTTTTCCGTCAGCTTGTAGACGATGCCGGAGGTGCCGAACATCACGAAGGTGATGGACACCACGATCACGATGGAGATGAAGTGCGGCACATACAGCATGGTCTGCAGCGTTTTCTTGATGCGCGCGTTCCGCATTTCATTGAGCAGCAGCGCCAGAATGATCGGCGCGGGGAAGTAGAATACCAGGTTCATCAGGCTCAGGATCAGGGTGTTGGACAGGTAGTTGATCCACGCCGGGAACTTGAAGAAGTACTGGAACCACTTCAGTCCCACCCACTGGCTCCCGAGCACGCCGGAATACGGCACGTAATTTTCAAAGGCGATCACGATGCCAAACATGGGAAGATACTTGAACACGATAAAGTAGATCAGTCCGGGCAGCAGCAGCAGATACAGCCACCTGTCCCGCCTGACTTCACTTCCCAGACGTTTCCAGTACACCTTTCCGCTGCCATGCACCGCCCTGCGTTCAGCCGCTTTGGTTGTCACCGGATCTCACTCCCTTTCCTTTGTCCTGCCTGCGGTTATTCCAGCCTCATCAGCTCTGTCAGCATCAGGAAGGTCAGTCCCTGTCCGTAGGCTGTGGGGGTTACGATGATCTTCTTGTAGTGCTCCAGGTCATGGCCCATACCGGTCCCGCCGGACACGCCCTGTACCGCGCCGGTCTCGTCGATCTGGCCCAGCACGGCGTTGGCGGAGAGCATGCCGGTATCCCAGTACGGATCCTTCTCAAGCCAGCCCAGCCGCACGCCCTTGAGGATCCCGTAGGCGATCGCGGCGGTGGCGCTGGTCTCGCAGTAGGTCTCCTCCACGTCGATCAGCGTGGTGAAAAGCCCGTTCACGCGCTGATACTTCCAGAGGGCCAGCACTTGGTCCTGCCAGGCGGCTTTGATCATCCTCATGGCGGCGTTCTCGCGCTTTGTGATGTCATACAGCTCGATCGCGGACGCGGTGAACCAGGCGTTCCCCCGGGCCCAGAAGGCCTCCGCGAAGTTGTGTCTCCGGTCAAAGGTCCAGCCGTGATAGAAAAGGCCGTTCACCTTGTTCTGCAGGTAGCGGATGTGGATCAGGAACTGGTATTCCGCCTCGTCGGTCAGCTCCGGCCTGTCCAGCACGACGCCGGCCTTTGCCAGGAAAAGGCATACCATGAACAGCGTGTCGCACCACAGCTGCTGATAATGCTTGTTCCACACCGTGCAGTGCTGCAGCCCGCCGTATTCCGTGCGGGGCATTTCATTCATGACCCAGTCGATCCAGCTCTCGATCACCGGCAGATAGGCGCTGTTCTTCGTCTCGCCGTACAGGCAGGTCAGCGTCAGCACGGGGGCGACCGTGTTCACGTTCCGGTGCGGCTGCTCCGGACGGGAAAGCATATCGTCATACCAGGAAACCAGGTAGTCCAGGATCTTCTGATCCCCGCTCTGCTGATAGGTCTTGTATATCCCGTAGAGCGCCACGCCGGTCGGCCATTCCCAGTTGTTCATGGTCAGGTGCCCGTTGGACGGATCGTTGCCGTCCGCGCTCTTCAGCATCCTCAGAACCATCTCTGCCTGCTGCCGGTAAGTCATGGCGATTCCTCCAAATTTTTCTTTGTCTATGTTAGCGCTTTCATTATACAAAAAGCACATCTTTTCTGTCAACCCCGTTTTGGCCCCGGAAATATATTTCTTTTTTGCTACAATTTGTACGAACCGCTTTTTCTTTTATTTTCAATGATTTTACCGGTATTTGTAGGGACTTTTTTGCTGTTTTTACACTTTGGAAACGGCTGCTGTATCTTTTGTTTTTCAGTTGTACGGTCACCGTGGTTTGAAGTTAATAGGAAGCGCTTTCATTTTTCTGTTGAATTTGCCGTTTGAATTTGATATACTGCAGGTGATTTGGAAAAACCTTCCGGAGGGATCCCATGAAAAAGGCTTCGAGCAATACCATTTATGATATCGCCGCCGAGGCGGGCGTTTCCATTACGACCGTTTCCCGCGTGCTCCGGGGAGAGGAAAAGGTTTCCCCCCATACAAAGGAAAAGGTCGAGGCTGTCATCGCCCGCCGCAACTACCGGCCCAGCTCCATTGCCCGCGGCATGGCTGGCCAGGCGACCCACTCCCTCGGCATCGTTCTGCCCAAGCTGCTCAACCCGTACTATGCCATGATCTTCACCGGCGCTTATGACCAGGCCAGGAAAATGGGCTACAGCATGAATCTTTTCCCCTGGAAAAGCCTGGACGGGCAGAACACCAACCCCGCCCTGATGCTGGCGGAGCGCCGTCTGGACGGGATCATCATCAATGTGGAATACCTTCCCATGGCGCAGAATGAAAAGCTTCTGGCGGACCTGCGGGAGCTGCGGCAGTATATGCCCATCGTCCTGATCGGCGCGGTCCCCTCCCTCTTCTCCTATCCGACCATCTTCTATGACATGGCCGGCATAGCGAAGGAGGCGGTCTCCTATCTCGTTTCCCTCGGCCATGAGCGCATTGCCATGATCGGCGGCATGGAGGACGACCATGATGAATTCCGCCGGGATATGGGCTATCTGGCCGGGCTGAAGGAAGCCAGGCTTCCCTGCGTTTCCACCTATTTGTCCTACTGCGCCGGCACCGCGGAAGCCGGGGAGAAAGCGCTTTCAGAAATGCTGGACAGCCTGCAGCGTCCCTACTGGCCCACCGCCGTCATCGCGCTCAACGACATGGTCGCCATGGGCTGCCAGGCGGAAGCCCGCCGGCGCGGCCTCCGCCTGCCGGAGGATCTTTCCGTCATCGGCTGCGACAATCTTTTCTGTTCACCCTATCTCACGCCTTCCCTGACTACCTTTGATCTGGAGCAGCAGCAGCTGGGCGCCCGCGCCGTGGATCTTCTGCTCAGCGGCGACGCGCTCCGCGAAAAAGCGGACTGGAAGCTTGTGGAGCGGGATTCCTGCTGCCGCTGCGCCGAGTCCCGATAACGGAAAGGAGAAATCTATTTATGGAACGTTTTGCGTGGAAGGGCCGCATCAAACCGGGTATGCAGGCTGAATACAAGCGCCGTCACGATGAGATCTGGCCGGAGATGCTGGCTCTGCTGAAGTCCGCCGGCATCCGGAACTACACCATTTGGAGCGACGGCCGGGACGTTTTCGGTTATTATGAGTGTGAGCAGGGCATCACTTTTGCTGAGAAAACACAGGCGCAGAGTCCTGTCGTCGACCGCTGGAACGATTATATGCAGGATGTGCTGGATCTGGAAATGGATCCGGAAACCGGCGCCCAGCCCAAACTACAGCTTATGTTCCGCATGGAATAAGGAAGGAGCCCTGCTATGGCGCGCCCCGGAAGGACCGTCCTGGAATACCGCCACTATGACCTGCCGGCGGATTTCCCCCTTTTGGTGCTCACGGGTGACAAATGGCACATCAGTCCGGTGCCCGGCAAGCATCTGCATATCCATAACTGCCTGGAGATCGGCATCTGCCATACCTCCGGCGGCACCATGGTTTTTGACCGGCAGAGGGTCGAATTCCACGCCGGGGATATCACCTGCATTGCCCGCAACGTGCCGCATACCACCTGGTCGGCGAAGGAGCCCAGCCTGTGGAGCTACATCTTTCTGGACCCGGAACTCCTGCTGGATGATTCTTCCCTGCACAACCACGCCGGCCTGTCCGGCACCTCCCGCTTCCTGCATGACTGCCGCCTGCTGCTTCCGCCCGGCCCGAACCCCTGGGCCGTCCCGCTGGTCAAGGCCATCATCCGGGAGGCGACCGCCCGGGAGCCGGGCTGGCATTCCTGTGTCCGCGGCCTCTGCGCCGCGCTGCTGATCCAGATCCTCCGCGTCTATTCCCGTGAGGGAGCGGACACCGTGCGCGATCCGTACATCCACGCCGTTTCCCCGGCGCTGGATTACATCCAGGCAAACTATATGCTTTCCTTCCCCCAGGATGAGCTGGCCAGGGTCTGCCATCTCAGCCCGACCCACTTCCGGCGTCTTTTCCGGGAGGAGACGGGCACCTCCCCCCTCAGCTTCCTGCATCAGACGAGGATCCTGCGCAGCTGTGTCCTCCTCCGCACCACGGAGCAGTCCGTGATCAAGATCGCCGAGGCGGTGGGCTACAATTCCCTCAGCAGCTTCAACCGGCATTTTGCCCAGTTCATGAACAGCACGCCCACCCACTGGAGGAAAACGGATAAAGAAAACCTCCGTCCTTCCCTGCTGACCTACAGCGGGTGGACGGAGGCGGAAGATATTAAAGAATAGCTTCGATCTCGCTCAGCTCGTCCTCGCTCAGGGGCGGCATCTGCGCGATCTGCGCGTTGTCCGCCACCTGCTCGGGCCTGCTGGCTCCGATCAGGGCGGTGGTGATCACCTCATCCCTCAGCACCCATTGCAGCGCCAGGTGGTGCAGCTTCTGACCGCGGTCATCCGCGATCTTTTTTAATTTGCGGATCTTGTCCAGCTTCTCCTCGCTCAGGCTTTCCGGCTTCAGGTAACGGCCGTCCTTCGCCATCCGGGAATCCGCGGGGATCCCGTCCAGATACTTTCCGGTCAGCAGCCCGTTCGCCAGGGGCGCGAAGGCGATGCAGCCCACGCGTTCCTCCCGCAGCACATCCGTCAGTCCCTGCTCCACGGTCCGGTTCAGCATGGAATAGTTCGGCTGATGGATCAGGCACGGCGTCCCCAGCCTTTTCAGCTCCTTCACGGCCGCCCGGGTCTGCTCCGGGCCGTAGTTGGACAGACCCACATACAGCGCCTTGCCGCTGCGGACCGCCGCGTCCAGCGCGCCCATCGTTTCCTCGATGGGAGTGTTCGGGTCCGGGCGGTGATGGTAAAAGATGTCCACATAATCCAGATGCATCCGCTTCAGGCTCTGGTCCAGGCTTGCGAGCAGGTACTTCCGGCTGCCCCAGTTGCCGTAGGGGCCGGGCCACATGTCATATCCCGCCTTGGTGGATATGATCAGCTCATCCCGGTACGGCCGCCAGTCCCGGTCCATGTGGATCCCGAAGTTCCTCTCCGCCTCTCCGTAGGGCGGGCCGTAATTGTTGGCCAGGTCGAAATGCGTGATCCCGCAGTCAAAGGCGGTCCGCAGGATATTCTGCTGCGTTTCAAAGGGGGTGATGTTACCGAAGCTGTGCCACAGGCCCAGGGACAGTATCGGCAGCATCAGCCCGCTGTTTCCGCACCGGCGGTAGAGCATCCTTCCATATCTTTTTTCATCCGCTGTATACATCCGTTTTTCTCCTTAAAAGGTGGCAGGCGGAGTCCATGACCTCCGCCTGCCGATTTATGAGGAAGATTCTTGCCCGCTGTATTATTTGGGGAGCTTCGTGCAGTTGCCCGCTTCATAGGCGGCGAGCCGCTCGTCGATGATCTCCTGATAGCCGGCTTCCAGGAAGTTCTTGCAGTATTCCGCGTACAGCGCGTCAAACTCTTCCGGAGCGCACTTGATCAGCTTTGCGTAGTATTCCTGATACAGGCTCAGCAGCGTTGCGCTGTATTCGCTTTCGCTGTCGATGGCGACTGCGAAGATCGGGTCGGAATAGGCGTGTCCGGCATCCGCGATCTCCTTCAGCTGGTAGTAGTTCTGCACCAGCGCATCGTAGAAGTCCTGCGGCAGGCCCACGGGGGTGATCTGCTTGATGGTCTGCTCGATCGTGCCGACCTTCTTGGAGGCGTGCACCAGGCAGGCCATGTCGATGTTGTTGTTGTGGTTCAGCATCATTTCACCGGCATAGTCAGCGACCATCACCGGCAGGCCGTTCTCATCCAGGTTGTAGGTCACGCCCTCCACGCCGTTCTCCAGCGTGAACAGGTTCTCATCCTGGATCATCCACTCCATCAGCATCCAGGCAGCCTTCAGCTGGTCCGGAGTCGCCAGGTTGGAGAAGCCGACGATCATGCCGAAGGGGTTGTCCGCGCGGATCTGGGCGGAAGCCACGCCGGGCTCTTCCACACTGTAGCTGCTGGCGATGGCCAGTTCGGCGTCGGGATTGTTTTCATAGAAGGCGCTCAGCCAGGCAACGTTGGTAGCCATGTAGCCGCCGTACTGATAGGTCTTGCCGTTGATGAAGTCGGTCTGGGTCTGGTCGGTGGACGCGCCGCGGCTGTCCTTTTCCAGATCGAACTCGGTTGAATACCAGCCCATGTGATATTCGTCATTCAGACGCTTGAGCATTCTTTCCGTCGGATACCAGGTGAAGCCGGGGGTGCCCAGGGAGGAATGCATGGCCCATTCAGCCTCATCCACCGGGATATCGCGATAGGCGAAGTTGGTGATGTACGCGCTGGTCGGGATGCCCAGTCCGATCGGAGCCTGGTCGGTCAGGCCGGCGGCGATGATCTTGTTGATGGCATCCTTCTGCTCTTCGTAGCTCGCGGGCACATGGTCGTAGCCCACCTTGCGCAGCCAGTCCATACGCACGAAGGTCGCGTAGGTGTAGGTCGTGTTGTAGTAGGGGCGCTCGGTCAGCACAAAGTAGGTCTTTCCGTTGATGTCGGTGTAGCCCAGCTGGTTGTTTTCAACCATCTTGCCGTAGAAGGTCGGAGCCACCTTGGCAAACTCGTTCAGGTCGATCACCTGCATGGCGCCGTCATTGGCCCACTGCGCGACCTTGGGATAGTCGTACTCCATCAGGATGGTGGGGGTTTCGTCCGCGCTGATCAGCGTGGAGTACTTGAACATTACGTCTCCGCGGGGGATCGCGACATACTGCACGTCAATGTTGTACTTGTCGCCGAACTCGCTCTGGATCCACTTGGTCCAGTAGTTGTCGTCCACGGCGGGATAACCCGCTTTGGACCGGTCGTATACCGGCACGGTGATCTTCACGCGCTCGGCAAAGGGCTGCCAGGCTTCCATGCCGGCCGCTTCGTCAGCGACGGCGTTCAGCATTCCGAGCCCGAGGATCAGGCTCAGTGCCAGTAACAGGGATACGATTTTCTTCATGGTTTACTCCTCCTTCTGTCTATTCAAGGCATCGCGCCTTTTGAACCGTTGTTTAACCCTTGACCGCGCCGATCATGGTGCCCTGCACAAAGTATTTCTGCACAAAGGGATAGACCAGCATGATCGGGATGGTGGCAAACATGACCACCGCGGCCTGCAGCACCTCCGGGGTCGTTTCCACCGCGGCTGCCTCGGAAAGGCTCACCGCGTCCTGCCCGCTGTTGAGCACCATGTTGCTCAGCAGATACTGCAGCGGCTGCAGCGCTTTGGTCGTAATGTAGTATTTGGCGTCGGCGTATGCGTTCCAGCGGCCGACCGCGTAGAAAAGGGAAAGCGTCGCCAGGATCGGCTTGCTCAGCGGCAGCACGATCTGGGTCAGCACGCGGAAATGTCCCGCGCCGTCCAGCGCCGCGGCCTCATACAGCGTGTCCGGGATCGTGGCCCGGAAGAACGACCGCATGATCAGCATGTTGTACGGCGAGAAGGACAGCGGCAGCACCAGCACCCACATGGTATTCAGCAGCCTCAGATCCTTGTACAGCAGGTATTCCGGGATCAGGCCGGCGCTGAAGTACATCGTGAACATCAGGATGAAGGCGAACACGGCCCGCCCCTTCAGCTCTCTCCGGGCCAGCGGATACGCTGCCAGGATCGTGATCACCATGCCGATCGCGGTGAACAGCAGGGTCATCCAGATGGTGTAGATCATGGAGTGGGTCAGCTGTCCGTCGCGGAAGATGGAGGTATATGCGTCAATGTTGATCCCCTTCGGCAGCAGATACACCTGCTTGGACATCACCGCCGTGTTGGAGGATACGCTCTTCGCGGCAATGTGGACGAACGGGATCACACAGGTCAGGGAGAGCAGCAGGATGATCAGCGCGATCACAAAATCGCTGATCCGCACCCGGCGTACGCCGTGGAACGGGGATATCTTCTTTTCCTTCGCCGCGTCCGTCATTTTGCGCTCTCCTTTCCTTTCATGATATGGGTATATCGTTCCGTCTTCCTTTACAGCAGTCCGTCCTCGCCCAGCGCCTTGGACACCCGGTCGGATGCCAGCACCAGCAGCAGCCCCGTCAGGGACTGGAACAGTCCGACAGCCGTCGCCCGGCTGAAGTTGCCGCCCGCCAGGCCCTTTTCGTAGATGTAGATCGCCAGCTGATACTGGACCTCCTTCACCTGTACGTTCCCGAAGGATTCCAGCCGTTCAAAGTTGGATCCCATCACGCGGCCCAGGTTCATGATCAGCAGTGTCACCATGGTCCCGCGGATGCAGGGCAGCGTCACGTTCCAGATCTTGCGGAAGCGTCCGGCCCCGTCGATGGTGGCCGCCTCGTACAGGTCCGGGCTGATGCCCGTGATGGCCGCCAGATAGATGATGGAGCCCCACCCCATGTTCTGCCATACGCCGATCAGCAGATAGGTCACTGACCAGTGCCATTTTTCAGTCAGGAACGGGATCCCCTTGTCGATCGCCCCGGTGTTCTTCAGCAGGATGTTCACCAGGCCCGTTTCCGGCTTGAACAGGTTCAGCGCTACGCTGGCAATGATGACCCAGGACAGGAAGTGCGGCAGATACAGCACCGTCTGGGAAAGCTTCTTGTACCGGGGAAAGCGGAGCTCGTTCAGCATCAGCGCCAGGATCACCGGCACCGGGAAGCCGACCAGCAGATCGGCAAAGTTGAAGATCAGTGAATTCTTCAGCGCCCGGATGAAGTCCTTGTCCCGGAAGATCTTCTCAAAGGTCTGAAAGCCTACGTATTCGCTGCCCGCGTATCCCTTGGCGGGCTTGTAGTTCATAAAGGCGATGCGCATGCCCGGGTAGGCCGCGTATTTGAACAGGATCACAAAGGCGATGGGGACCAGGATCATCACATACAGCTGCCAGTTGCTCCGGAAATGGCTGCCCAGCAGGTTTCTGCGCGGCATCCGGCCTGCTTTCTGCATTTTCCGCTCCCCTCCCTTCGTTTTCGTTCAAGCCTGTTTTCGCTTTTCTCTCTGTTGTTCTGTCTAAATTGTACCAATCCGGGCATACCGATTCCAATCCATTTTCGACCAAAACTGTGCAGAAACGACCATAAACGTTTTTGGCCTCCGGGATCCGGGTCAGGTATTTCAGACGGTTCGGAAGACCGTTTCCCGGGGCTTCAGGACCATTTTTTCCGATCCTCCCGGCCATGTCACGGTCGTCTTTTCGCTCTCCCCGGAGATGTTCATGACCACCAGCGTCCTGCTCTCCGGGAACCAGGCCGCTTCCGTTTCCGGATTGTCGGTCGTTCCCGCCCGGCTCAGGTCCGTGTCCGTCAGCCATGCGATCAGCTCCAGCAGCATCCTGGCCGCGGACGGGCTGTAGCGGAATCCGGCCAGATAGGCCGCCCTTCCCTTGCCGGTCTTCAGCAGGGTCATCAGCGGCGTCTCCTTCTTCGCGAAGAGGACGCGGGTGTCCGGGTTGATCACCCGGATCCCGTCCGTGCAGCCCAGCGCTTGCCGGTCCGTATGGAAGGGGCCCTTCTTTTCCGCCAGAAATTCCCATGCCCCGTGGCAGGCATACGCGCCGCGGTCCTGGTCCACGCCCAGCAGATGGGACAGCGCGAAGCGGTTATCCGCTCCCTCCACGGCGGAGGGCTCCCCGATGCCGATCAGGCTTCCGCCCTCGTTCACAAAGCGCGTGATCTCCGTCACGATCTCCGGCGCCTTCCATTCATCTCCGCCGCTCCAGGCGTCGCCCGCCCTGCCGGCGTTGATCAGCACGTCCGTATCCGCCAGCGCGCCGCGGCGCACGTCGTCAAAGCTGATGAACTTCACCTGCAGCGGCATGCCGGAGAGCGCCTCATTCACGTGGATCAGGTCGTTCCGGTCCGTTTCGTGGAAATGCCCGCTCAATGTCCACGGTCTCAGCGAGCCCCACACATGCAGCACCGCCACTTTCACCGGCAGCTCCGCCGGTTTGCCCTGCTCATGCAGCTCTTTGATCCGCCGGAATTCGATCCCCATCCTCTCAATGGCTTCCGTGAATTCAGGAAAGCCCTCCGTCAGGTGCAGGTATCCGCCGAGGCCGATCCGCTGCACGGGCTGCCGCGCGATCGCCCGGCGTACGTGCATCCAGTAGTCCTCCGCGTCTTTTTCCGGGTGTCCTCCCTCGGAGAAGGTCGGCAGCCCGCCCAGCCCGACCGGGAAAAGGTACGGATGGAACCTCAGCTCATGCACCGGCACCTCCGCCCCGGCGCACAGCCGGCACTCAAACCCGGAAAACACGCACTTGATCAGCCCGTCAAACCCGACGTTCCTGAAATACGGGGCGTACGGCTCCATGCCGACCCAGCTGTCGTCATAGAAGACATAGGCCTGCTTCCCGTGCCGGTGAATGATCTCCACCAGCGCTTTCGCCTTTTCCGCCACAAACCGCTGGATGAAATCCATATAATCCCTTTTGTGCGCGGTGGGCGGACGGTGGGTCGCCTGCAGCATCCCTCCGTGGATAAAGTCCTCCGCCGTCAGCGCGTAGCCGTATTCCGCCTCAAAGGCTTTCAGCGCGGCGGGGCTCACCGTGAAATCGTAGCTGGCCCAGTCCGAAAAGCGGGTCCGCCTCCTCGCGTCGCTTCCGAAGATCCATACAAAGTTGTAGAACAGGGAGGTCAGCCGCACCACGTCGGTCTGCGGGTTCGCCTCGCACCAGTCCTCCAGCCATTTCTGCAGGTATTCCCACGCCGCGGGGTGCCGCGGGTCCAGCTGGCGCAGGTGCTCGCTGGTCCAGTGGTTCGTCGTGTGGTTGTACATGTTGATCTCTTCCCAGATCCGCCAGCACAGGAATGATACGGAATACCGGTGCCATTTTGTGCATCCGCGGATCAGCACCCTTCCGTCCCTGTAGGTCCACTTCTCCCGCGGCACGGCGGTGCCGTCGGTCCGGTCCGTGACCTGCCAGTACCCCATGGCTTCCGGCGTGCTGTTGATCTCAAACTGCTCTGTGAAGTATCCGTCCAGCAGGGGGATCTCCAGCGTATCCCCCGCTGCCGTCACAAAATCGGTGGAGAGGAAGGTCTGCTGCTGGCATTCCGGATGCGCCAGGGCAAACTCGTTGTGCTCCCGGATGATGCAGACCGTGGAATAGATCCGGTAGCCGGCCTTCGTGATCTCATCGGACAGCTTTGTCCCGTCACTGTCCCGGATCACGTCCGCGCCCCATTTTTCCGCCAGCTGCAGCGTCAGTTTTTCATACCCTGCCTCTCCGGGCAGCGTAAATCCCCCGTGCTTCCAGTCAGCCATCTCTTCTGCCTCCTCTGCCGAATGTATCCTCTTTTCGTCTTCCTGTTTTTATCTTATCCCGCGTCCGTTTTTTTTCCATTCATTTTTGACGGGAACCTGTGCAGTTTCAACCATAATTCCCCGGTTGTGCTTTTCCCGCCTTCCCGCTATAATAACCGCGTTCCCCCCGGCTTTCGGGCGGCCGGGGAAAGGCGCGCCGGATAAAACCGAAAAAAAAGGGCGGGACCCCGGGGGCGGGTGAGCCGTTTTTTTCGTTTCCTTCGTCTATTATCAGTGAAAGGAGGCATCAGGCATTGGACACGCAAGCGACAGACCGTCTGGAGAAATGGATGGATGCGTACGGCACGGATGTCAAACGCTTCTGCATGCTGCAGCTTCGGGATCACGGCCTGGCGGAAGACGCCGTTCAGGACGTTTTCGTCAAGGCATGGAAGGCCCGGGATACCTTTCGTGGGGAATGCAGTGAAAAAACGTGGCTCATACGCATCGCGGTGAATACATGCCGGGATTATCAGCGATCGGGATGGTTCCGGTTCATGGATCGAAGCACGACTCCGGACGGGCAGCCGGAACAGGGCGTGGAAGACCCTTTTCCGGACCGCACGGTCTCGGAAGCTGTCGCGGCGCTGCCGGACTCTCTCAGGCCGGTCGTGCTCCTGCGCTATTATGAGCAGCTGACCCTGCATGAGACGGCGCTCGCCCTGCGTATTTCCGATGCCACGGTGAAGAGACGGCTCAAAAAAGCCGGCAGACAGCTTCACTGTATGTTGGAGGGGTGGTATGAAGATGAAAAATGATCTGCGCTCCCGGCTGAATGCCGAGCTTTCATCGGTGGTCTGGACGGAGCATGACCGTCTTGCCGTCCTCCGCCGGATCGATGAAGGAGGCGAACAGCCCATGAAGAAAAAATTATCGGCCGGTCTGGCCGTTGTCATTGCACTCGTGATCCTGACCGTCGGCGCGATAGCCGCCGTCGGCAGCAGCTCCTCCCTCCGCCGGTGGCTCGGCCTGACGGACGCGCGGGAAGACATTTCCGTCACACCGACCGAATTCAACCGGATCATTGCGGATGTGGGATACGCGCGCGTCACGCTGGAGGAGGCCTTCTCCTGCGGGGAAGCGGTCGCTGTCTCCTACCGGATCACCACGGGGGCCGCCTTCCTTCCGCTCCCGCTCTCCTACCATGACCCGGACGGGGAATGGAAGCTGATGCCGCTGGAGGACTACGCTTTCTTTAAAAACATGCGGGACACCGCCGGCGCCTCCACGCTGGGCGAATACCTGCGGAAGACCCGCAAACGGCCTCTCTGGTTTACCTGCAGCACCTGGCCTGTCGGAAGCGACTCCGCCGGCTATTCGGCGGAGTGGCTGGAGCCGGACGGAACCGTTTCAGCCTGCTGCCTGCTTTCCGGCATGGGCTATGAAGGCAGCCTGCAGAAGCTGGTCCTGGGCTTCAACGCCTGGCCGGATGAGGAGATCGGCAAGCACGTACGCTACTATCTGGACGGCGCGATGGATCTCCCTCCGGAAGCGGAATACCCGTTCTCCCTGACTCTGGAAAGCGCCGCCGGCCTGACCGCGCGCTCTGAGGATACCGTCAGCCCGAAGACCGGCTTCCTCCTGAAGGATATCCGCTATTGCCTGACACCCGCGGGCCTGCTGTTCTCCTGCCGGGTCTTCCCGACGGAAAACAGCGTCGGAACGCTGATGGATCTGGGTGTATCCGGTGAAAACCCGGAATTTGACATCGACGTCAACGGCTCTACCTCATCCTCTCTCTCCGATTCCAAAGACTTCCGCATCGTCTCCGGCATCCTGCTGCGCCGGAAAGACCTCCCCGCGCGGATGTGCTTCCACCTGGATCTGCCTTCCGAGTTCGAGATCGTCAGCGTGGACGTCATCCCGGACGAGTGATCCTTCGGGATCCGCATAACAAAGCCGGCAGCCTTCCGCATTCGGAAAGCTGCCGGTTCTTTTTCTCCGGTTTATTTCTCTGCCGTCTCCGGGAGCTCCTCCTCGTCCGGCCAGGAATCCTCAAAGGGGATATACCGTCCCTTTTCAAACATTTCCTTCACCACGTAGTAGTGCGGATCCTGCCGCCATCCGCCGGCCGTTGAGGTCGACACGATATCCACGTGGGTGTCCGGCATCGCTGCCTGCAGCTGCAGAGCCTTTTCCTGCATCTCCTTCCCCCAGGTCCTGTCGGAGTTGTATACCCACAGGCGCTTCAGCCAGGGCATCTGATACAGGGGAGTGAAATCCGTGATGCTGTTGTTGCCGATGTTCAGGTCCATCAGCCGGGTCAGCCCCGTCAGGGGAGAAAGGTCCTCGATCCGGTTCCAGAATATCTCCAGGTACTCCAGCTTTTCCAGCTTCGCGATGGGTGTGATGTCCTTCACATAATTGCATGCGATGATCAGCACCTTCAGGTCAGGCAGGTCCTCCAGGAATTTCAGGCTGATCACGCTGTTATGTCCGAAATCCAGCGCCTTCAGCTTTTTGCAGTACTTCAGCACCGCAAAATCGCTCGCGTCGTGCAGGTCTTCCGTGTTCATCCTGTGCTGTGTGGAAAAGGCTGTCTGATCCGTCCGCACGCTGTGCTCCGCGATACCGATGGTCCAGCCGAATTCGATGTCGGGATACCGGCTGACCAGCTCCTCGATCTTCTTCGCGCCGATCCGGGTCGCGAACATATCCACCTTTTCCAGGTTCGGCAGCCTGTCCAGAAACGCGTAGAAGGCTTTCCAGTCCAGCACGCGGATCTTCCCCATGTCCACATAGGTCACGTCGTCTTCCACGGTCAGGTTTCCGTATTTCACGGCTTCCGCCGTTGTCTGCAGAGGCATCAGCGCGCAAAGCAGAATCACCAGCACCGTCCGCAGCAGCGCACGCTTTTTCATCCCGCTATCCCTTCTTTGTTTCTCTTCTCCCGTTCCGGGCCGACCCGGTAGACCGCTTTATTCTATCACAGCCTTTTCCGGAAGAAAAGGGGGCCTTTTGTCTTCCCTTCGGTTTGCTTTCCGCTCCCCGTCCGGGTTGACAAGTTTCCGAAAATCATATAATTATAGTAAGGATATTCGCCGCCCCCGCCGCCCTGCGCGGCCGGATGGGCGGTTCGTTTCGGAGGGTCATATGGGCAGGGTATTGATCGTCGGCGGTTCCCGCGGGATCGGCGCGGCCTGCGTTCGGGCGTTCGCCTCCGCGGGAAACCGGGTCGTCTTCACCTATCTGAACGCGTCTGAGCGGGCAAGGCTGCTGGCGGCGGAATGCGGCGCGCAGGCCGTTGCCTGCGACGTCCGTTCGTCGGAGAGCGTCACCGCGGCTGTGGAGGAGGCCGTCCGCCTGCTGGGAGGGCTGGACGTCCTGGCCGTCAGCGCCGGCGTGGCTCACTTTTCCCTCCTGCAGGATACGTCGGAGGAGGATCTCCTCCGCGTCATTGACACGGATCTCTGCGGCACCTTCCGCGCCTGCCGGGCCGCCGCGCCGTATATGATCTCGCAGCAGTCCGGCCGCATTATTACGGTCGCGTCCATGTGGGGGGAGGTCGGCGCCAGCTGCGAATCGGCCTACAGCGCCGCCAAGGGCGGCGTCATCGCGCTCACCAAAGCGCTGGCCAAAGAGCTCGGTCCCTCCGGCATCACGGTCAACTGCGTCTCTCCCGGGGTCGTCGATACGGAGATGAACGGCACCCTTTCATCGGAAACGTTGTCCTCCCTGGCCGCGGATACGCCCCTGGGCCGCATCGCCTCTCCGGAGGAGGTCGCCTCCGCCGTACTCTATCTGGCGTCCGAAGGCGCTTCCTTCGTTACCGGCCAGGTGCTGGGCGTCAGCGGCGGGTTTATCGTCTGATCCTTCCTTATTTCAAAAAAAGCAGGGCCTGCGCCCTGCTTTCATTTTTTGTCCCGGCCGTATGTCCGTTCCCTTATCAGTCCTTTGTCAGCCGGAACATGTTCCAGGACAGGGGCGGCAGCACAGCGGTGCAGATCCCCTTCTCAAACGCGGCCTCCCGGTTTTCCTTCGGCAGGATCACGTCCGGCTGCTCATAGGTGTTCCGGTCCTCCGGATGCTCCGCGTGCATAACGGTGTGTCCCGCGAAACGCCAGCCCTCGAACGCGCGCAGGTCCAGCGTCAGCTCCTGCGCGTCCTCCTCGTCCGCGTTGATCGCGAACACGGTCAGTTCGTTTTCCTCCGCGTTCAGCGCCGCGGCGCTCTGCACGGTGTCCACTCCCTCGAAGCCGCCGTACTGGTTCATGTCGTCGATCACGTAGCCTTCCACGTCATAGGTTTCGCACTCCGTCACGGGCAGCAGTGAAATGCCGCCGGAGGCGTATCGGATCATCTGGGTGAACGGATAATAGGCTGCGCCCTTCCACACATGCTCCCGGCTCGTGGCGCACAGGTCGTTGATACCGCCGGTCGCGCAGCCGATCCGGACCCGGTCCGCGTGCCGCGTCAGCGTCAGCAGCACGCCCATCGTGCCCAGCACATGCGCCATTTCACTCATCACCTGCGGGCGCTTCCGCCGGCTCCAGTCATCCGGGTCATGCCGCACATATTCCCTTTCCGGGTCAAAGCGGTAGAAGGTCTGCTCCGGCATTCTCCCGTTCATCCCGTAATGCGGCTGCCCGGCGGGACGCATCATCGCGCCGTATTCGTCAAAGGAGATCTTCATCTCCCTCTTCAGCCGCAGCCTGGTCTTCACGTAATCGCACAGGCCGATCTCCGTGCGGATGTAGTCCTCATAGGCCTTGTATCCGGCCAGCAGCCCGCGCACGTTCCCGATGGGCGCGGAATGGTAGTGGTGCATGGAGATGTAGTCCACGCTCTCGTAGCATTCCTCCAGCACCTTTCTGTCCCATTCGGGATAGTGGCTCAGGAACGGGGAGGAGGAAACGCACACGGCCGTTTCGATCCGCGGGTCGATGAATTTCATCAGCTTGGAGGCTTCGTGGGCCAGCACCCCGTAGCCGGTCGGGTCTTTTTCCCGGGAGCCCACCTGCCACGGCCCGTCCATCTCGTTTCCCAGATACCAGGTCTTCACGTTATAGGGCGCCGGATGCCCGTTCTTCGCCCGCAGGTCGGACCAGTAGGTCCCGCCCTTGAAGTTCGTGTATTCCACAACGTCCGCCGCGTCGTTCAGCGTTCCGGTCGCCAGGTTCACCGTGTACATGGCTTCCGCGCCGGTCATTTCCGCCCACTGCAGATACTCGTCGTGGCCCACCCGGTTGTCGATGTACTGGAACCACGCGGGGTCCGGGCGCACCTTCCGCTGCTCCTTCGGGCCGATGGAATCCTTCCAGCTCCATCCGGAAACGAAGTTCCCTCCCGGCAGGCGCACGGCCGGCAGTCCGGCCTCCTTCAGGCCGCGGATAAAGTCCTGCCGCAGCCCGTTTTTGTCCGCGTCCGGATGCTTCGGGTTGTACATGGATCCGTTCACCATGGAACCGATCGGCTCCAGAAACGCGCCAAACAGGCGCGGGGAGATCTCTCCGACCCGGTAGGAGGGATGCAGGGTGATCTTTGCCTTTTTCACGGTCCGTTTCCTCCTGTTTCTCTCTCAGCCCCACAGCAGCGCCAGCGCGGGCACCATCTGCTTTTTCCGGGATACCACGCCCTTCAGGAAAACGTGGTTCCCCGGGATCTCGTTCAGGTTGAAGGCCTGGCGGATGATGTCCCGGTCGCCCAGGAAGACCAGCTCGGTCCCCTCCCGCAGCACGTCGGTGATCATCAGCAGGCTCATGTCGTAGCCCTTCTTTTCCTTCATCTTCTTCATCTCGGCCAGGAATTCGTCCTCCCGGGCGATCAGGCCGGCTGTATCCATGGTCGTGATCTGGCTGATGCCCAGCGCGTGATCCGCGATATGGAATTCCTTGAAATCCGTCTTCAGCAGCACGTCCGCCGCCTTCTCCGCCACGTTGGAGGAGAAAACGTCCTTCCCCAGCTCCTCCAGGTCGATGTCAGCCAGGCGCGCCAGCCGTTCCGCCATCTGCCTGTCCCGCTGCGTCGTCGTCGGGCTCTTGAACATCACGGTGTCGCTCACAATGGCGGCCGCCATCAGCCCGGCCAGCTTCACGCCCGGGATCAGCCCGTGCTCCTGGTACATCGTCGCCACGATGGTCGTGCTCGAGCCCACCGGCTCATTCCGCATGAATACGGGGTAGCCCGTCGTCACGTCCCCCAGCCGGTGATGATCGATGATCCCCACCAGCTCCGCCTGCTCCAGGCCCGGCACGCTCTGGCTCGTTTCGTTATGGTCCACCAGCACGATACGCTTTCTCTTCGGCTGGATCAGGTGGTACCGGCTCAGCGTGCCCACCACATGGTTTTTCCGGTCCAGCACGGGATAGCTGCGGTACCGGCTCTGCAGCACGGTCTCGCGCACGTCGTCCAGATAATCCTCCAGCCGGAAGCACACCAGGTTGTCCCTCCTGGCGATCCGCTCCACGGGAATGGCCTGATACAGCGCTCTCGCCGCGCGCCACACGTCCAGCGGGGTCGCGATCACGCAGGTCTCGCTCTCGATCCCGCGGTATTTGCCGGCCTCGCCGCTCTGGCACAGGATCACGCAGCCGGCCTTTTTCTCCAGCGCCTCCCGGATCACGTCATCCTGCTCCCCGCAGAAGACCACGGCTCCCGCCTCCATGTTCTTCAGGCAGCCGCCCGCGCAGGGCAGCGCGATGAACATCTCCCCGCTCACCGTGTCAAAGTCCTCCGCGTTCCCGTTCATCACGTGGCCCTCCAGGGCGTTCAGCGCGTTGAACAGCGGGATCTCCTTCAGCACAGGCTCCTGCACGGATCGCATATCTTCCTCGGCGATACCCCCGGCGGTCACCACGCCGTAGATGGATCCGTCCTCCTCCGTCACCGGCAGCACGCTCAGCCCGGGATCCTGCTGCAGGATCTCCCAGGCATGGCTCACGGATACCTTCCGCCCCAGCAGCGGCGGCTCGTCAAAATCCAGATCGCGCACCTGCGTGCGCACGGTGGAGATCAGTGGCGGCGCTTCAAATCCGAAACGTTCCAGCAGCTTGGCGGTCTCATCGTTGGGCGGGCCCAGCCTCACCGCCACATATCCGTTGTCCCCCAACGCGTTGCACAGCGCCGCATAGGAAATGGCGGACACGATGGCGTCCGTGTCCGGGTTTTTATGTCCGCATACATAGGTGATATTCATCTCTCTCACCCCTTTGTGTCATCGTCATTTTTCAGTATAGCATATCGCCCGGCTCCTGTTCCACTCATTTCTTTCCGGATCGGAAAGAGCGGCGGGTCTCCCGCCGCTCGCTTCATTCACTCTTCGATATTGTCCGTGTATCCGATCCCGATCAGAGAGGTCACCGTGCGCACGAATTCCTTGTTTTTGTAGGTCGCCAGCTTGTTCAGCATCCTCCCCCGGAAGATCAGCGCCATCGTGTTGCCCCCGTCCAGGTTCAGCGCCTCCCGCACGCCGTGCTCCCGCATCATCTCCGCCACCCGCTGCAGCATCGTTCCCTTGCTGCTCCGCGTCCTTCCCTCCACCGACAGCAGCAGGTAATGCCCCGGTTCGATCATGCCCAGCGCGTGCCGCGGTTCAATGCTCCGGTAATAGTCATACACCAGCGGGTTGATCTCACCGTTCCTCACCAGATACGGCCCGAAGCTGAACACGTTCACCGCGCCCTTTTCCAGCAGCTCCTCCGCGGTCAGCTCGTTGCACAGGTACACATTCAGGCTCCCGTCCGGATACTGGGCCATCATGTCCAGGTTCGGCAGGTGGTGTCCGGTCTTGCTGTTGGTCAGATCGCTGTAGATCGCTCCGCTTCGGATGATGATGCCCGGCCGGTCCGCGCTCTTCTTTTTCATCCGCTCGGCGTAAAAATCGTCCGAGAAGCCGAGCACAAAATGCTCGTCCGCCGCGATGTCAAACGGATACCGGTATTGCTTCCCGGGCTTGTCCGGGTTTGTCGCCACCGTCCGGAAGGCTTCCCCGTTCCGGGTCCGGATGTCCGTCTCGAACCAGCTCAGCTCCTTCCTCTCGTCCCGGCAGCGCCGGATACGGATCTGCAGGTTCTTTCCCAGATAGATCCACAGGCCTTCCTCATCGTTTTCGTAAAAGTATTCCCCGTCCCCGTCCAGATATCCGTCCGCGTCGCGCTCCGGCCAGTCCGGCTCCGGCGCCGGGCCCGGGGTCGCCAGGGGAGCCAGCGTCGGCCGCGGCATTTTGACCGCTGTTTCCGAATACAGCGTGTCATATGTCGCCTGATCGATCTCGCCGGTCTGCTCCAGCCCGTTTCTTTCCTGGAAGCTGATGATCAGCTCCTCCATCTGTTCGTTGAACTGCTTGCCGAATTTCCGGCTCTTTGTATAGTATCCCAGGTCGTACAGCCTGTTCTTGATCTCCAGCACAAGATCCCCGCTGTCTCCCTTGCGCAGGGTCCGGGTCAGCGCCTCCGCCTCCCCGCCCGCGGCGAACACCGTCAGCGTCAGTACCAGCGCCAATATCAGCGGGCCGTACCTTTTCAGTAACCTTTTTACCATTCCTTTGCTTCTCCGTTGCCGTTTTCCGTGCGGCGCGTCATGCTTTGCTCCGGGTCCTGCCCGGGGTTTGTTATTATATCAGAATCGGAGCGGATCATCAATTCCCGTGCTTTTCATTTTCCCCGGTTCATGCTACAATAGGCGCCGGAATCACCGTCACGAAGGAGGTCAGCCCATGCAGCCCGTTACTTCCGGCGTTCAGATCGTTCTTCCGCAGCATTGCAACGGATATAAAGTCCCCCGTCTTTTCGGCGGCCAGATCATGTCCTGGATCGACATCATCGGCGCCGTCGCCGCCCGCCGCTATGCCGGCACGGCGGTCACCACCGTCTGCATTGACAACCTGAACTTCATTGCCCCGGCCTACCTCAACGACACGGTGGTCCAGGAGGCGCGCGTCACCTGGGCGGGCCATACCTCCCTGGAGGTCCGTGTGGACAGCTATGTGGAGCGTCTGGACGGCACCCGCCGGCTGATCAACAAGGCCTATCTGGTCTTTGTCGCGCTGGATGACAGTGACCGTCCCACGGCTGTCCCTCCCTTCACGCCGGACTCGGAGGATGAACAGCTGGAATACGACGCCGCTCTCGGGCGCCGCAAGATCCGCCTGAACCGTCAGTAAAACATACAAAGAGCGGCCCGTTTATCGTGGACACGCCGCTTTTTTCGGATACAATAAACACTCATCTGAACATCATGCAGAACTTCAGAATGCAGTGAAAAATACACATGGACCATATCGAAGCAAGAAGGGGTGTTGTGGATGTTTAAACGGATGATCTCGCTTACTCTTTGTCTGCTGCTTTGCGTGGCAGCGCTTGCGGGAACGGAATCAGGCGCTTCTGCTGATGTCGTCGGAGAAGCATCCGGATGGTACGATCCGGATGCCGGACAGGAAGATCCGTCTCAGGCGCCGGCACAGCAGCAGAGCGGATCCGTCCCGGAGATAAACCTTTTTGCTGATATCGGGGAAGAGCAAACCGGCAAAACGGCAGAGATCTATGCCAATCAGACAATTGTTGCCGATAATCTGGTCATGAGTCTGTTGGATATGACAGTCTGGTTGACCGGTCTGTACACCGATGGGAACGGCAATAATTCCATGATGCTGCGCTTTACAAACGATCACGGTACCGGCCTTGAAGTGATGACGCGCGTCGCTGTCACTGTCGGCGGCGAAGAGATGGTTTTGCGGAATGACAGCGCCTTCAGCAGCTTCCCTGCCGGTTCATCCGGTGAGGATCCCTATATTTTTTCCAATCCCGATCTGAAAGATCTGACCGTCCGGATCAGTTTGATCGCGCAGGAATATGGCAGGGAGGATACCCGCCGGAGTCTGGCGGTTGTATTTCCGATACATCTGCTCGGCGATTATCTGACGGATGCCGCGAAGGGAGAGATCCATCTTCCGGTTCCGGATGGATCCGGCGCGGAGTTCCCCGTATATGACACAGCCTCACTGATGAGCAATGAACAGCTGACAGTCCGGGTGGTTTCCGTCACACTCGGACCGGATGAAGGCTCAATCGGCCTGTCGGTGACTACGGAACTGGATAAAGACAGTCTTTCCTTATTCACGATAGACATGTCGGTGAACGGGAAACCGGCCGAAAATTTCGGTTGGAACGGTTTCGAAATACCGGTCAGGATGCCGGATGGCAAACTGCCCGTGCCTGTGGAAACCATCTCCTTTACGCTTGGCGCGGCCGGCGGCGGGATCGACGGGCTTCTGCAGAGCGAACCGTTTACGCTGGTTTTTGACGGCATCGGCGTGGCGGAGAAGCAGGAGTCTGCGGTATCGGAAGATGAAGGGATTCCTGAAGAGGAATCATTTGAAGATATTGTTTTCGCGCATCCTGTTGAGGATGACGCGGGGATTCGGCTGCCCGCGGTGAAAGAAGGAACCTTTGCAATTGATCTGGATGGAGACTCCCTGGGTTTATACGGGGAGCATTTCGAGGATCCTTACTGGGTTTATCTTCCAATGTATGAAGTCGATGATGATGCTGTTGTACTGAGTATCGGGGTAACCGGCATCGAAGGAGATATTCCCGTCATGGCCCTGGAGAACCTGGAAGTCAACGGGAAACCTTATGAGGGAGATCCTTCTTCCCTTGTTTGGTCAGAGCCTGACATTCCTCTCTATTATCTGGCGATTTCGCCGGAAGACTTTGGCCTTCAGAATGTGGAAGAGATCCACACGGTCGCGGTGCAGGCGATCAGCTTTGGATCAATGCTCCGCACCGATCCTATTGTCCTCGTCTTCGGGGAATAAACAGCTGGAATACGACGCCGCTCTCGGGCGCCGCGAGATCCGCCTGAACCGTCAGTAAAAACATACAAAGAACGGCCGGCTTATCTTCTCCTGTGATACAATTTTCTCCGCAAAGCAATGCTCTGCGGAGTTTAATATAAGGAAATACGGTAATGCTTCGGAAAAGAATTGTGACAGAATGGCTCCGGATCGTTCTGGGGCTTCTGATTTTTGCTTTCGGCGTCCATCTTACGATCTTCGCCAATATCGGCCTTGCCCCATGGGACTGTCTGGGCATGGGTATCGCGAAACACACGCCCCTGAATTACGGCCTGTCCATGACGCTCATGGCGGTCATCATTCTCATCATTGACCTGCTCCTGAAGGAGCGCATCGGCTTCGGCACCGTCATTGACGCGCTTCTGACCGGCAATTTCGTCCAGCTTTTCAACGATCTCGATCCCCTGCCGCTCAATACCAGCCTCTGGCTCGGCATCCCGATCATGCTCGCCGGCTTTGTTTTCATGGCGCTCGGCATGCGGATCTATATGCTCGCGGCGCAGTGCTGCGGCCCCCGGGATTCCCTGCTCGTCGGTCTGGGCAAGCGCGTCCCGAAACTGCCCATCGGCCTGGTGGAGATCCTCCTCTGGGCGATCGTCCTGCTGGCGGGATGGCTGCTCGGCGGCCCCGTCGGCATCGGAACGCTGATCAGCACCGTCGGCTCCGGCTTCATCATGCAGCTGGTCTATAACCTGCAGCACTTTGAGCCCCGCGCCGTTCACCACCGGGATATTGCCCAGATCGTCCGGGAACTGATCCGCGGGGACCGGATCCGCGCCTGACGGGCGATCGGAACACACGTTCCATAGAATTGTAAAAACATATCTTCTTTTCGTTATTTTTCTCTTTCCGTGAAAAAACCTTTCCGGAGGACCGTACAACTACTTGACGAACACTATTACATTGTGTTACAAGAATACCGTCAGATTTTTATTCTGACGTGTGGTTTGCCCACAGCACTGACCCGTGCAGAAACGGTGTTCGGAGGGTGACATGAGTCAGGAAGAAAACAGTCTTCTGAGTACTGTTTCCCGCCTGTCCGGCGAAGGCGCTTCCCCCGGCAAAGTGGAAAACGCCTTTCACGACCTGATCCGCAAAAAGGCGAGAGCCAAAGGGATCCCGGTCAGCGGCATTTTTGAGCTGACGCCGCTTTGCAACCTGGACTGCAAAATGTGTTACGTCCATCTGGCAAAGGCAAAACCCCTGGATACCGGGACCTGGATAGCCCTGATGGACCAGGCCATTGAAGAAGGTCTCCTCTGGGCGACGCTCACGGGCGGTGAATGCCTGACTCATCCCGGGTTTAAGGAGATTTATTCCTTCCTTGCGGACCGCGGTATAAAATCCGTCGTCTGTACGAACGGGGTCCTCGTGGATGAGGACATGATCGCCTTCTTCCTTCGCCGTAAGCCGTATGAGATCCAGATCTCCCTTTACGGCAGCAGCGATGACGCCTATGAGAAGGTCACCGGCCACCGGGTTTTCCACACGGTCTTCTCCCATATGCTGGCTCTGCGGGATGCGGGGCTGCGCGTCTCGGCGGCAGTCACTCCCAGCGCGGATATGGAGGATGCGGAAAGCATCATGCGCCTTCTGCATGAAAACGGCTTTTTCATCCGCCTGAACCGCACGCTTTCCCCGCCCCGGTCTGAAACAGGCCGCACGGCAGATCCGATCGGCATGGATCGGATGATCCGTCTGGAGAAGCTGAAACGGGAGATCGCCGGCCTGCCGATGTATCCCCCCATCCGGGAAGAGGATCTTCCCCCCACGGGCGGCCCCTGCACCGGAACACAGCCCCTGATCAGCTGCGGCGCGGCCCGAAGCCAGTTCCTGCTGAACTGGCACGGGCAGATGAATCCCTGCGCGGACTTTCCCGGCATCGTCACGGAGCCGCTGAAAACCGGTTTCCATGCCGCGTGGAAGGAAATGTCATCCGGGATCGTCAGTCACCCGGGGTTGATCGAGTGTGCAGGCTGTGCTTATGCCCGGTTCTGCGACAAATGTGTCGCCCGGCACATCCTCATGGGCGCCCCGGCAGGACACGCTCATCCGGACGTCTGTGAATTTGCCCGTCAGGCCGCCAAAGCCGGTCTGGTCGATTTGGGCAAAAATCCTTAAGCGGTTGGCGCTTCGGCGTTTAACTTTTATCCATGGAGAAAGGAGGATCTCTTATTATGGCAAAGCGTACTTATGAAACCCCTGAGGTGGAGGTCGTTTCCTTCAACTATCAGGATCAGGTGGTTGCGTACAGCAATCCTGAGCTGGGCACCAAATGGGTGGTTGTTTCCGGCGGCGACTGCAAGAGCGACAATCCCGTCCCCGTGAACGGCTGACATTGAAACAGACAAAATCCCCGGATGCTTGTTCATAAGCATCCGGGGTTTTGCTTTATCCGCCCTTTTCGGAAATGTCCGTCAGGGTATATTATTCTTCGCTTTCCAGGATGTCCAGATCCTTCAGCTTTTTCAGGAAAGCGTCCAGGTCTTTGCCGGCTTTTTCCTCGTCCACGTCGTACTCTTCCAGGATCGCGCGCAGCAGATCCTCCCTGCAGATCGGATTCCGCAGCTTGTTAAAGATAAATTCCGATACCTCGTTGAGGACGGCAGCGCCCTCAAATTTCCCGATATTGTCTCCTGTCGGCATCACAACAGGCTCACCCATTACCTGCCGCAGTACAAATCCGTCTCTGATCCTCATGTCCTTCCCCGCTTTCATTATTTTTTCAGGATACCGGTACAGGATAGCGTACACCTCTCTGGCCGCCTGCCCGTCCGGACCGCAGAATACCCGGTAAATTCTTGCCCTTTTGCTCAGCCGGTTGACCACGCCCCACGCGCGGAAGGCGGCGTCGTTGTCCCACATGGGCATCAGGGTCTGCTGCATCAGCAGCTTTCTTGCCTGGGCGGGAGTCATCCTCCGCACGCAGGTTTCCCTTCCCCTGCGCACCTCCAGGATCGCCTTCAGCGGATACCGCGCGTTCACAAACAGCTGCTCTTTTCCGTCCCACGGCACTCCGCATATGGCCGGGCTGTCCCCGGATATATCCACCGCAGGCCTGTCCCCGCTGATCCATTCCGCTCCCAGGGCTTCATGCCAGGCTCTTGCCCGGGTGGACTTGCCCATGCCGGAGCGTCCGGTAAACGCGACGGCTTCCCCGTCCTTCTGTATGCACGCGGAATGCAGGGAGAGGATGCCCTTCTCCCCGAATTTGCATTCAATGGCGGTCCGGAGCAGCAGCACGGTATTGATCCACTGGGCTTTACCGCTTTGCTCCGGCGGCAGGTACAGGCACAACTTCCTGTAATCCGGGGTGGCAGTCATCTGTGCCGCCTCCGGGTACCTGGTCAGCATATAGAACCAGCAGCCGTCCTTCAGCCGGCCCACCACCAGTTCCTCATGGGTGCCCCTCCCTGTCACGCTGTCCAGATCCTCAAAAGCCTTCTCAATGATCCGGATCTCCCCGTCCGCCTCTCCGGCATCGGGCACGCGAAAGGCGTCGAAGGACGAGGGCAGCTGTCCTTCAACCTGATATCTGAATCCGGCGACCTCGATCATCATGAATTCCTTTCATTCTATGACACGATTCAATTCTGAACACAGTATCTTTTGTAAATTATAAAAGAAAACAAATCATCGTGCAATAAAAAAATCGGAAAAAACAATTCCTCCCGCCCGGCGCCCCCGGCTGCTCCCGCGCGCTTCACTCCTTCATATGCACGTTCAGATGCGGATAGGTCATCTCCACGCCGTTTTCCTGAAATGCCGTGTACAGCCGCTCCGTCACGGCATGCTTGACCTCCAGATAGTCGAAGGCCTTGCACCAGACCCACAGTGTATAGTGAATGGCGCTCTCCCCGTATTCCTCGGTGATCAGCTTCGGTTCCGGATCCTGCAGCACCTTCGGCGTGCTCTTTGCCGCGCTGAAGGCAGCCTTCCTCACTTCCTCCGGGCTGTTCGTATAGGCGGCGGACAGGCTGATGTCCACCCGGCGCGTCCCCGTCTGGTTGTAGTTGATGATCCTCGCGGTATACAGTCTGCTGTTCGGAATATAGATGCCCTTTCCGTCAATGGATTCCAGCTGGGTGTTCATCATGCGGATATCCCGCACCGTGCCGATCACCCCGTCCGCCTCCACAAAATCGCCGACCTTGAAGGGCTTGCTTCCCAGTATGATCAGGCCGCCGGCCAGATTGTTCAGCACGCCCTGAATGGCCAGGGACAAAGCCAGGCCGGCCAGGCCGATCAGTGTCACAAAGGATGTCACGGGAATGCCCAGCATGGACAGCACGGACAGGATGACCACCAGATCCAGAATGATGCGGACCCCCGTCTTGATCATGGAATGCAGGGAGTCCGGGATCTTGGTTTTCCTGATCCCCTTGTCCAGCAGCCGCACGATCAGCCGCACCATGAACAGGCCGACGATCAGCAGCGCGACGCTCTTCGCCGCGGTCAGCCAGTCCACCTGTCGGATGATATCGATATACTGCTCCACAGTCTCCTGATCCGGTGTCACATTCAAATCCGGCATTTTTCTTCCTTTCCTCCCGGTCATCCGGCAGCCGCCCGATCCGGTTTCGGTATCCCATGCTTGTTTTTTTCTTTTCTCCCGTATATTATAAAGATATCCTCAGGCAGAATCAAGCAAAGAACAGAAAGGATCGTTTGATATGGAAAAAGCATTGGAGTTTCTGAAAAAAGCCGGCACCTTCTATCTGGCCACCGTGGATGAAAACGGTCAGCCCCGCGTCCGCCCCTTCGGCGCCGTCTGCGCCATTGACGGCAGGCTCTGTCTGATCACCAGCAATCAGAAGGACGTCTATAAGCAGATCATGAAAAACCCGAAGGTCGAGATCAGCGGCATGGTTGGCGGCGAGTGGATCCGCCTGGCAGCGGAAGCCCATGAGGACGTCCGCCGGGAATCCCGCGTTGCCATGCTGGAAGCCAACCCCGCCCTGAAGGGCATGTACAGCCCCGATGACGGTAAGATCGCCGTGCTGTATCTGAAGAATGCCACTGCCACCTTCTGCTCCTTCACCGCCGCGCCCGAAACGATCACCTTCTGATTCGGGTCATCGCCCGTCCCGCCCGCAGACCGGATCTGAAAATGAAAGGGCTTGGTATTTGAATGAGCGAATATGATGGCAGCCTCCTGAATACTGTTTCGCGCATAGCAGAGGAAGGGACCTCTCAGGAATCAAAAACAGACGCCTTCCGAAAGGCGCTTGTCAAAAAAGCCCGTGCCCGGGGCATCCCCATAGACGGCACCTTTGAGCTGACCCCGCTATGTAATCTGGACTGCAAAATGTGCTACGTCCATTTGGACAGGGCAAAGCCTCTGGACACGGACACCTGGAAGTCGCTGATGAGCCAGGCGATCGCGGAAGGGCTCCTCACCGCCACGCTGACCGGCGGCGAGTGCCTGACCCACCCCGGCTTTAAGGAGCTCTATTCCTTTCTGGGGGACCGCGGAACAGAAACGGTCATTCTGTCAAACGGGGTCCTCCTGGATGAAGAAATGATTTCCTTTCTCCAGCGCCGTCAGCCGGTCAATATTCAGATCTCTTTATACGGCAGCAGTGAGGATGCCTATGAAAAGGTCACCGGGCATCGGGTCTTTCATACCGTCTTCTCCCACATGCTTGCCCTGCGGGATGCCGGTCTGAAGGTCACCGCGGCAGTCACCCCGAGCGCTGAAATGGAGGATGCTGAGGAGATCCTCCGCCTTCTGCATAAGAACGGCTTCCGGTTCAATCTCAACCGGATGCTGGTCCCGCCGCGCGCGGAGACCGGGCGCGCCTCTCACCGGCCGGATTATGAGAAAACGATCCATCTGGAAAAGGTGAAACGGGAGCTCCTCGGCCTGCCCCTTTACACGCCCGTGGCGGAATCGGATCTTCCTCCCACGGGCGGCTCCTGCAGCGGCGAAAAGCCCATAATTTCCTGCGGTGCCGCGCGCAGCGCCTACACCGTGGACTGGCACGGCACCATGCATCCCTGTATTGATTTCCGCGGCATCTCGGCTGAGCCGCTGCAGACCGGTTTCCGCGAAGCATGGCGGAAGATCCATGAGCAGATCGTGGATTTCCCCGCTCCGGTCGAGTGTGCCGGCTGCGCGTATTCCGGATTCTGCGATACCTGCGTCGCGCACCATGCCATGAACGCGCCTTACGGACACGCGAATCCGGTTTTCTGTGAGCTGGCCCGCCGGGCAGCCGTGGCAGGTCTGGTTCCCTTTTCGGAAAACGGAAAAGACGGTTCGCAGACACAGCCTGCCCCGTGATCCTGCTGTCCGGGCGCAATGATTCCTGACATCTTTGAGCGAATTGAATAAACCGCCCCCGGTTCACCGGGGGCGGTTTGCTTTTTCCGGCCCTTACGGCAGGCGCCGGAATGCGGATCGGTCAGCCCAGGGAGCGGACCGCTGTGATCTCATAGAACATTTCTGTCTTCTGGGGAGCGATCTCCTTCAGGGCATTGATCGTGGCTTCATCCGTTACCTTCTCCAGCTGCATCCTTGCGCCGGCGGTCGCGTACGGGAATTCACCCGTGGGCGCGGCGGCATAGATTGCCATCAGCGCGCTGCCGTTGTCGATGTTGACGGTCGTCTGGTTCGGGGCCAGGCCCAGCTGGAGATAGTATTTGTCTTCCAGCTTGACGCAGCTGTAGATATAGAATCCTACGTTGGGGGTTCCGTCCGCGTTGACGGATGCGATGGCAAAGAATCCGTTGTACGCGTTGATGGAGTTCATCAGGTCGTCCCCGGTCAGGCCGGCATCTCCGTAGAAGTCAGCCACGGAAGCGGATGTAACGGCATCCACGGCAGTTTCAGCAAATACCGGCACTGCCGTCAGGCACAGTGCAAGGATCATCACCAGCAGTTTTTTCATAAATGGTACCTCCTCTTTCTTTTTTTTATTCAAAAGGTTCATCGCCTCTGAATACACTCGGTCAGCTCAGCAGCCTGCGCAGGCTGGGCGTGATCCTTTCAAACCCGTCCGGCTTCCGGCTGGCGGTCACGGTCATTTCCGATATCAGCTCCGGCAGGAACGGATCCTCCGTTTTCCCGAACCGTTCCAGGATCGGCGTGACAGCACGGCTGATCTCGCCGATCAGCATTTCGTAGCGTTCGAAAACGCTGCTGACGGTCGTCCCGATGCTTTCACCGTACAGGGAGAAAACGGAGCGGTAACGGTCAGTAAAGGAACAGAGCGCGGTTTCCACCGCCCGCAGAGCTTCCAGAATATCCTCTTTCCCCTCGGAAGCCTGCGCCATACGCTCCCTGCACAGCATCCAGTCCTCCATCATCACCGCGCCGATCAGCGCTTCCTTGGAGGGGAAATAATTGTACAGCGTTCCCGCGGAAACACCGCAGTCGGAAGCGATCTGGCGGACCGTAAAATCCCGGTCCTGAACCAGCACCTGATTCCGTGCGGCTTCCAGAAACTGCTTCCTCAGCTCCGGGATCAGTTTGGGCATGCCCGGATCGCCTCCGTTCTTTTTATGAACGTGTTCATTTAACGTCTGTATTCTATCTCTTTTCCCCTCCTTCTGTCAATTGACCCCCGGGGAAAAGCCTGATCTGTACACTTCAGATGAGCAGCTCTGTTGAACAAAAATGCGGATCCCGCAAAAATGTTTCACAGAAGCGTTGATAATCAGAACAAAATCATCTACAATGCTTTGGTCGTAGTCAATAAAACGGATAAGAACGCCTGAAAGATCCGAAAACAGCTGAAGATCGGTTTTGTCTGGAACAAGGGCTCCGGACGGTACTGTATCCAATCTGTATTCGCCGTATCGGATCCCGGAAAAACGCGGCAGGAGCAGCGTCCGCTGACCCACACGGGGCGGGTTCAAAAACGAAGGATGCCCCGGCTTCCTTGTATAATGAGGAAGGCATGCCGGTGATTTTCATTCCCGGCGCAGTACGGAAGAAAGGAGCAATAAACCGTGAAAAAGAACG
>JAFWQA010000050.1 GCA_017509255.1 Clostridia bacterium | reverse complement strand
TGCAAAGCCCTGCGGATGAATTCCACCCGGCGGGTATCATCGGATGTGGCAATGCCGTTTTCGGTGACAATGAGATTGCCGGGAAAGTCCGAGTGCACCTTGCGGATCACATGCTCCAGGGCTTCGGGATAGAACTCATAGTCCATCTGGGTCAACTCCGCGCCTTCGGGGCAGGACAGCTGACCTTCTGGCCCATACTGGGTGCGGGTGTAATTCTGCACGCCCAGGAAATCATCGCCTTGGATGAAAGAAAGGTAGTGACGGAATTCCTCATCCCAGGCGTTCTCTGCGAAGGCTTCCCCACCGGGAAGCGCTTGCAGGTCATGAAGCGACAGGGTAATGCCGACCTGGATTTCGGGATGAATCGCCTTGATGGCTTCCTTGGCCGCTTGATGAGCGCGGAATACCAGGGCATCGCCCTCCGGGGTACGGGAGGAAACGAAAATCTGCGGCTGCGGGGTGCCGAAAACGGCGGCATTTTCTTGGGCGGCGTATTTCATGTTTTCCATCATCTTCTGAAAATTCATGCCCACCTGCACCGTGCCTTCCGCTTTCTGCGCTTTTTTCTGGGCCTGCTGGGCCATCATCTGAAAACGTTTGGAGATGGCCGCCAGCTGCAGACCCATATTGGCCTCGTTGATGGTGCAGATGTATTTGATTTCATCGCCCAGCTTTTCGGTTACATAGGCGGCATAACGCCGGAAGTATTCAATGGTGCTTTCAGCCTCCCAGCCACCTTTTTGGATCAGCCATACCGGGCTGGTGAAATGCATCAGCGTCACCATAGGTTCCACGCCGTTTTCCCGGCAGCAGCGGATCACCTTCCGGTAATGCTCAATTGCATCCTCGCTAAAGCACCCTTCCTCCGGCTCGATCCGCGCCCATTCGATGGAGAAACGGTAGGCATTCAGCCCAGCCTGCGCCATAAGGCGGATATCCTCTTCATAGCGGTTATAATGATCGCAGGCCAGGCCGCTGGGCTCCGTAAAGCTGGAATGGGGCAGCTGCTCCTGCGCCCAGTAATCGCTGTGAATATTGTTGCCCTCCACCTGGTGGGCAGCGGTGGAAGCGCCAATCAAAAAGCCCTTCGGAAAAGACATATCAAATTCCTCCTTAAAGTTGAACACAGGTACCTTCAGTAATGCCGTTTTCATTAAAAGCGTCAACACGTACAAAGTAATCTCTGCCTATAATCAATGCACCTATACGCTGGTCCCCCGCTTTAAAGGTCATGTAGCTGTGATACAGCTTATCCGGGCTGCTCCCAAACAGAATGTTGTAGCCCAGTGTATTCTCCTGCGATTGAACAGAAACCGTCATATCCAGGTCATTTTCACGCCTGACGGTAAAAACAGGCGCGGCAGGTTTCTCACCCTGGCCCAGCCCGAACACCCGCAGACCCGAGATGCATGGCTGTTGGCCATAGGGCACTGCCATATCGGAAAGGCGCAGGAAACGCACCCGGATGCCTTCCTCCCGGAGAATCAGGTCGTGGCTCAGATCAGTCTGCGCATGGGACTTGTCCTCAATCACAAACCAGTCTTTTCCGTCGATGCTGCCCGTCAGCTTCCATTGGGTGGTCAAATCCCGCTCCTCAATATACCTGGCCTGGCTGCCGCCCACGATTTGTCCGGGACAGGGAATGTCGATTTTATCATCCGCGAAATTGATCTGAATGGCATGCACGTCAAAATCCCAGCCCAGGTCAATTTGCAGCCATTCCGTCCGATCTGTGGTTGAAGCGCGCCACCAGGTCTGTACGTTTTCCTCGGTGGCCTTTTCCGGCTCATGCCCCTCCGTAAAGGAAGAAGCGGTTGCTTTCTTGCCGGCGCTCAGCAGCATCCAGGCGGGATCGCGCCAGGGATCGCCTTCAACGGTCATCGGCCAATCCCCGTAGCGCTGGTTGCAGAAAAGCTCGCCGTCCGCGTCGAAGCCCGCGGGCCAGATGCCTACCCGGCGTTCAAAATCGTGGTTCATACTGATGCGCATGGTCGCCGTGTGCCACCAGGCTCCCTTTTCGTCCTGCATGGTGCTGCCATGGCCTGCGCCGGGCAGGAAACCACCAGGCTTGTAGGAATAGGGATTGTTGCCTGCCAGGGTGAAGGGCCCCAGCGGGCTGGAACTCACATACACGCCGTCGGAGTAGGTATTGTACTGGGTACCGGGGCAGGCGTATTGCAGATAATACCTGCCATTCTGCTTGTCCATCCATGCCCCTTCGATATAGGGTTTTCTGGAGAACATGCCCCGGATCAGCGGCTTCACCTGCTCCGGCACCTGATCCTCTGAAATGCCCTGCCGCTTGTGGAACGCCGCGTAAGCTGCGTCGATTTCGGCTTCGGAAGCGGGCAGCTGGCTGTTATCTTCTCCCACCCGCTCATAACCGACTTCAAAGGGGTGCCCTTCCACCAGTACGCGCTTCTCGCTGATGGGCTGCATGGTTTGGGGATCCAGCTCCACGCCCCAGATGGGCGTGATGTTGGAGCAACCCCAGTAGAAATAAACTTGCCCGTCGTCGTCAATGAACAGGTTAGGGTCCCAGAAAGGAAAGCTGCCTTCGATCTTTTCATAGGGGCCGTTCAGGATATCCTTCGTGCGGTACCGGTCGCAGTTTTCTTCCCGCCGGGAGGCGCAGAAATACACCCAATCGCCCATCACCCGCACATCAGGGGCGTAATCGTACAGGGGCAATTCCTTGGGCAGCCGGTGGTTCTCCCAATGGGCCAGATCATCGGATACCCATACGCCCAGCGTCATGGAAGCAAAGATATAATACCGGCCGTGGAAAAGGATCATGGAAGGATCGGCGGCTTCCCGGCAGATCTGCATCTGTCCGTGCAGCCGGGGATCCATGTTGAATTGGTATCGGTAGTTGATGTTGACAGGATTACAGAGGTAATTCATAGCTGTACGCACCTGCTTTCTCCTGATATTTTCTGCCGTCCGGCAAAATGACTTCAGCCGGAACGGGAACCGTGATATTCATCAAAATCCGGTCCTTTTCATATCGCCACCCACTACTGATCTCGCCTATGGGAGACAACCACTTTGCCTCCGCATGGCCCAGAGAAGGATGCGGATAGGGACGGATCGTCAGCTTGCCTGCTTCCAAATGAATGCCGCACACGCCACCGAACAGCCACCCGCAGATGGCCCCATAGGAATAATGGTTCAGGGAATCATGCACAGTGCCGTCAGGTCGCACACCATCCCAGGTTTCCCATATGGTAGTCGCACCCTGCTTTACTTCATACAGCCAGCCGGGATATTCTTCCTGTAAAAGAAGGTTATAGGCGGTATCAACATGACCGTTCTCTGCCAGCACCTTGCACAGATCAGGGGTGGACAGAAAGCCGGTATTCAAATGATACCCGTTTTTGACCACCAGCTCGTTCAGGGCATCCGCCGCCTGCCGGTTTTCGTCCCCGTCCAGCAAGCCAAAGGCGATGGGCCGCACGTATTCGCACTGGCGGTCAGAGGTGATTCGGTCATCCTTCAGACAGCAGAAGCGATAGGCCTTTTTCGCGCTTTCAGCAATTTCAGCGTAGTGCGAAGCATCCTCCGGTTTTCCCAGAATTTTCGCAATCTTTGCCAATATGGAAGCGGAACGATAGAAATAGGCCGTGGCCACTTCCGGCGCACCTTCCATGGCGTTTTTCCGCATGGCGAGCATATTATTCACATCCGGCTCGCACCATTCGCCAAAGTGGAAGCCCTGGTCCGCCAGGTATTCTTTCCAGGGATTGTTTTCATTCTGCGGCCTTGTGTTCTCCCTTGTCCGGTTTTCGCAGAAGGCCAGCCAGCGTGTCATCATATCGTAGTTTTCTTCCAGGATGGCCTGTTTCCCGTAAGCCTGATACAGCGCCCAGGGAACCAGGATACAGGCATCACCCCACCCGGCGCTGCCCTGAAGCATCATGGAAATCTGGTTCCGCTGATCGTTGACGGGCGCGATATTCTGCACCAGGCCATTTTCTTCCTGGGCTGATCGGCATTCGCCCAGCCATTTGCGCAGTACGTGATAACAGTCCATGAGATAAACGGCGGTTGGCGTGAACACGCCCGCGTCGCCCGTCCAGCCGGCCCGCTCTCTCGTCGGGCAGTCGGTGGGAATATCGCAGAAATTGGAGCGCATGCTCCACAGGCTGTTTTGGAACAGAC
>JAFWQA010000049.1 GCA_017509255.1 Clostridia bacterium | reverse complement strand
GGCTCGTCGGCGGGAGCTTCAGGCTCATCGGCGGGAGCTTCCGGCTCGTCGGCGGGAGCTTCAGGCTCGTCGGCGGGAGCTTCAGGCTCGTCGGCGGGAGCTTCAGGCTCGTCGGCGGGAGCTTCCGGCTCATCGGCGGGAGCTTCCGGCTCGTCGGCGGGAGCTTCGGGCTCGTCGGCGGGAGCTTCGGGCTCGCCGGCGGGAGCTTCCGGCTCATCGGCGGGAGCTTCCGGCTCGTCGGCGGGAGCTTCAGGCTCATCGGCGGGAGCTTCTGCCTCATCTGCAGGCATATCAGGCTCGGCATCGGGCTCTTCAAGGTCGTCTGACGAAACGTTTTGTTCAATTAGAACACCCGTATCAGTCAGATCGCTGTCCTGAGCAAACGCCGATCCAACGGAGGAAAAAACCATGATCAGAGTCAACAGATAAGCCAGCAGTTTCTTCATTGGATAAGGTCCCCTTTCAGGTATTTGTTGCCATGTTTTTGTGACGGATTACCCCGATTTTTGTAAAAAACCGGAAAAATTTAGGCGCCATTGATCCGTTATGTGTTATGTTTTGTAACGGATTGGCGTTTTTGGAGAAGATAAACAAGGCGCTCTTTGGCACCGTATTGTTCCTGTCTGTCCGTAATCGGATGATGCGTACAGAATTTCCACCTTGTCATTCTGTATAACTTTATTACATATCGTGTATATATGTCAAGAACAATTTAGAACATATTTGCTTTATGTTTTATTCAGTATATATTTTTACAATCAAACAACCCCATATTATCCAATAGATAGTCGTTCGGTGGATTGCGTACAACTACATGTTGTCAAAATTGACTTTTTTATAGTTATATCTACAAAATAAATGAAGGAAAGAAAAAAATTACTATACAGAAGAAACCGGTAAATGCCTTGTTGATTCCGATTTTTTTCTGAGGATAATCAGTGTCGCTTCTCTCGTTTGCCGCTCCTTTACAGGTCGTGGCTTTGAATTCACACATCACATACAAGAAAAAACACCACCCATGAAGGGTGGTGCTTTTTCTTGGTGAATCCGGCGGGATTCCTCCGTTCGCTCAATCGTCGCTGCTTGTCCTTGCAGCGGACTCGCCGCTCGTTTCGCACAGACAAACCCGCCTCATTTCCGGCCTTACCGGATAGAGCACCGTGCTGACATCCGGCTCCTTTGCCCACTCCCTTACAGGTCGTGGCTTCGGATCTTCGCGTTTCATACAAACAAAATCACCACCCATAAAGGGTGGTGGTTTTGTTTGGTGAGCCCGGCGGGATTCGAACCCACGACCTTTTGATTCGTAGTCAAACACTCTATCCAGCTGAGCTACGAGCCCACAGCCGTCTAACGACAGCTTTGGTATGATAACACAGCGGTTTGGGTTTGTCAATCCTTTTTCGGGGTCCTATGTTAAATTCTTCCGCGTTTTTTCTCAGAAACGGAGCTCTTCATTGGTACATAAGGCCCGGAAAGGTCCGGGGATCACTTCGTCCCCCGTCCGCTCGTTTCCTTCGCAGTCGCAGCAGACCAGCGGGTCCGCCGGTACGGGCTTTACGCTTTCCGGATTCCGTAGCAGGTTCAGCCGCTTCAGCTGCGTGGGAATGCCGAAGGGTTCCTGCTTTCCTTCCGGGAAAGAGACCGTCCTCTTCTCCCCGTCCAGCGCAATGTCGAACCAGGCGTTCTGCCCGTTTGGGTCAAAGCCGTAGAATTCCTGCCAGGCCGGCAGGTTCAGGCAGTTCTCGGGAGCAGGGTACATCACGCGGAGATAGCCGCCCTGCATACGCACATACAGGTTCCCGTCCGCGGTGTTGTCCTCCGTGGGAAAGGTGATGGCGGATTCCCCGCAGTCGTAAAAGATATTGTTCAGGATCTTTGCCTTCCGGGAGGTCCCGCCGCGGTCGAACGCGTGCATCCGGAAGGATACCGGCTTCCCGTAGTACCCGCCGTAGCGGCACTTTCCGATCAGGTTGTGGGAGATGTGCAGCCGGTCTGTGCCCTCCACGTAGACGGCATAGCCGTTGACTACGTCGTGTTCCTTCATCTTGTACCAGCCGGAGGATCCGGGCTCGACCGGGATATCCTTCGGATCGAACCGGCCCTCCACATTCCAGATGATATTGTTGTCGATCAGGTTGATCCCGTCCCGCGAGCACTCGATGAAGATGGCTTCGCGCTGCTCAATGCCGTTCAGGAAAAGATTGCCGGTAATGCGGTTGTTCTCATTCCCGCAGTCCAGCCACAGGTGGTCCGCGCGGAACGTATTCAGGAACACGTTCCGGCGGAAGAGCGCGTCGACGCTGTTGTGCAGCTTGATGGCGCCGGCCTCCCAGGACAGCTCCATCCGCTGCCAGCCCGTCCCCTCGATCCGGTTGTCCTCGATCAGCATCCTTTCCGCGTACAGGCCCGCGATCCCGCAGACACCGGCGTCCCGGATCGTGCACCCGCGGATCACGGAATGGCCGATGATCTGCCCCTCGATCCGTTCGTGATGCCAGCACTCGTTCCCGATGTCGATCGCGACACCGTCCGTCCAGTTGACCTCGCAGTCCTCGATGATCCAGTGGTGGCCGCGGTAGGCGGATATCGCCCCGCGCTGCGGCACCGGCGCCCCGGTGGCGGCATGCTCGCAGATCAGCCCCTTCACCCGGATATAGGACAGGAACGGTTCCTCTGGCGCGAAGCACTGCTCCCGCACTGTCAGCTCGATCCTGTGGTTGGCGGGATCCTCATCCCCGGCCAGCCGGAAATGGACCGTCTGTCCGTTGTGCTCCACCCAGTAGGTATTGTCACTGTCCGCCATCTGATTGTACAGAGGCACCTGCTTCAGCGGCTTCCCGTCACAGAAAACACAACCCCTGCGGTTCAGATAGGGAGTCATATCCGTTTTGTCATATTCGATGAAAAGCCTGTCGTGCAGGATGTTGACGGCGCAGAAGGGGTTGTACCCGCGGAACATGTCCGGATCCAGTCTATGCTTCCAGATCCTCATTCCGGGCACTTCACGGGGGACGCCGAACCCGCCTGTCCGCCAGCCCGTGCTGGGCTCGAATTCCGTTACCTCCTCGGACGCGCGGATGATCACCGGCCCGTCCCCAGCCGCCTCGTAGGAGATCATATGAGCGGGGTCCGTTCCACCCCGCGCCGGATGCACGCATTCCCGGTAAAGCCCGGCATGGATGACAACCCGGGTCCCGGGCTCCGCCAGCTTCGCCGCCTTCCCGACCGTTCTGAAAGGATGCTCAGCGCTTCCGTCATTGCTGTCGGAGGCAGCCGGGTCCTTTCCGTTCACGTGCAGTTCCCTTGTATACTCGCCGGGCACCTCCCAGAACTCAAACAGCTTCCCGTCCGGCAGTACGGCGCTCAGATCCCTGCTCATTCCTTTTCGCTCCTTTGTCTTCATTCAAATTTGGCCGCGGCTTCCTTCAGCAGCGTGCGGATCGGCAGGTGCTGCGGACACACGTCCTCGCACTGTCCGCACTCCACGCACGCGGACGCCTTTCCTCTGCCGTTCGTCACCGCGCTGTAGAAATTCTTCGCCCGGAAGTCGTTCGGATACAGCCGTATGGTGTTCAGCGCGCGGAAGATATCCGGGATGGAGATCTCCATCGGACATCCGTCCGTGCAGTAGCGGCAGGAGGTGCACTGCACCGTCTCCACCGCCATCAGCTGCCTCACGACCTCCTTCAGCAGCTCCTTTTCCTTTTCCGTGACAGGTTCAAATTTCGTAATGGTCCGGATGTTGTCCTTCATCTGCTCCTCGTTGGACATGCCGGACAGCACGGTCATCACGCCGTCCAGCGATGCCACAAAGCGCAGCGCCCAGGATGCCAGCGAGCTTTCCGGCCTCGCGTCCTTCAGGATCTTCTCCGCTTCCTTGTTCGTAAAGTTCGCCAGGCTCCCGCCCTTCACCGGCTCCATGATCACCATCGGGATACCTCTCGAGTGCAGGATCTCATACAGCCTGCCGGACTGGATCACCTGATTGCTCCAGTCCAGATAGTTCAGCTGGATCTGCACAAACTCCACCTCCGGGTGGGCGTCGAGAACTCTTTCCAGCAGCTCCGGCGTTCCGTGGAAGGAGAAGCCGAAGTGGCGGATCAGGCCCTGCTTTTTCTTTTCCACGCCCCACTCGAAGCAGTTCAGCCGGTCGTAGGTGTCAAAGTTATTGCCGTCTTCAATGGAATGCAGCAGGTAAAAGTCAAAATACCCGGCGCCGGTGCGGTCCAGCTGCTCCTGAAACACCCTGTCCCGGTCCTCCTCGCTCCTCAGCACCCAGGCCGGCATCTTGGTTGCCAGCATAAAGGCTTCCCGCGGATATCTCGCGCACAGGGCATCCTTGACCGCCCTTTCGCTGAAGCCCCCGTGATAGACGTATGCCGTGTCAAAATAGTTCAGCCCCGCTTCCATGTACTGGTCGACCATCCGGCATACGTGCTGCAGGTCGATCTCCCCGTCTTTGGTCGGCAGCCGCATCAGCCCGAAACCGAGCCTGGGCATTCTGGACAGATCAATGCTTCCCATTTTTTCCTCCGTTCTCCGGTCCGTTTTTTCAGTTATCCTTCTGTCTGAACCATAGCACAATTTGCTTCGTTCTTCAAGAGATATTTATGGTTCACTTTGCTTCTCCAGTTCCTTTTTTATGGAGCTTTCCGGATCAATACGATCGATTATTACGATCCGCAGCGATGTTTTTTCCATTCTTCTGCCGGTTCCGTTCCGACGCGTCCCGAGTTTTTCGGCGCGTTTCCTTGAAAAAGCGATATCCCTGTGTTATAATCGCTCTTGCTTGCCTGGAGCGGTATCGAAGCGGTCATAACGGGGCTGACTCGAAATCAGTTTGGCGGCAACGCCACGTGGGTTCGAATCCCACCCGCTCCGCACAAAAACGAAAACACCCCAAACGGGGTGTTTTTTTATCCCTTTCTCTCTTTTTCTCCCTGTGCTATAATGCATTCAGAATCATCCTGCGGGAGGCTTTGCCATGACTTTTTTCAAGCTGGAAAATCAGGCTGTGGAGATCGGCATTGACGAAATAAAGGACAGCGTTCTGACGGCGGGCTACATCAGCAGCGGCGAGCTGGCGGAGATCGCCCCGCGCTTCGGCTTCTCCCCGGAGACCGTGGAGGCCTGTCAGCGGGCCAATCCCGTTTTCCGGACCGGCGCCGAGGTCTATAACGACTATACCTTTTCCGAGCTCCGCATCGTCAATGAAAGCGGAGACGACGACTGGATCGGCGTCTGCCTGAAAAAGAACCTCCTGCTCGTCGTGGATATCATCGACTATGACGGCTCCACGAAAAACAGCTTCCTGAAGGCTGTTCAGCGCACCTCCTCCACCGGCCTCAAACCGGAAAAAACCTTCTGCGTGTTTCTGGAGTCCCTGATCGCCGACGGCTCCGCCGCCATCGAAAACATGCGCAACACGATCTCGGACATGGAGGAGAGCGTGGTCACCGGCAAAGTGGAGGACGCCTTCAATACCCAGCTGCTGGAGATCAAAAAGAAGCTGCTCAGGCTGTATAATTATTACGATCAGATCCTGGATGTCGCCACCACGCTGGAGGACAATGACAACGAGATCTTCCGGGATGAAGACCTGGTCTACCTGACCAACCTGTCCGCCAAGGTCACGCGCCTTCGCAGCGACGTGGATTCCCTCTCCGATTCCGCCGACCATCTTCAGGATGCGTATTCCTCCTTCCTGGATATGAAGATGAACCGCTCCATGAAGATCCTCACGGTCATCACCACCGCCTTCTTCCCGCTCACCATCATCGTGGGCTGGTACGGCATGAACTTCCAGTCCATGCCGGAGTTCACCTGGAGGTACGGGTATATTTACGTCATCGTCCTCTCGGTCGTCATCGTGGCCGCGCTGGTGGCCATCGCGCGCAAGCATAAATGGTTCTGATCCTTCCCTCCTTTGACAGATAAGCCCGGAAGCGGAAACGTCAAAATTTTCGCTTCTTTTCTTTTTCTCCTCCGCGCTGTAAAATGGGGACAACATCAAAGCTTCCGGAGGGATCGTTTTGCTTCCTCATGTTTCGTTTCATCAGGAGTTCGCTTCTTCCCGCCTGCAGAACCTGCTGCGGGATCTGGAGGATAAATGCCGCGGCAATCTCCGGGATTTTGCCGGAAAGCGCGTCCTCGTGGAGGGCGGCGGCTACGGAAAGATCTGGCTGGAGACCCAGCCCATGGGCGGAGAAATGTATGCCCTGCGCGACCCTGAGGCCGCCCGGAACAATACCGAGCTTTTCATGCTCCTCCAGCGGGAGGACGGCCGGCTCCCCGGCTCCGTTGAATGCATCGGCAGCCGCCTGGAGCCGCAGTTCAACAAGGTGCAGGGCTTCTGCTTCCCCGCTCCCGCGATGGAGCTGTATTATCTTTTCGGCCGGGATCCCGCATGGCTGGACGCGCTCCGCTCCTGCCTGATGAAGTTCGACGCGTGGCTTTGGCGCACCCGGGATTCCAATGGCGACGGCCTGCTGGAAAGCTACTGCGTCTATGACACCGGAGAGGACAACGCCCTGCGCTACGGTGACGCGCCCTGCTGGTGGACGGAGGATTCCGCGCCCACGGGCTGCTCCGTGGTCCCCATGGCGTCCATGGACGTCATGAGCTGGTCCTGGGCCTGCCGGGATACCCTCTCCCGCATCGCCCGCCTCCTGGGCAGTGAGCAGGACGCCCTGCTCTGGCGTCAGCGGGCGGATGAGACCGCCTCCGCCCTGCGCCGCGGCTTCTGGGATGAGCAGGCCGGTACCTGCTTCGATATCGCTCAGGACGGCAGCCGGGTCAGCGTGCTCTGCCACAACCCGCTGCGCTGCATGTACTGGGGCTCCTTTTCTCAGGACATGGCGGAGCGCTTCGTCCGGGAACATCTTCTCCGCGCGGATGAATTCAACACACCCATGCCCCTGCCGTCCGTCGCCGTCCGCGACCCGCTTTTCCGCAACGCGCCGGAAAACAACTGGAGCGGCCAGAGCGAGGGCCTGACCTGGCAGCGGGCGGTCGACGCCCTGGAGAATTATGGCATGCAGCCGCTCATGACCCGCCTGGGCAAGCGGTTCCTTCGTGCCCTCTGTGAGGCCGGCGGCGTATATGCCCAGCAGTTTGACCCGTTCACCGGCAGGCCCTCCCGCGTCGGGAAGAACAGCCATCTCCCGCTGGCAGACGGGGACCCTTCCCCCGTTCAGGATGCCTACGGGCCCACGATGCTTGCCGGGCTGAAATATCTCGAGCGTCTGTACGGCATCAGCCTGCACAGCGGCGAGATCTGGTTCGGTCTCTGCTCCGGGGAATCCTGCGCCTGCCGCGCGGAGTGGAATGACCGGAGCTGGAGGCTGGAAAACGACGGCCGCCGGGCTATCCTCTTCGCGGACGGAAAAGAACTCCTGCGCTGCGACACGGGTGTCCGCGTCATCGTCTCGCCGGACGGAAGCGTTCTCCGCACCGTCCCGCTGGAAACGCCTGAGGCGGAGCAGGCGATCCCTGTCTGATTTTTTCTGAAAGGATGTATCTTATGGCTTCTTCCTTTGCGCTTCCGGCCTGGTGCGCGCGCCTTCGCGCGGATCTCATGCGCATGGCGTCGGATCTGCGTTCCCTTCCCGGCTGCCGGCCCTCCGGCCCGGTTTTCCGTCCCGAGGACTACGGGGATGCCCGCCGGGTCCCGGCCACGTCCGTCCTTCAGGCTGCCGTTGACGCGGCCTCGGCCGCTGGCGGCGGCACCGTCCTGCTGGAGAGCGGGGATTACGTTTCCGGCACGCTGGTGCTTGCCTCCGGCGTCAGCCTGGAGATCCGCTCCGGGGCGCGGCTCGTCGCCAGCGCCGACCTGCGGGATTATCCGGAGCACCGTGCGAAACGGCTCACCGTGCAGGATACCTCCATGGGCATGCATCAGAGCCTGATCTTCGTGGAAGGCTGTGAAAACATCTGCCTGTTCGGCGGCGGAGTCATTGACGGCATGGGCTTCCCTTCCCGCTTTCCCGGGGAGGAGACCCAGCACGGCACGCCCGGCCGCCCGTTCCTGCTCCGCGTTATTGACTGCCGCAATATCCGCGTGGAAGACCTGACGCTGAAAGACTCCCCCTGCTGGATGCAGAACTATCTCAACTGTGAAAACCTGGTCCTGGAAAACCTGACCGTCCGGAACCATGCCAATTACAATAATGACGGCATCGATATCGATGGCTGCCGCAGAGTTTATATCCACCGCTGCAGCGTCGCCTCCGGCGACGACGCGCTCTGCTTCAAGGGCGCTTCCATGATGCCGACGGAGGACGTGCTCGTTGAGGACTGCGACCTGTATTCCGCCTGCAATGCCCTCAAAGTCGGCACCGACACGCAGGGCGGCTTTTCCCGCGTGGCCGTGCTCTCCTGCCGGCTCGGCGGCCTTGCTGAAGATCCGTCCGGCCTCAAGCATCCCGGCGCGGACAGCGCGGTCTCCCTGGAGATGGTGGACGGCGGCGTCCTCCGGGATTTCTGGCTCAGCGGCCTGACCCTGGCCCGCGCCTTCAGCCCCTTCTTTCTGCGGCTGGAAAACCGCGGCCGCGTCCGTCCGGGCGATCCCGCCCCGGGCATCGGCACACTGCGGCGCGTCCTGATCGAACACGTCCGCGGCAGCGGATGCGGTCCCCGCGGCTCCTATCTTCTTTCCGTGCCGGAAAAACCGATTTGTGACGTCGTCTTCAGTGACGTCCTGCTGACAGAACAGCTTCCGGTTTCCGGGCCGGTCACGCCGGAGTCGGATATCCCCGACCTGCGCGGCGTCTATCCTGACGCGCATATGATCGATCCGCTCCCCGCCCCGGCTTTCGCGCTCTGGGCGCGCCATGTGCGCGGGCTTTTCCTCCGGGATTATGCCGTTCTCCCCGCCGGGGAGGACGCTCGCCCTGCCTTCGTGCTGGATACCGGCGTGCAGGCCGTCCTTCCGCGGGAGGAAAGCACTCCCTCCTTCCATGGAAGGAAAGGAGCCGTCGTTCAGGCGCTGGACACCTCTTTCCCCGGCATCCGTACGCCTCAGGACCTCTATGACGCGCTGACGTACGTCTGGTGCGCGAATACCTGCGCGCCCCGTATGCGGGATCGGTGGACTCCGGAGAACCGGACCTGGGGCCAGTGCTCCATTACCTCCTTCCTCGCTCAGGATCTTTTCGGGGGCCGGGTATACGGCGTCCCGCTGGAGGACGGAAACGTTCACTGCTATAACGTCATCGGCAGCTGCCTTTTTGACCTGACCAGTGAGCAGTTCGGAAACGTCCGGCTGGATTATGGAAACGATCCGGAGCAGTTCCGGGAAGTCCATTTCGCCAAAGCGGAAAAGAAAGCCCGCTATGAAAAGCTCCGGGCGGATCTGCTCTCCTTCCTTTCCGGAGAAGCTGAATAATACGTCCCGTTCATAAAAAAACCTGCCTGCCGTTTCCGCGGCAGGCGTTTTGGTTTGCTTCGTATTACTTCTTATGGCGCTTCCTGTAGTCCTGTTCGATCTCCTGCTTCCAGCCGGCTTCGATCGGCATGCTTTTGCGCACCTTCGTGATCGTCTCGCTCAGCACCCGGAAATTCAGCTCGGTGCCGGCTCCGTCCGCCTGGTAATCCACGGCGCGGTCTGAAGCGATGCCGAACCGTCCTGCCGTCTCCACCGCGTCGATGTTCGCCGCCAGGAAGAGGAACTCCCAGCCGTACTTTTCCTTCTGGCGCTCGATCTTCCTTTTCACGTCCTCCGCGGTGTACCGGCAGCTTGCGTTCTCCATCCCGTCGGTGGTGATCACAAACACCGTATGCTCGGGCACGTCCTCCTCCCGGGCATACTTGTGCACGTTGCCGATGTGGTGGATCGCGTCGCCGATGGCGTCCAGCAGCGCCGTGCATCCGCCCACGCTGTACTGCCTTTCGGTCATCGGCTCCACCTTTTCCACCGGCACGCGGTCATACAGCACCTCGCTGTCGTTGGAGAAAAGCACCGCGGATACGTAGGCTTCACCTTCCTCCTTCTTCTGCTTTTCGATCATGGAATTGAAGCCGCCCACCGTATCCTTTTCCAGCCCGCACATGGATCCGCTCCGGTCCAGGATGAAGACCAGCTCTGTCAGATTCTTTCTCATTTCAAAAGCCCTCCCTTTTCTGTATTCCGCAAGGCTTTTCCGTCCTTGCAGGATGATCATACAGAATTCCGGGAGGGCTTTGGTCGCCCGTCAGGCGACATTTCAGTCCATTCTGCCCAGCAGCGGCTGATCGTTTTCGAACAGCGCCTCATTGATTTTGAAGATATTGTACTGCCTATGTTTGATAAAGTATTCCACAATGATGTCGAATTTGCTGCTGTGGCTGATGGCGAAGCCAGCCTTTTTCAGCAGTTCCCCGGTCTCCTGCAGGGACAGCTCCAGAGCCACCGCGAAGGCGAGTGCCGTCGGCTTGCTGGGCCGGTATTCCGGGTCGCTGCGGATCTTGCTGAAAAGCTTCCGGCTGATGTTAGCCTTCTTGTAGCAGTCGGAATCCTTCATGCCCTTTTCGTCGATCTTGCGCAGCAGCATCCCGGTAAAGCCCTCGTCCGTCCGGCGGAGCAGGTCCTCCAGGCTTTCCGGCTTCTTCGCCGCGGGCATCCCCATCCCGGCATCCATATCGAAGGACGCGTCATATGTGATATTGCTCAGTATCGGCAGTTCTTCCGGCAGGCCGCTGAACTCCGGGAAGCTTTCGGCTTTCCTCCTGCGGCGGATGCTTTCCCGTCTTTCATCCCGGTGCTCGCTGACGTATACGTCGTCAATGTATTCCTGGATCTCCGGAAACAGCTTTCTCCCGGTGTCCATTCCGCCCCGGGTGAATACCACCAGGTACACGGTCATCTCATGCTCGAACAGGAAGCGGCTCACGGCGCCGATGGCGATCTCCAGCGCCTGGTCCTTCGGATATCCGTATACGCCGGTGGAGATCATGGGAAAAGCGACTGTTTCGCAGCCCTTCTCCGCCGCCAGCCGCAGAGAATTGGTATAACAGGCCTCCAGCAGCTTTGCCTCGCCGTGTCCGCCGCCCTGCCACACGGGGCCGACGGTATGGATCACATATTTCGCCGGCAGCCGGTAGCCTTTGGTGATCCGGGCTTCGCCGGTCGGGCATCCGCCCAGCGTCCTGCACTCAGCCAGCAGCTCGGGCCCCGCTGCCCGGTGGATCGCCCCGTCCACGCCGCCCCCGCCCAGCAGCGAGTTGTTGGCGGCATTCACAATGGCATCCACCTTCATCTGGGTAATGTCGTTCCGTACCATCTGCATCGGCATCCGGTGTCATCTCCTTCCCTGTTCCGTCAGGCGTCCGAACGGGAGAACCCGTTCTTCATCTCGCAGCTGGCTTCATACAGCACCTTGTCCAGCAGCTTTCCGGTCTCTTCCTTCGCGAAGTCCGCCATCTCCCGGTTTTTCTGCTCAAGCCAGGCGCTCCGGTCCTTTGCCTTCACCTTTCCGAAGGCGGCGGCCGCCTCCTTCAGACGCCTGTGTCCCTCCGCGTGCACGCGGTTCTGATACCTCTCGATATGGGAGGAGCATTTGGGCATATGCGCGTCGCTCAGTGCGCCGATCAGGCGGTTCGCCCAGTAGAAGCTGTCCGTGGTCACCTCCGCGCCGGTGCACGCGAAGTATTCCGGCGTTTTGTCCACATGGGTATAGAAGGGCACGAACGCATTGAATACGTTGCTGCCCATGGCGATCCACTGGATCGCCGCCAGCTCCTTCGGCACGCCGGAGCGTAGCTGTGTCAGCGCCACGAAGTTGTTCCGGTTGATGCCGATCGGGCGGTACTTGCCCTTCAGCCGGGGCTCCGCCGTCCGCTCGTATACGTCATAGTCCGTCCCCTGGAAATGGGAGGACAGCACGTATTTCACGTCCTCCACGGTGATCTTTCTTTCCGGCACGCCGCTCCAGGGCAGGTCGTCGTCCTCCGGACCGTACTCCGCGTCCGGGCCGTCCCATTTCCGGGAGGGCTGCAGGTATCTGTGCATGATCCATGCCCGGGGCGTGTTGTACTTGTGGTCGCTGTCGTCATGGCTGCCAAAGGCCGCCCGCGTGTCAAAATCCTTTCTCTTCTCCAGCGGTGTTTTGCTGTAGGACAGGTCCAGGCTGTTTTCGCGGATGAAGTCGATCAGGTCTGCGGAGCACAGGTTGTTCTTCTTCTCCCCGTAGGCGTCTGCCAGATCCAGGCTGTCGATCCCCATCTGGTTGGGCATCACCACATAGCACTCGTCCGGCACCCGCTTCGCGATCCAGTGATGTCCGCCAACGGTTTCGAACCACCACACCTCGTCCGTGTCCTGGAAGCCGACGCCGTTCATCTCATAGGTGCCGTACTCCTCCGTCAGCCGGCCCAGCCGCAGCACGCCCTCCCGGGCGCTGCGGATATACGGCAGCGTGATGGTCAGCAGGTCCTCCTCGCCGATCCCGGTCTTCACCAGGGGATCCGCTCCCTGCACCCGGGCATTGGACGTAATGGTCTCCGTTTCGCTCATAGCCACGTTCAGCTCGTTGACGCCGGCCTCGCCCCAGATCCCTTCGTCCGGCAGCGCGTTGGGCACCGCGGTATAGCGCAGCGGCTTTTCCGGCAGGGGGATCTCCACCTTGCTGATCACGCTTTTATACAGCTTCGGCTGGTCCCCGGGCAGGACCGTGATGAATTTCTTGGCAGTGAAATGCCCGGATCCGGAATCCTCGTTCCGGGCCATCATGGTGCTTCCGTCATAGGTGGCCTTTTTCCCGGCCAGGATGGTCGTACACGGCATATGCTATTCCTCCTTTATTGCTGCCATTATACCAGTATTGTTGTTTTCCCACAACAGCGGCGTCCGGCCTTCAGGGTAAAAAAGAAAGGACCGTCTCCGGTCCCTCCTCCGTTTATTGTCACTTTTCCTCCTGTTTCCGGCGGCACGCGGCGCATTCCGCCTGCCCGCTGCCGCAGCCGGCGCATCCCGCGCACCCGCCGCTTCCGCAGCTGCAGCTTCCGTTTTTTCTTCCCTTCCGGTAGCCGCGCACGGCCAGAGCCAGGATCCCCGCCACGGCCAGCAGCAGTACGATATCCAGAAAAGACAGCATGCCCTCACCTCACATCAGCAGTCCGGCGATCAGGCGGAAGATCAGCGCCACGGCCCAGGCGACGGCGCATTGCCATACAGCCACGCTCAGCGCCCATTTCCGGCCCAGCTCTCTGCGCACGGAGGCAATGGCCGCCACGCACGGCGTATAAAGCAGGCTGAACACCAGCAGCGTCCCGGCCGTCAGGGCTGTCATCACGGCCGTCACGCCTCCCTCGGTGCCGAAGAGCACTCCCAGCACGGATACCACGCTTTCCTTGGCCATGAAACCGCTGATCAGGCTGGTCACGATCCTCCAGTCGCCCAGGCCCAGGGGCCGGAAGATCGGCACCAGGATGCCCGATATGGCCGCCATGATGCTCCGGGAGGAATCCTCCACCGGCTGCAGCCGCAGGTCAAAGCTCTGAAGGAACCACACAATGACCGTGGCGATCAGGATCACCGTAAAGGCCCGCTGCAGGAAATCCTTTGCCTTTTCCCACATCAGCTGCAGGGTCGTCCGCAGGCTGGGCATCCGGTAGTTCGGCAGCTCCATCACAAAGGGGACCGCCTCACCCTTAAACAGCGTGCCCTTGAACAGCAGCGCGGCCAGGATCCCGGTAATGATCCCCAGCACGTAAAGCCCGATCATGATCCATCCGCCCTGCTTCGGGAAAAACGCGCTGACGAAAAAGGCATAGATCGGCAGCTTGGCGGTGCAGCTCATGAACGGCGTCAGCAGCACCGTCATCTTCCGGTCCCGTTCGCTGGGCAGCGTCCTGGTCGCCATCACCGCCGGCACCGAGCAGCCGAAACCGATCAGCAGCGGCACGATGCTCCGGCCGGACAGGCCGATCTTGCGCAGCAGCTTGTCCATAAAGAAGGCGACCCGGGCAATGTATCCGCTGTCCTCCAGCAGGGACAGGAAAAAGAACATCACCACCACGATGGGCAGGAAGCTGAGCACGCTTCCCACGCCCTCGAAAATGCCCCCGACGATCAGGCTGTGAACCGTCGGGTTCACGCCCGCGGACGTCAGCGCGCTGTCCGTCATCTTGGTCAATGTCTCGATTCCTGTTTCCAGCAGCTCCTGCAGCCATGCCCCGATCACATTGAAGGTCAGATAGAACACCAGCCCCATGATCGCGATAAACACGGGAATGGCGGTATATTTCCCGGTCAGTACCCGGTCGATCTTCCGGCTGCGGATATGCTCGCGGCTTTCCCTCGGCTTGGTGACGCATTCCGCGCAGACCTTTTTGATAAAGGCAAAGCGCATGTCGGCGATCGCCGCGCTCCGGTCCAGGCCGCGCTCGTTTTCCATCTGCAGCGTGATATGCTCCAGCGTCTCCTGCTCATTCCGGTCCAGCTCCAGCCGGTCAATGATCAGTCTGTCGCCCTCAATGGCCTTGCTGGCCGCGAAACGCAGCGGGATGCCGTTCTTTTCAGCATGGTCCTCGATCAGGCTGGACACAGCGTGCAGGCAGCGGTGCACCGCGCCGCCGTGGTCCTCCGCGGAGCAGTAGTCCTGCTTCACAGGCTTTTCCTGATATCTGGCAATGTGCAGCGCGTGCGTCACCAGCTCGTCCACGCCCTGGTTCTTCGCCGCGGAGATGGGCACCACGGGCACGCCCAGCATGGCCTCCATCCGGTTGATGTCGATGCCGCCGCCGTTTCCGGTCAGCTCATCCATCATGTTCAGTGCCACCACCATCGGGCGGTCCATTTCCAGCAGCTGCATCGTCAGATACAGGTTCCGCTCGATATTGGTCACGTCCAGAATGTTGATCACCGCATCCGGCTTGTTTTCCAGCACAAAATTCCGGGATACCAGTTCCTCGCTGGAATACGGGGACATGGAATAGATCCCGGGCAGGTCGGTGATGGAGGTATTCGCGTGCCCGCGGATGGCTCCGTCCTTGCGGTCCACCGTCACGCCGGGGAAATTGCCCACATGCTGGTTGGACCCGGTCAGTTGGTTGAAAAGAGTGGTTTTCCCGCTGTTCTGGTTCCCGACCAGCGCAAAGGTCAGCACATGGTCGTCCGGCAGCGGATCCTCGTTTGCCTTGTCGTGATGGATACCGGGCTCGCCCAGCGCCGGGTGCGCCACGGGTGCCTTCTTGTCCGTCGGGATGCTGCTCTTTTCCTTCGCCTTGACCGGCGTCACGCTGATTTTTTCCGCGTCCGCGATCCGCAGCGTCAGTTCATAGCCGTGCAGCTGGAACTCCATCGGATCCCCCATGGGCGCGGTTTTCACAAAGGTCACCTCCGCGCCGGGGATCATCCCCATATCCAGAAAATGTTGCCGCAGGGCGCCTTCGCCGCCGACAGCATCGATTTTTCCTGTTTCCCCCGGTTTCAGCTCTTTCAGTGTCATACTTTCCTCCGGTCCCTTTTCTGTTGCTCTTGGGTAACTTCTTCTGCCTTTATAGTATATCACACCGGCGGCGGTTTTTACAATCTCAAAAGCGTGCCATGCTTGCAATTCAGGCGCGTTCGGGGTATATTTTCTTCAGAATACCGAAAAAAGAGACCGGGAGGAGCTCAGATGACCGTCACCGTAGGAATTCTGGCGCATGTGGATGCCGGAAAAACGACCCTCAGCGAGCAGCTGCTGTTTTCCAGCGGCTCGATCCGCTCTGCCGGGCGCGTTGACCACGGCAACACCGTCATGGATTCCGATCCCGTGGAGCGTTCCCGCGGCATCACGGTTTTTTCCGATCAGGCGGACCTGGAGATCGGCGGGCACCCCTTCACGCTCATCGACACGCCCGGCCATGTGGATTTCACGGCGGAAGCGGAACGCAGCCTGTCGGCGCTGGACCTGGCCATTCTGCTGCTGGACGGATCCTCCGGGGTTCAGGCGCACACCCGCGCCCTGTTCTCCATGCTCCGTTCCCGTTCCCTTCCGGCCTTTTTCTTCTTAAATAAAAACGATCTACCCGGCTTTGACCGGCAGAAGACCCTGTCCGCTCTCCGCGCCTCCCTCACCGATCGCCTCGTCCCCGTTTCGAACGGTCAGGTGGATGAGGAAGCGCTGGCGGATCTGGACGATTCCTTCTGTGAGAAATATCTCTCCGGGGAATCGCGTCCCGGCGACGCCTGGCAGACGCTCATCCGCCTGACGGAGCAGTCCCTGGCGTTTCCCGTTTTTGAGGGCGCTGCCCTTTCGGGCCGCGGTCTGGACAACCTTCTCCGGGGGCTTTCCGCCTTCGCGGAATACCGCGCCGTTCCCCCGCCGGATCCCTCCGCGCCCTTCCGGGCGCGGGTCTATGCCGTCCGCCACGATGCTTCCGGAGCTAAAGTCACCTTCCTGCGGATCCTGTCCGGCTCCCTGAAGCTCCGGCAGGCCTTCACCGATGACAGCGGCGCGGAAAAGATCACCCGTATCCGGCATTACCGCGGCAGCGCCTTTACGGAGGCGGATGAAGCGCTGCCCGGGGACGCGGTCGGTATCATGGGACTTTCCGGGCTCCGTCCCGGAGACCTGCTGACGGATGCCGGCTTTTTTCCCGGCCCGGAAGCGCTTACGCGCCCGGTGCTCTCCGCGCAGGTGGAGAGCGCTGACGGAACGCCGCCGGAAACGCTTCTCGAAAAGCTGAAGATCCTTAATGAAGAGGATCCTTCCCTTCATCTTATCTGGGATCAGGAGCGCAAAAGCACCGTTGTGCAGATCATGGGTACCGTGCAGACAGAGGTTCTGACCCAGGTCCTTGCGGACCGCTTCGGCCTGCGGGTGCGCTTTCTCCCTCCCCGGGTGCTTTACCGGGAGACCCTTGCGGAGCCTGTTGTCGGCTGCGGGCATTATGAGCCCCTCCGCCACTATGCTGAGGTCCGCCTCCGCCTGGAGCCGGCGCCCCGCGGCAGCGGCATCTCCTTCGAAAGCCGCTGCCATGAGGATATCCTGGATAAAAACTGGCAGCGCCTGATCCGCACCCATGTGTTTGAAAAGCAGCACATCGGTGTCCTCACCGGCTCCCCGCTGACAGATGTCAGGGTCGTCCTCCTCTGCGGGCGCGACCATCTCAAGCACACGGAGGGCGGTGATTTCCGTCAGTCGGTCTACCGCGCCGTTCGTCAGGGACTGATGAAAGCGCGCTCCGTCCTGCTGGAGCCCTGGTACCGTTTCACCGTCACAGTCCCCGGCAGTCTGGCCGGCCGCGTGATGTCGGACGTCCTTTCCATGGCAGGCGAATACGCGCCCCCGGAAACCGCCGGCAATGAGGCGGTCATCCGCGGGCGCTGCCCGGTCAGCACCATGATGGATTACCCGGTCTCTCTCCGTTCCTTTACCCATGGCGCCGGCGATATTCAGCTGGAATCAGACGGGTATGATCTCTGTCACAACGCGGATCAGGTCATCGCGGAAGCTGCCTATGATCCGGATGCAGATAAGGCCAATCCCTCGGGCAGCGTCTTCTGCTCCCACGGCGCAGGCTTCTTTGTGCCCTGGAACGTCTCCGACCAGTGGATGCATATTCATGAAAAGGACTATGTCGAGGTCCCTCCGCGGGATCTTTGATCCTTTCGTTTCCAGGTCAGATCCCCTCGCTCACCGCTTCTGCGAATTCCTCCAGCCATTCCTGCTCTTCCTCCGAAAAACGGTCTTTGACTGGACTGTCTATATCCATCACGCCGATCACCTTCCCGTTCTTCCTCAGTGGGATCACGATCTCGCTCTCGCTTGCGCTGTCGCAGGCAATATGCCCGGGAAACTGATGCACGTCTGCCACGCGCAGCGTCCTGTCCTCCCGTGCGGCCGTTCCGCACACGCCTCTCCCGAGAGGGATCTCGATGCACGCCGGCTTGCCCTGAAAGGGCCCCAGCACCAGCGTGCTTCCCTCCAGCAGATAGAATCCGGCCCAGTTGATCCTTTCCAGCCCGCCGTACAGAAGCGCCGCGGCGTTTGCCAGGTTGGCCGTGGCATGCGGCACGCCCGCCGTCAGGGCCTTCACGGCCTCCACGGTCTCCCGTCCCTTCGGGATGCTTCCGTTGTTTTCCGTCATTCGTCCGTTCCTCCGTCTCTTTTGCTGCCATCTTATCACGGCCGCCCTTCTCTGTCCATTCCCGTTTCACCGGGAAATCTTTTTCTTTAATCCCGTTTTAGGTTTGCTGCTTATGATCTCCCTGTAAGAACCGATAAGGAGGTTTTCACGATGAAACGGTTTCTGAAATGGTTTTCTCTGCTGACTGCTCTGTCAGTACTGCTTTTTTCCTTCAGCGCCTTTGCGGAGGAGAATACGGACACGTTCCCTTCCTCTGCCCCGATGGGCGCCCCGCCCTCAGAGGAGCCCGGCGGGACCCCTCCGGACGGCATGCCCGGCGTTCCCCCGAATGGTGCTTCCGGCGGAACCCCTCCCGGAGGCTTCGGCGGCGGCCCGGGCGGTCCCGGCGGTCTCGGCGGTCCGGGCGGCCCCGGCGGCTCATCCGCGGATATTGATTACGCGGCTGTCATGGAGATCACCTCCGCTTCCACGGAAACGGATCTGGTCGTTTCCTCCTCCGCGGCGGATGAAAATGCCCTGCTGGTCAGTACGGACGGAGAAGTGACGCTGGAAAACCTCACCGTCACCAAGTCCGGCGACTCCGCCGGAGGGGACAGCTGCAGCTTCTACGGTCTGAATGCTGCGGTCCTGGCCATGGGCGGCAGCACAGTCTCCATCAAAGGCGGAAGCATTGAATCGTCCGCTTCCGGCGCCAACGGCGTCTTTTCCTACGGCGGAAACGGCGGGCGCAACGGCACGGAGGGCGACGGCACCGCGGTTTATATCTCCGATACAGTCATCACCACCACCGGCGACGGCTCCGGCGGCATCATGACCACAGGCGGTGGCGTCACCTGTGCTGAAAATCTCACGGTGACCACTTCAGGTCGTTCCTCCGCGGCGATCCGCACGGACCGAGGCGGCGGAACAGTCACTGTTACAGGCGGGACCTATACTACCAACGGTCTGGGCTCCCCGTCGATCTATTGCACAGCGGATATCACGGTTTCCGACACGGAGCTGGTCTCCAATCTGTCCGAAGGTATCTGCATCGAGGGCAAAAACTCCGTTACCCTCAACAATTGTGACCTCACCGCGGCCAATACCGCGTGCAACGGCAACGCCACCTTCCTGGATACGGTCATGATCTATCAGTCCATGTCCGGCGACGCGGACAGCGGCACCTCCTCCTTCACAATGACAGGAGGCTCCCTGACGGGCCTGAGCGGCCACCTCTTCCACGTCACCAACACGAATGCGGTCATCAGCCTGACCGACGTGGCCATCTCCAATGTGGATGACATCCTCCTCTCTGTCTGTGACGACGGCTGGAACGGAGCCGGCAATACAGCCGTCCTGAACACGTCCTCCCAGACGCTTTCCGGCCTGATCCTCGTAGGGGATAATTCCGTCCTGGATCTGCGCCTGTCTGACTCCTCCTCCTTTGAGGGAAGCATCAGCGGAAGCATTGTCAACGCGAAGGGAGACACCGTCTCCACGGACGTCGGTGAAGTCAATGTTGTGCTGGATGAAACCTCCGTCTGGACTCTGACTGCGGATACATACGTCACTTCCTTCTCCGGCAGCGCGGAGAACGTCGTCTCCAACGGTTACACGCTCTATGTCGCCGGTGTTGCCCTGGAGGGCACCAGGTGATCGGATAAATTCAGCCCGATTCCGGTTTGTTTTCGGAATCGGGCATTTTTATTTGCTTTATGGTGTTTTCTTCCGGGTTTCCTCCGCGCCGTCTCTCACAGCCCGTCGCAGAAGCTGGTAAACGCTCCGCCTTCGTTTTCCGGCAGGCCGATGCTTTCCTTCGCCGCGCGGATCGCCTTGATCATGAATGCCATGTTCCGGGCCAGGATCCGCATGGTCTGCAGGCCTTCCTTATCCTTTTCCACGTCCTCGGCCGTAAAGCCGTGCACCATATTCCAGTAGCGGGAGGATACGATCGGCATCTGGCTGATGGAAAAATACTTGTTCAGCACGTCAAAGCTCGCCGTGGTGCCGGCTCTGCGGGCGGATACCACCGCCGCGCCCACCTTCATCCTCAGGTCGCTGTGGTTGCTGTAGAAAAGCCGGTCGGCGAAGGCAAGCAGCGTCCCGTTCGGGGAGGCATAGTAGACCGGCGAGGCGAGCACCAGCCCGTCGGCCTCCTTCAGCTTTTCCGCTGTTTCATTCACGGTATCGTCAAATACGCATTTTCCGATCCGGCTGCAGCTGCCGCAGCTGACGCATCCCCGGATATCCTTGTTCCCCACCTGGATGATCTCGGAGTCGACGCCTTCTTCCTTCAGCGTATCCCTTATCTCCTCCAGCGCTCGGTTTGTACAGCCCTTTGCGTGCGGGCTTCCGTTGATCAGCAGTACCTTCATGGGTGAGCCTCCCTTTCTGTACGTTTCCTTCCCTCTATTTATACAATGAGCAGATTGAAAAAGCAAGCCTGTGCGGCAGCGCGCGAAAACGCCCGCTCATCCGAGCGGGCGTCCGGTTTTCCGGTTCTCTTTTATTTTGCCAGGCTGGCCTCGATGATGGCCTGCGCCCAGCTGGAATGTGAGGTAATATGGTAGTTCCTCAGCTTTGTGGTGTAGAAATCGTAATATACGTTCGTGTATACCGGCAGCGTCGGCAGCACCTGATTGTACCGTTCCTGGAACGCCACCCACTTCTGCATGTACTGCACCGTTTCCTTCGGATTCGTCTTCCGCATGTCCACTGCCAGCCGGTACAGCTCCTCGTCGTCGGAATACACAAAGTTCCAGCCGGTGGGATCGGTGCTCAGGTCAACGGAAGGATCGTAGATGGAGCCGAAGTTCGTCGCCAGGAAGATCATGTCCGCCGTCCGTTCCGTCTCCCGGTAATACTGCCTCAGCACGTCATTCATGGGCGCGGTTTCCACCGTCAGCTCAATGCCGCAGGCGTTCAGGTTTTTGATAAAGCTGTCCTGCAGCAGATCCGCGATGTGATGCCCTTCCGGGATCAGCAGCGTCAGCCTCAGGGGAACGATCTGCCCGTCGATCTCCTTGCAGCGCACCTTTCCGGCTTCCCCGGTATAGTCGCTGCCATCCTCGTTCAGCGTCCATCCGGCGTTTTTCAGCAGCATGGCCGCCTTGGCGGTATCCACCTTGTAGGTGGTCAGGTTCTTCAGGTTGATCTCCGACCAGTTCGTTCCCTTGGCGGTGCTGTGCTTCTGTACGCCGCTTGGCGCCGCGTCGTTCTTGAAGTTGACGGCCAGCCTCATCTTCCCGCTCGCCAGCAGGTATTCCCAGCACTCCATGCCGTAGAAGCCGTCCACGATCCTTCCGTTCACGCCGCAGTAATCCTTGGCGATTCTGTTCCGGTCCATGCACCAGGCCAGCGCCTGGCGGACGGCCTGTTCACCGACGCAGGGCCTGTCAAAGCTGAAGGTCAGATAGGCCAGGCCTTCACGGGCATAGTCGTCGCTCTTCAGCCGGTTGTTGTTCACTTCCCAGCGGCCGCTGTCCACCGCGTCGCCGTACATCACCTTGTTGGCCAGGTCCAGCCTGCCCTCTCTCAGGTCCCGGATCACAGTGTCGTTGGTCGTCAGCGTATAGGCGATCCTTTCGATCGTCGGCTTCACCAGCTCATCCGCTTTCATGGGATCGTTGCCCTCCACGGAGATCCCGTAGGGATCCCTGCCCGAGGTCAGCGTCGATTTCAGCGAGCCCTTGTAGTATTCGTTCAGCTCAAAGTGCGCCGTCGTCCCGTCGAAGCCGGTCAGCCTGTACGGCCCGGAAACGACCTGCGGATGGGTGTTGTATCCGTTTTCCGGATCCAGCAGCGTCATCTCCAGCATCTCCGCCGTGAACACAGGCTCCGCCTCGGTCAGATCGTCGTTGCCGATGTAAGCGCCCATGCCGTAATAGGCTTCATATTCATCCTCCACGGGCTCCGCGTCCCAGTCCCGTTTCTCGCCGTCCGCGTATACGCGGCAGCCGGGAGCGATCTCGGTGATCGGGAAAGGCACGCACATCAGCAGTCCCTGCTCGTAGAAATAAGGCAGGTAGTTCTTGTCCAGGACCACCTTCAGCGTCAGCTCATCCGTCACGCCCAGCCCTTCCAGGTAAGGCTTTTCCCCGCTCATGTAAGCTTCGCTGCCCAGCAGGTGTCCGGATCTCTCGATCTTCCCGCCGATCTGTGTCATTTCCGGAGCAAGGCTCAGCAGGAAGCTGAAGGCGTAATCCCATGCCGTGATGGGCGCCCCGTTGGAATAGTACAGGTCATCCCGCAGCTTGATCGTGTAGACCTTGTTTCCTTCCTGGTCCGCCTTCACGGTCACGCTCTCCGTCACGGAAGGGTCAAAGATGTAGAGGCCCTGCGCGTTGTCCCAGTGGACCAGGTTGTAGCCCTGGATCAGCAGGCGCACGTCCCCGTCGGCGCCGTTGTTGCCGAACGCGCCGGTAAAGAAATCGCCCTTCAGCTGTGTCGTGCTGCCGACAACGAATTCCTTCGCCTCCGCGGTCTCATCCGCCGCTGCGGCGGCAGTGGTCAGGAGAAGCGCCAGCGTCAGCAGCAGCGAAATCATTCTTTTCATCATGATCGTTCCTCTCCCTTCCGCTTATTCGAAGTAGTCGCCGAACTGGTTCACCAGGATCGGGTCGGCAGGCTTGCCGGGCTTGGGTGTCGGTGTCGGTGTGGGAGTCGGAGTAGGTGTGGGCGTCGGCGTCGGCGTGGGTGTCGGGGTAGGTGTGGGTGTCGGTGTCGGCGTCGGAGTCGGCGTCGGCGGGTCGGTCACGGGCGGCGGCACTTGGGTGGGCGGCGGTGTCGTGGGCTCAACGATGGTGGGATACTCATCCAGGAAGATGCACAGATCCAGTTTGTCCTCTTCCCCTTCTTTCCGGATCGCCACCACGGTCTGCCACTTGTTGGTCTCCGTATCCCGGATGACGGATACCTTCACATGGTAGACCGATTTATCGTATTTCGCGCCCTTTGCGCTTCCCGGCACCTGCGTCACGGTGTAATAATTCACACCCAGTTTGGTGTAGGTGATGGTCGGGAAAGCCGCCTTCCCGGGCTTGGAAAGCTTCAGATCATAGCTGCCGCTCTTTCCCTCCGGCAGCGGAGCGTCGTCCTGGGCGGTCATCCGCACGGTGAACTCGTCATCCGTCACGTCGCCCTTGGTCTGGATCTCGACCCGGATCGTGGCCTGAGCGGTTCCCGTCGTCGCGCCGTCCTCTCCGGATGCGTTCTGTACGGGCATGCCGAAGGCGGCAAAGGCAATGGCTGCCCCTGCCAGGATACCCAGCATTCCCGTCAGGATCTTTTTCATGATCATGAGATTTCCTCCTTCGCCCGGTACGCGGTTTCCCGCGCCGTGGTTTGCTTCTCTTCCTTAATCGAAGCAGTCCCCGGCCTGCTTGACCGGCATGTATATCTTGACTCTGACGGGATCAATCACCGTCAGCAGGATCGTTCGTGCGTTGCTGTATTCGCTGGAGCAGGTGCTCAGCGCCACAATATGGGCGCCGCTTTCGGAAGCGAGCATACTCTCCAGGATCCGGATCCCGTCCTCATTCAGCCACAGGGCCTCCTGATGAACGGCCTCCAGGATCTCCTCCGCTGTCAGGTTCTTCCAGTTCTGCGGGTTGAAGATCAGGGCATTGGACGCGCCTGTCACGATCACGCTCAGGCTGAGCAGCTCATGATCCCCGTCAGGCAGCGTCAGGATCCCGCGTGTATTCTCGCGGAAAAACTCTTCCTTCTTGTACAGGTTGATGTCGCTGAACATGCGGTGCCCGCTCATGTCGTGGCCCAGCAGCAGCGTATATGGATCGCTGTAGTCCCTGCTGTTCCGGTAATCCATAAAGATGGATCCCGCCATGGCGAAGTCGCCGTAAACGTCGGTATTGAGATAGCTGTAATTGCTTTTCCCCTTCAGCACGGGATAGTCGATTGACGTCCCGTCCATTTTGAGCCAGGCTGTTACGTCCGGGTTGATGCTTCTCAGCTGATCAAACAGACTCAGCGGTTCCTCCCCGTTCAGCGTTTTGATCTCCCGCATCTCCCGCATTCCGTTTTCCACCTGATTATACACCAGATGGTTGTCCCAGAGCGCAAATCCGGAATATATGATTGCAGCTGCCAGCAATACGATCTCTAACCGGGTCAGAACCCTGTTCAGAAAACGGATCACCTTCAAAACCGTATTGCTCCCTTCTCCGTCTGTCAACCGTTCCGGAATCCCATTGTTGATCGGGATATCAGGGGGCCGGGCCGGATCCCGGCCCCCTGTAACCTTTAAGTCAGTTCTTTGTCAGCGCCCGGGATCACATGTCTTCCTTGCGCTTCCTGGCGATCATCAGGGCCACGCCGGCGATGGCGATCAGCATGATCAGCATGTAAGGCGCGTTGTCCATGAAGATACCGGTGTCGATATCCTGAGAATTGTCGTTGGTGAAGGCTGCGGTATCCGCTTCCGCCGCTGTGGAAATAGCGCCCTTGATCTGGGCAGCGGTTGCCTGAGCAGTCGCATCCTTGGTTTCCTCTTTTACGACTGTATCGGAGGCTTCTGCGGTGGAAACATAGCCGTACATGCCGGCTTCCACTTCTGTGATCTCATAGGTAAGACCCTTGGGCAGGTTGGTAAAGGTAAAGTCCTGTTTGTCTGTCAGAGTGAAGTAGACGGTCTTGGCGGTATCCCAGCTCGGCGCAATGGTTTTGTCTGTTGAAGCGGTTCCGGTAATATTTCCGTTTGCGTCAGCAGTCGGGGCAGTCGCGCCGTAGTAGGTGCCGCTGCCGGACAGAGCAACGGTGCCGCGAACGATCGTGTCTTCAGCAGGCGTAAATGTTACTTTGAAGATCCAGGGCTTGTCAATATCGCCCATGTTGCCGGTAACCTTCTTGGATACGGTCAGCTTGCCGGCTTCGTATTCATTGTGTACGTTCTCGCTGTCTCCTTCGGCATTGTCCAGCTTTTCTTTATCTTCGGTCTTTCCGCCCGGGTTGGCTTCAGCGCCGTCACGGAGCGCGATGCCGCCCACGATCAGCTTCCCGGTGGGGGTTCCGTCCTCTTCTGTTTCATTGACAATGGTAAACTTCAGCGCCAGCATATTATCTTCCAGATAATTGTAGGTCACGCCGGCGGTTTTGCTGTCAGTCTCAACCAGATAGTAGACGTACTCGCCAACCTTTGAGAATGCGGGGACTGCGATCCCGATTTCAGGCTTTTCAGCATTTTCAGACACTGTGGGATTGGTGATCGTGATAGGGGGAGGCGTCACTGTCGCGTCCTTTTTGCCGTGGAAATAGTATTCCGGCGCTTTCGTTGTGGAAACTTCAAACTTCAGAACGTCCGCAGGGTGTTTCGGATATTCTTCACTGGCTTCATCCGATCCGTTGATCACATATCCTTTGGTAATTGTGATATTGAAGGCTTTTGTGGGTTTCCCTAATGATTCTTCGACCGGAGAATCATATCCGGAATCCTTCACTTCGGTTTCTCCACCCTCACCCTCGCCCTCGGCGAAAGCAAAAGCTACTGTCATAACCATCATGATAGCCAGGAGCATTGCAAGCAGTTTTTTCATATTCTTCCTCCTTAAATTATTGACCGTCCTTTATATCTTCCCGTTTTCGGGATAGATTCCCTTTGTTCCTCTGACGTTTCCTTACAGCTGCCGTCTGCGCAGGATCGTTATGATCTTGCCTTCAACAGCCTCCAGAGGGATCGCGCCCTGCACGCGGCTGTCCTCAGCCTGCGTGCGGTAATCCCCCAGTACATAGACAGTCCCGTCCTCAACGGTCATATCGACATTCACATCCGCAAATGTCGGGAAAAGGATCTCTCCCTTTTCCGTGATCCCGTTGACCTGGACACTGCCCGAGGTTCCGAGCTGCACCTGATCTCCGGCGACCGCCACCACTCTGCCAAAGTACCTTTTGTCCTCCAGCCGGTACGATATCACATCGTCCTGCTGCAGCTTCTGCCCTGTCAGATCCATGGCTGCCGTCCGGAAAACAACGCACACGTCGCCGTCCTTCATGGCCGGGAACATTCCCTGCCCCCGCACCTGTGTGATCAGAAAACCGTACCCGAAGATCACATACAGTACAGCGGCCAGAATGACCAGCCGGATCAGAAGCTTCACCGCTTCCTTCCCGGTGGATTTCTTTCGGGGCTGCTTAACCACTTCCCTGGTGTTTTCTATCTTGGCTGCCCCCTTTCAGTTGGTTCCCGGATCTCCATGCTTCCGTTCGTCTGTGAGGTCCCGACTTTCAATCGGCCTCACCTCCTTTTTATGCCGGGATCCGTTCCGGGGCTTATACCCCGGAACGTTTCCAGGTAAGCGTTGTGGTGCAGGTGCTCAGGCTGTTTCGTCCTTCCTGCGCTTTCTGCGCGTAACTGCGAGCACCGCCAGACCGGACAGGCCTACTCCCAGCAATACCATATAAGGCACTGCATCCATGTCGATGCCCGTATCGATCTTGATGGTCAGTTCGTTTGTGAAAATGGCTGTCGCGTTCTGGGCAGGAACTGTGAATACGTAGGTTCTGCTGGGTTTGTCGAATTCACCGTCTGCAATGTTCACATTGCTTGTTGAGGTATTGTAGTCATTTTCGCTTTCGATCACTGTCACTGTAGCGCCCACAGGCAGATCTTCGATCAGGTGCGTCTCGTTATGCTTCAGTGAGAATTCAGCGTCGGCAGCAGCCAGCGCGATCTCCGTTCCGTTTGTTTCCTTGACGGTAACTGTGAACCCGAAAGGCGCTGTGAGATCGCCCATGTTGCCTTCAACGAGTTTCTTCACGGTGATATCTGCCGTCTTGCGCGTGTTCGTGACTGTGATCTTGTCCCCGGCAGCAGCCTCAGTGATCACTCCGGCGGTGTTCCCGCTGTTTGCGGGACTGTAGCTTACGTTGTACAGCGGATTCGTTTTCTCAACGACTTCTACCTTGGATCCCTTCGGTACCAGAATGTTCGCTGTCTCACCGTTCAGGAGCTCGATCGTCAGCGTACCGTTTTCATTCTTGGTGATCTTGGTATCCGTCTGCTGCGGCAGGCTCGTGATCTGCGTATTGCCATCATAGACCTTCACAGTCATTTCGAATTTGTCGCCGTTATCAGCCCCGCTTACAGTCTTTGTGACTTTCACCGCAATCGAGTCGCGCGTATTAATGACTTCTACTGCTTCTCCGCCGTTGACGGCTTCAATGGTCCCTGTCTCGCTTTCGCCTACCTTGTAGCTCACCGTGTACAGGTCGCCCACCGTCTTGCCCGTCGTCGCGCTGGCGGCTGTTGTTGTTT
>JAFWQA010000048.1 GCA_017509255.1 Clostridia bacterium | reverse complement strand
CACAAAGCCATACTCCCCGGTGGCCGGGAACCAGACGTGGTACCACTCGTCACCGATGATCCCGATCACCCGCATGGTGTTCCAGTCCTCGTTCATGTGCCATTCGTATTCGCCGATCTGCGGTTCTGCGTAAACCTTCAGTTTTTCATCCCTGGCGGACAGCGGCGGCATGGCAGACAAATCCAGATACAGCGCGTCTCCGGCCTGGCCGAAGGTCAGGTAGCGCCTCATCATGAAGCCGCGCTGCCCGCCAATAGCCACCTGGACCCAGTCCCCCTCCACGGACAGAACCTCCACGGGAGTTCCGGTGTAATACTTGCCCTGGGAGCGGCTGCCCTTGTCTGCCCGCTCCCGCAGGTGCAGGCGGTCAGCAGGGTTTGGATTGACCACCATGGCATAGCGGCTGGAATCCATCCGCTCGGCAGCCTCGTCCAGCCGGCGCGGCGGGCGGGTCCAGTCGATCTCCGTGATGTCGTCCCAGGGGTGATCCCCGTAGAGGATGCATGTCGCAGGAACCTGGGCCCCGCTCCACACCGTGCGGTCGCCGAAGAAGAGGAAGGCATCCTCCCCGCCCGCGTCGTCGTAGATGTATTCCAGCCCGGCCTTGCCGGAATAGAGCAGATGAACCGTCACGCAGCGCCCGTCGATCCACAGGCTGTCGGTGAAGTTCTCGTGCCCCAGCACCGTGCCGGCGGGCAGCGGACTGCTCTCAATCAGGTTCACAGCGCGGTGGCTCATGTACTCACAGATCACATACACCCGGCTGCCGTCCGGCTTCTCCATCAGGAAGTGCATGGCGCCGTTTTTCAGCATGCCCTTGACGAAGGCGTATTCCGGCATGAGGGCTGCTGCGGCTTCCCGGAAAAAGCGCTCGTTCTCAAAAGCGAAATGGTCGTTGGTTTCGGCAAAGAATGTAGGGAAGCGCGAGACGTCGAAGTCCGCCAGCCGCACGCAGTCCGCCATCCACGTGGCGGGAAGCACCTCCATGAGCTGAATGCCGTGGTCGTTTTCGTTTTCATTGACCATGCCAAAGGTGCGGACGATCTCCCCGCCGTGGGCGTCGTCCCAGAGGGTGCTCCAGATATGGGCGTATGCGCCATAGCCGCTGTCGGAGAAATACTGATCCACCGGGCTCCAGGTCCCGTCGGCGTTCCGGCTGCTGTGATAGCGCACGATCTCCTGATCGGACAGGATGTAGGTCCAGAAGACGGCGTTGTCGCTGTCCAGGAGGAGCTGCGGCCAATCCCTGTCCTGGATCAGCGCGGTGGGATTGTCGATCACGATCTGCCACGCGCCGTCATGCCGCTCCAGAAGGATCAGCCTTTTGACGCCGTTCGTCTCGGCGAAGCAAGCAGCCGTGTCGCCCCATTGAGAGAGCTGCACCGGCTCGGTGATGCCTGCCTGGCGGAGTGTATCTGTGATCAGTGCTTCATCACTGCCGGCTGCCAACGCCGAAGCGCCGTACAGTATGAGAATCAGAGCAACAATGCAAAGGATGAGTTTCTTCATCGTAGCTGTCCTTCTTTCCACTGCTGGTCACCCCCAGCATACCTTACACTATAAAGACGTACCAAGCTCCGTCTCATTATACCAGACATTGTTTAGACATCCTCCTGTCAATGATGATCCCGGGCGCCTGAACGGAATTGTTCACCGAACAGGGGATCTATTATACCCCCAAGGTGCAAATCGATGCAATCCGCCCAATAATAAAGACGAGTCAGCTCAGTGTTTTGTTTCATCTGACATAGTGTTCCGGGGCATAAT
>JAFWQA010000047.1 GCA_017509255.1 Clostridia bacterium | reverse complement strand
GCTTTCCAGCGTCCCGTCATCATTCAGGTTCTCCAGGGAGCAGAGCAGATAGTAGGAAGAATCCTCTTCAAATGCGCGGGCATTGGCACGGGAATTGATGATCCCGTAGGTTTCGGTAAAGCTGTCATAGGCAGCGTTCAGCTCCCGCTGTTTTGCTGTGATCATTTCCTCCGGATAATCTTCCAGCTGATACTCGATCAGCTCATTCATGATCTTCCGAAGGCTCAGAAGTCCGGTCATGCGTTCTTTTTCCTTGTCGGAAAGCTCTACATGGCGCATGAGGGAGTTTTCACGGAAATACACCTCGCCGCCGACCAGCGCATAGGAATAGTTCTTGACGGAAGGATCAGCCGGAATCGCGTCGATGGCTTCCGTTTCATCCTCCAGCGACATTTCCGGCACAGTGATCTCTCCATGGATATGGGAAATTGCTTTCTCCAGCTGATCAGCCAGGTTCGCGCCGGGGACAGGATTGACCGTCAGCGCTTCCTTTCCGTACTGCGTGCTTTCGGAACTGATCTCGCCCAGCACCATTTCCGGATGCTCGGCAAAATAGTTATTGATCGGAAGCCCGTCTGGTGTAAGCCCAAGGTGTACCCAGTCCGGCTCAATGTCGATAGGCCGGTCGCGCTTCTGAAGGAAGATAATATCCGACACAACATCCGTCCCGGCATTGGCACGGAAAGCATTGTTGGGCAGACGGATCGCCCCCAGTAGCTCCGCGCGTTCCGCCAGATACTTTCTGACATCCGGGGACTGCTGATCCATGGTGTAACGACTGGTGACGAAAGCCACGACGCCGCCCGCTCTCACCTGGTCCAGCGCTTTGGCAAAGAAGTAGTTGTGAATGGTAAATCCCAGCTTGTCATACGGCTTGTCCGCGACACGGTAGTTGCCGAACGGGACGTTGCCGATAGCAAGGTCATAAAAATCTCGGTGATCCGTGTTTTCAAAACCGCCAACTGTGATATCCGCGTTCGGATAGAGCTTTCTGGCAATTCGCCCGGAGATACTGTCCAGCTCTACGCCATACAGGCGGCTTTCCTGCATTTCCTCCGGCAGCATACCAAAGAAGTTGCCGACGCCCATGGCAGGCTCCAGTATGTTTCCCTTCGCAAAGCCCATCTGGCCGACAGCCTCATAGATTGCGCGGATCACGGTCGGGCTGGTGTAGTGTGCATTCAGCGTGGAAGCCCGCGCCATTTCGTATTCTTCCGACGTCAGCAGCTCCTTCAGCTCGTCATACTCACGGCTCCAGTTATCCTTCCGGTCATCAAAAGCATCCGCAAGGCCGCCCCAGCCAACATACTGCGACAGGACAGACTGTTCCTCCGGCGTTGCGTTCCGGTTTTCTTCCTCCAGCGTCCGAAGCAGGCGGATCGCCGCCACATTCCTCTGGTATTTTTCCTTCGGGCCGCCTTCGCCTAGATGATCATCGGTAATACGGAAATTTTGCGCAGGAATCTCCGGTGCTTCGGCTTCTTCCGATACTTCTATCGCCCCGGCACCTTCCTCTGTCAGTTCACCCTGCATTTGCACGGGTTTCTCACCGGAAACAGGTTCCTGTGCTTCTTCATCGGCGGAAAGGCGCTCTACATCGGCCATGACCTGCCGTATAAACGGGTCACGGTCCAGCGCATCCGGATCGACCAGTTCGCCGTTGACGATGCCCCGGCGAGCCAGCTCTTCACGAATAGCTGCCGGGTCAATATCGGAGAAATCATCTTCTTCGGCATCTATGTCCTCTGACGCCTGCTGCACAGGCTCCGCTCCGAGCTCCGGGAAAGCGTGCGCCGGGGAGGGAAGCGGGAGACCGCCGGCTGCTTCATAGCGTTCGGAAAGCTCCGCGTAGCGGGCTTTTTCCTCTTCATCCAGATAGCTGCCGTTTCGGATCAGCGCGTCGATCTTTTTCTCGACCAGATTCCAGTGAAGGCGGACTTCCTGATCGTAACCATACCGGCGAATCAGGATTCCCTTGCTGCTGTAATCTACAAAGCCTCTCGTACCATCAGAGAACGTCCAGCTTCTTCCGCCAATGCCATACTCATTCTTTAGGTAATCGGCACGCTCTTTTGCGTTCGGCTGCGTGTCATACAGCGCCTGAATCCGCATTTTCCCATTGGCAAAACCGGAACCGCCCAGCAGCACCCGGTCGATCTCTTCATCGGAAATAAATAAAGCGGAGGGCTGTTTCTGGCTCTCCGCTTGCGATTCCATCCGGTCGATGGATTCAATTTGCTGTTGTTCTGTCGGGAAGAAGTCCGCGAGGCTTAACTGGTGATAAGCTCCGCTGTTACGATCTCCTCCGCCTGTGCTCTCAGGCTGTTCATGTGCTGCACCCAGCCCATCTGATCGGATTTCTTGTCCGGTGCCGGCTGTGTCTTCTGGAGTGCCTGCATCATCTGCGCCATCCGGTTCTCCGCGCTCTGCTGGATCTCCAGAAGATGCGGATACAGCTTCTCGCTCAGCACCAGGTCGCTGTAGAGCATCGGCCTGTTCTCCTGAAGATACGCTCTGCGCATCCTGCCCCATTTGCCCAGGGGCTCTGGCTCGATCCTGATCCCGATCTCCGGAATCTGATAATCCCCGGCCTGCCGGTACGTCATCTCTGCCATCATTTCGGCTCCTTTCTTCGAGCTGTTCACGCTCAATCGTGCGGATCGTCCTTGCGATCTCTTCAAATACTTCCGTGGAAATGCTGCTTACGGCTTTGCCCAGCGCGTTGACCGTCTGCCGCGTGTTGAAGTCAAATACGTTCTGAAGCTCTTCCTCATCGAAGAAGTCCTCCGGGTTATCCGTGCATCTTGTCAGCAGTGCGTATTTCACGCTGGCGGCCGCCGCCTGCCGGAAGCTCACCTCGATGTTAAGGTCATCATACTCTTCCAGGAAGCTCCCCTCAACGATGTCGCCAAGCTCCCAGCCGTAATTATCCCAGTATTCCCGGGCTTTTTTCTCCGATATCTCCTCGATTACAGATTCCAGGCTGCCATACCCTGTTTCAAAGGCATCGGCAAGCTCCTGCGCCACACGGCTGCGGTATCCGTCCTGCATCGTCCAGAGCTGGACTTCCCGCGAGTTCCACCTCGTCCCGGTGTCTGACACATCAAAAACATAGCGAAGTCTTGGAAAATCTCCCCGGTGGTCGAGCAGCGCGATTCCCTTGGAGCCGCGCTTTACATAGCGGTGCATCCGCTCATTCCAGAGATCATACTCCGCGCAGGCAGTCGCATCCGGCCTCTGAGCATAGATCATCAGCTGGTCTTCATACGGGTATTTATAAAGCCGGGCCGACGTGGTAAGAAAACCTTTCCACGCCTCCCGGCTGGCGGTAATGCGGCCTGCCATCTCTTCGGCAAGCTGCGCATAGAATGTGTATTTTCCTGCCATTCCGGCCTCCTCATCTTACTCCGGATATAAATCCAGTCCTTCAAATGTCGCGTCGTCCATTGCATTGAGCTTTTTGATCACCTTGTCCGTCAGTCTGGACAGCCGCTTTTCCTCCGGGGCAAGCTGTACCTTCATACCGGCAAGCTCCCGGATCAGGCCTTCCCGGCTGCCCGGATTGTAGAGCATCATCAGCATGGATTCCTCTTTGGTGAATCTGGTTTTCATTCGATATTCCTTTCCCCGATCTCGGACTTTCCGAGAAACGGCGGTTCTTTGGCTGCCTTCAGTTTCTCCAGGATGGATTCCCTCTGTTCGGCCTCCTGCAGCGCCGGGGCTTTTCCGTTGTTAATGATCCCGTCGATCATCCCGTAATCGTCCTCCATGGACATTTCCGCGTATTTCAGATAATTCTCCGGTTTCAAAAACTCAGGCAGCTCCTTAAAGCCGATGGAATCCACGTAATGACAGGATATCTGACCATTGGTGCGGATGGCTACGATGTCGCTGACCGAAAGACTGTGGCCATGGAAGTCCGCCGGGTGCGCGATGTTAAATTTCTCGTAGAGCATTTCCAGCATCGTGTTCTGATCCTTATAGGGGAGAAGCGGAGCCACATAGACCAGTTCATAGCGGTCAATTTCCGGCTGATTCCCGCCCCTTTGCAGGGCTTCGTAGGAAATGAAGCGCATGGGCCTTGTTTCCTCGCCCTCTCTCAGCTGCATAATCGCAAACGTATCATTGATTGCTGTCAGAAACGCCTCCATTTTGGTTCCTTCGTCCTGTCCGTTGATTTCATCCCATTTGAAAATCTTCATCTTCGTCCTTTTCCTTTCCATCAAAAGGCAGGCCCTTGGTTTTCGCGTCCTCGGCCTGCTGTTTTCTTCTTATATCGCTGTAAGGGGGACGGATGCCGATACAGCGTTTCGGCACCCGGTAAGTTACGGAGCGCTGCGCTCCCTTATCCAGCAGCACGTAATGCTCCGGATACTTGGCCGCCAGCGCTTTCAGTTTGCTGATCAGGCGGCGGTCAAAGGTATAGACCGTAGCCTCATCCAGCTCATTATCCCAATTTATGATTGTTTCCTGTTCTGCCAGGGTGTAATGATAGCGTTTCATCTTTTCCTGCCTTTCTTCGCCTTCCGATGGAAAGACGGAGCAAATGATATGGACGGATCAACCTCTGCGGTATCCACCAGTTCCCGGACGAATGCGCCGATCTCCTCCATAAAGCAGGCTGAATCGTAGGATTGCCGCTCCATCTGAAGAAGCTTCTGTTCCCATTCCGCTGTCATCATGGGAGATTTCAGTTTCTCCGGCACGACAGTGACCAGCGAGACGCCCTTTTCAGTCGGGAGAAGTATCTTTGTTTTCTTATCACCGCTGCGGACGGCAAACCCGCGCTGGATCAGCTTTTCGATAATCCCGGCACGGGTTGCCGGTGTACCCAGACCTTTCCGCTCCGCGTCATCCGGGATATCCTCCGCGCCGGCAGTCTCCATCGCATGAAGCAGGCTGCCTTCCGTAAAATGCTGCTGCGGTTTTGTTTTCCCATCCTTAACCTCGGCCTTTGCAAGAGGAATGATCATCCCTTCCTGCACGCGGGGGAGCGCTTCCGCATCCTTCTCCTTCGCAGGATAAAAATGCTCCACGATTTCCTTCCAGCCGGATTGCAGGATGGTTTTCCCCTTCACGGTAAATGCCTCCCCGGCACAGGAAAGCTTTATCGTTGTTTCTTCATACCGGCAAGGATCACCTGCGGCAGCCATAAATCGCACCGCTACCAGTTTCAGGATTTCGGATTCCGCTTTCGGCAGCTCCGCGATCCTGGCATTGCTTAACTCCCTTGTCGGGATCACCGCATGATGATCTGTTACCTTCGCATTATTGATTACCTGACCGGCATGAACCGGAATATCCACGACATAATCCAAAGCTGCTGCCACCTGATACACCAGTTCCGGCAGGGACGGAGCCATATCCTCCGTGAGAAAACGGCTGTCCGTCCTTGGATAAGTGACCAGCTTCTTTTCATACAGGCTTTGCAGGGTATCCAGCGTCTGCTGCGCGGAGAAGCCCAGTACCTTGTTCGCATCACGCTGCAGGGAAGTCAGATCATAGAGAAGCGGCGGCTTTTCTGTCTTTTCTTTTGTTTCTACGCTTTCCACACGCACTTGATGATCCTCCCTGCATTTTGCGGCAAGAACCTCGGCGTCTGCCTTGTTAGAAAACCGTTTGCTGGATGCGCGGATCGCATCCGTCTGAAGCTGCACCGTATAAAACAGTTCCGGCACAAATGCCTTTATTGCTTCTTCCCGTTCCACCAACATAGCCAGTGTCGGCGTTACGACCCGGCCCACGTTCAGGGTAGAATCATACAGGCAGGAATACAGCCTGCTGGCATTGATCCCGATAATCCAGTCTGCACGTTCACGGCAGAGCGCCGCGTTATAAAGGGCATCATATTCAGCGGAAGGTTTCAGGTTTTGAAAGCCCTCACGGATCGCGCTGTCCTCCATGGATGAAATCCAAAGCCTTCTGAATGGCTTTCGGCAGCCCGCTTGATGATAGACAAGACGGAAAATCAGTTCGCCCTCACGCCCTGCATCTGTAGCGCAGCAAAGCTCGGTCACGTCTTTTCTTGCCATAAGGCTTTTCAGCGTCTGAAACTGCTTTTTTGTGGACTGGTAAATCTGATACTTCCACTTTTCCGGCAGGATCGGGAGGTCTTCCTTTCTCCATTTTCCGTATTTCTCATCGTATGCCTGCGGCATGGCAAGCTCTACGAGATGACCGACACACCAGCTCACAAGATACCCGCTGCCCTGAAAATAGCCGTCTTTCCGTTCTGTCGCCCCAATCACTTTGGCGATTGCCGCAGCAACCGAGGGCTTTTCCGTTATCACAAGTCTGTAGCCCATCGCATCCTCCTCAGATCACTGCTTCCTGCACTTTGCCGGACTTCGCCTTTATCGGCTGGTCTTTCTGCGCTTCCTTCGCCTTGCCCAGTGTCCCCAGAAGAGATGGCTTCTCTGTTTGCCGTTCCGTTTTCCTGGCTTCGTATTTCTCCGCCAGCTCAAACACCCTGTCCTTGCCGTCATAGTGATAGACATTATCGGACAGCTGCTCGGACGGGCTGACCTCCGCTGCGTTGACGCTGCGCACCATACTGGTAAGCTCCTGCCTGGTGATGTCGCCGGTATCCTTCAGGAACAACAGCTCATGGATGGATGACGGCAGGATAAAGAAGTTGCCGCCGATCTTCTCCGAAGCCTCCTGAAGAAAGTCCGGGTAGGCCAGAACGCCCGCGCCGCGATTCATGGTCTCTGTGCTTGCCACGTACAGCCTCGGCTGCCCGTCATCAGGCGTCGGCACGGGCATACCGCCCATCATCTCGCTGAGAACCTCTTCCATGGAACGGAAAGAGGCCGGGTGTGTGACCGGCGCGTGTTCCAGCGCATCCTTTTTCATCTGCTCTGCACTGACACCGAAAGCGTCCAGAAGCCCCTGCGTCACGCGGGCAGACATCATGGTGCCGTCGCCGGAATGAAGATCCAGACGGTACAAAACAGCCAGATCCTCCACCTTGTCGTGAGGATGGGCGGAGAGAAGCGCTTCGTTGCCTTTCTGCGGGATCAGCTCCGGAAAAAGCATGTCCTTGGCCTGTTCGTAGCTGATACTCTGATTGCCGATTCTTACAGTATTGCTCATAGTCTTATCCTCCTTCTGTATGTGAGCATAAAAATCAGCCTCCCACGGGATGTGAAAGGCTGAAATGTATCGGGCAGCTTATGTGGCTGCCCTTGTTCGGCGGTTTACAGCTCCGGCCCGGTGTTCTGCTTTACCGGGGGCTTCCTGTCAGAAGCTTTCTTCTCGCCCAGCTGCCCCAAGACGGAATCACGGCTCTGGGACTTATAAAATTCCACCATGCTTTTCAGCTCCCTGTTCGGGACGGCTCTCTTTTCATTCTCCCAGATGTTCTTCCCGTCCTGCTGACCGGCAAGATAAGGCTTGGTAACGGTGGTCGTGCCGTCCGCAGGAATCTTTGCCCACAGGCCTTTGCCGTACTGGTTCTCATGCACCGCCTTTGCGGGAAGCACAAAGCTCGCCCACGGGGTATGATCATTGCGGTCCTGATTGGGGATCGTGATCCTCACCAATTCCTTTCCGTCCTTTGTGGTAAACGGCTCTGCCGTTCCCTTGCCGAAGTGCAGAGTGATCTCTTCGATCTTCTTGCTGCCGTCGTACTTTTTCTGTTCTTCCATAATTCGCTCTCCATTCTCGGCCACAAGGCCGTAATTGGCGGGATCGAAATCTACGATTTTTTCTTCCCGCATACTGTAAGTTGCTCCGTTCTGCCCGCCGATGATCACATGATCCAGACAGCTGACACCCATGAGCTTGCCTGCCGCAATTACCCGTTTTGTCAATGCAATATCCTCCTGCGAAGGCGTCGGGTCTCCGCTCGGATGGTTATGCATCAGCAAAAGACCGGACGCATTACTGAGCAGGCAGCTCTTAAAGATGTTGGATATGTCAGCGAGGGACTGATTGATCGTCCCTATGCTGACAATGTTGAAGTTGATGGGTTTCAGCCTGGAATTGAGATTCACGACGCAGAGCACTTCCCGGTCATACTGGGAAAGCTCCTTCCGCATGACATCCACGGCACGGTCAGGCGTGTTCATCGGTTCCGTAGAATACAGCGTCGTTCCCTCCGCAAGGCGGATGCAGACCTCATGGAGCTTGTACTGCCTCTGCTTTTTCTCTGCCATCCTCATCCTCCTTCAGGAACTCCACACGGATAATCACGTCGTCGGGCAGTGTCCGGATCAGTTCACGGAGTTCTTCGATTGTCATGACTTCCGGCATTACTCATCCTCGCTTTCGTCATAATCCTCCTCGTCTTCAGCTTCTTCCGGGATATCGTAGCCGTCGTCATCCTCACGGTAATCCGCATCAGGATCAGGGCTGTCTGCTACAGCTGTCTGCTGCTTCTTATTCTTCATGAAGAAGAAAGCGCCGCCCACGCCGCAAACGCCCAGCAGCAGGATCAGGCCAAGGACATAGGGAGCCTTGGATTTCTGCTCCGGCTCCGGTTCCTGTTCTGTATCCTCTTCTGTATCCGGAGTTTCTGTAGGCGTGACAGTCTGCTGTTCCTGCTGCTTTTCTGATTCCTGAGCGGCAAGCTGTTCTTTCATGGCTGCCGCCGCATCCTCATCCATCAGGGAGAAAAGATCAGCTTCATCGACCTGGTTCAGGAAATGGACGTTTTCATTGCCTTTTTCGTCCCTGTCGATGACGAGATAAAAGTAATTGCCGGATCGCGTCACCATCGTGATGAACTGTTTTCCTTCTCCGGTCGGACTGCCCACATCATCAACCAGCGTCAGATTCCCGTCCGGTGTCAGGGGCAGGCTGCCGGAAGAACTCTGTCCGGAAAGCATCTGCAAAAACATCGTCAGGTATTCCTCCGGGATATCAATGCCCGTACTTCCGCTCTGGTTCTGTTCAATGATCCGCAGATACTCCTTATAGACATAGCCCGTCTTTTCCGGGACGATGATCTTTACCCAGTCGCCTTCGTCCTCGATCACTTCCACCTGTTCGCCCGGAAGCAGCTGATCCAGAATT
>JAFWQA010000018.1 GCA_017509255.1 Clostridia bacterium | reverse complement strand
GCAGCTCTCCAGCGCGCCGCAAAGCTCCGTGCCCAGCCGGATCACGTCCTCCTCCGTCATGATATGCGTTTGTGCGTAGTCCTGAAAGCAGGTCAGCAGCTCCATCCGGATGAACAGCGTCCACCCGATGCCGTCCTCATTCTCCTCAAGGGCACAGTCCTCCACGTTCACGATGTGGGCGGACACGCCCTTCAGCTCGTTCATCGTGCGGATCTCCTGAACATAGCCCTGCAGCATGTCCAGGTAATACGCGCGCACCCGGTCCGGGGAGCCCAGCTCCCGCAGGATCTCCTTTTCCGCGGTCTCCCCGTCGGGCAGGCGGATCACCTTGATGGCGCTCTCCGCCGTCTCCCCGGCGGAAACACGCTCCGCGCGGTACACGGTCCCGTAGGATCCTTCCCCGATGACCTCCGCGATATTCCATTCTTCCCAGCCCCTGGGCAAAACCGGTACCTGCATCCCCTGAAACCCCTTGAACCCGTAACGGAAAAACGGTTATTTCTGATTCAGTATTATATATGATGCACCCCGGTTTCTCAAGGCTGTTTTGACGCGGCGCGTGATTTGTACAAAAAAGGCTGTCCGGAATGGATTCCGGGCAGCCCGCGGGCCGGTCGTTCCGGCCCGCTGCTTATTCCCTGCGGAAATCGAAGCCTGCCTGACGCAGCAGCTCATCGATCTCGTGCATATAATCGATCAGTTCCTTCCCCGGGATGACCTCCGGCAGCTCGATGCCGTTCTCCTCCGCGATCCATTGCATGTAGTGGATCCGGGAGATCACCTTTTTCATCGTAAGGCCGCTCTCCTGCTCCTCCGCGGCCGCCGCTTCCGCCGCAGCCGGCGCTTCCGCCGCAGCCGGCACGTCCGCACTGACCTCAAAGGTGAACTGGAAGGGCGGCAGATCCCCGCCTCCGATCCGGGCGGTATAGATCCCCGGTCCGGGCAGTTTTGCCTCTGTGCCGCGGATCATTCCCACCCATTCCGTATCCTTATCCAGCTCCGGGTTGTTGATCCTCCGGTTCAGCAGCGTTCCGCGCGCGACGCGCAGCTCCGCGTCCGTCCCGCCGGGCAGATATTCCTCACAGACGCTGAAGGAGACCTCCGCTCCCACTCCGTCCGCGCTCAGCCGGCAGTCCTGCAGTGAGATGATCCTGCCCGCCGGCACAAAGCCGAGCCGGAGCACGTCAGTCCTGTCGGTGGGGGGAACGGTATACCAGTAGGCGCCCGGATCCAGATAGACCCGGTAAAGAGCACGGCCCGTGTCCTCCCCGTCATCATAAGCGCCGGGGTCGACCCTCAGGATCTCGGATTGCACGTAAGCGTCTTCAAAAACGCTGAAGCTCCACCAGTCGTTATTGTTGATCTGCACCAGCAGATATCCGCTCTCCTCCACGGTAAAACGCCTGTCAGCGGGATCATAGCTGTCGTCGTACAGGTCATCCGAGTACCCCTCGCCGTCCCTGACCGCCTCTTCGAACTCCTTTTCCGAACCGTAGACCGGCAGCTGCACGGTCGTCACGCTGTATTCTGCCCCCTCCTCGTATTCCTCCTCCGCGTATTCGTCCTCCGCGTATTCCTCCTCATCCCTCAGGAGGTTTCCTCCGGACCGGACCGCGTTTTCGTCAAAGCCGGGCTTTCCGTACCCCGGTACAAAGCCCAGGTAGGTAGCCGCGTCGGTATCCGTTTTCCTGCCTGCCGTCAGCACGTAGTAACAGTAATACGTGCCCTTCTTCAGATCCACAAAGGCAATGGCATCGTTGGTGCTCCTGATGTTCTCCGCGACCAGGAGCTCATTGGTCATTTCCCGGTCGGAGAACAGGCGCAGCGCGGCATCGCATCTGTTGGAATACAGCGCCGCGTACAGGCGCCCGTCCTCCTCCAGGGTAAAGGAGTATTTGCTCGAGTACGGCTTTGCGATGCTCATCTCGTCATAGGTGGAATACAATACGCCTCCCGAGCGGATCAGGGAGATCAGCTCATCCTCATTCTTCACGACGGTATATTCCGCCTTCAGTTCCTTCCAGTACTTCTCCTCCGGCAGGGCCAGCCCCGCCGTCTTCGCGGAGACCTTGCCGATGTGTTCCACCGCAAAGAAGAACTGCACCGGCTCCAGGCCGTTTCCGGATACCCGGGCGGTGTATACCCCGTTTTCCGAGGTCCGGAAGGTCGTGCCCTCAATGGCGTTTTCGTAGTTTTCCTCATGCCAGATCTTAGCAGCACTCTCCGCGTCCCGCGCCATGACCACTCCCGGCACCACGCGGATGACCGCCCGCATCCATTCGGGGTCGTACTCCTTCGGGACCCCGAAGATCACCTCGGCCTCCGACGTGTCGTCGCTGTACCTGATCTTCTTCACGGAGAAGGGCTCCTTCTCCGTCTTCGGTCCGGAAATGTTTTCCGCCTGCGATCCGGAAATATCCACGGGCCAGGCGGACTCCACCGCGCTTCCGTTAAAGCCCTCCGTCCCAAAGCCCGGAATGAAGCCCAGGTAAGCGAGGGTATTCAGCTCCTTCAGGTCCGAGTCTTTCTCCGGGATCACGTCGAATTGATAGGTGCCCGCCTTCAGGGTCACCGCGGTCACGCAGCCCCCGAGGGCATCGCTGTCCACCGTCTCGGTCTTGACCGGAAGCCATCCGCCCGCCTCGCTGAACAGCCGTACGCTCGCGTGCTTCCCGCCCGGGATCATCACGATCAGGTGACCGTCTTCCTCCAGCCGGACCGTGTAGCGCGGGCAATGTACGGTCGGGCTGAACCGGATGCGTACATTGGTGTACATGCCGTGGCAGATGAACCAGGCCAGCTCGTCCCCGCTCTTCACGGTGGCAAAGACCGCCTCGCTGCTCCTGCTCAGCTGATCGGCAAAAACGGGAACGCAGTCCGCTCTCGGCACCCAGAGCCCGGCTTCGGCTTCCTCCGTCGCCTTCTGCTTCATGCTCGTCTCCGGCAGAAAGCGCACATATACGCTCACCGTGCAGGTATCCGCGGCGGGGCTTTCCGTCCGCGCCCGGTAATAATACGTGCCCTCCCGCAGAAAAACCGCTCCGTATACCGGCTCGGTCCCGGACCGGACGCTCAGCAGCTCCTCCGTCATCCGGAAATCGGCAAAGACCTGCACGGAGGCTTCCGCGCCCTCTGCGACGGGGCTTACGATCAGCGCGCCCGGCTCCTTCAGCACGATCCTGTACTGGTTGCCGTACTGCCCTCCGCCGGTAAATTCCTCCCGGCTGGCAAAATCATCGCCGCCCACGGATGAACCGGCAACACCTTCCTCCATGGTCAGATAAGCATACTCGACCGAATCATTCCCGTTCAGGCGGGCTTCCGCCCCGGCCGTGCCGGCAAACGCCAGCAGGACGCATAAAAGCAGGACCGCCGCCTGCCACACTGTTCTTGCTCTTTTCATCCGTACCGTCTCCTTTTCATTTTTGTCTTCCGGAATACGGCGTCAGTGTAGCATCCGGCGTCCCCTTTTCCGTAAATAACGCTTTTCATTTGAATTCAGCCGTGATCTCCCCGAAAACGAGCCGCCAACCCCTGGCCGAAAGCATCGCCTCAAAATCCTCCTCCGGCAGGTATTGCATCTCCGCGGTGTCGCCCACGGACGCGCCCGCCGTTTTCCCGCTCAGGCGGAACTGGTCCAGCAGCCTGCTCCGGAGCGTCTCCTTTTCCTCCTCCGTCAGGCGGCAGCCGGCGCTCTCCAGCGCCTCCAGCACCCGCGCGGTGTTCACATAGGGCACGGCCTCATCGCCCATGAAGCCGAGCCCGGCATAGGTCTTGCCCGTCAGCTCCAGCTCTCTCAGCTCCGGAGTCCCTGTTTCCGGGGCTTCCGTCACCGGGACCGCCGTTTCCTGCGCTGCGGTCAGTGTCTCCACCGCCGCCGTCGGCACGGCGGGCATAGCTTCCTCCCACGGCCGGGTCAGCCACAGCACACAGGCCGCGAGCAGCACTGCCGCCACGGCGAGCCACACCGGCCACCGGCGCTTTTTTTCCTTTTCCGCGGCCTTCTGCCCGGCCTTCTCCAGCGCCCCTCTCAGCTCCTCCGCCGTATCATACCGGTCCTGCGGCTTATACGCGCAGGCCTTCAGGATCACCCGGCTCAGCGCCGGCCCCGCGTCGCACGGCGCAGGCAGCGTCTCGCCCTTCAGGCGCCGCATCAGCGCCTCCTCCCGCG
>JAFWQA010000012.1 GCA_017509255.1 Clostridia bacterium | reverse complement strand
GCCGATGGCCAGGTAATAGTCGCCGGCCGGCAGAAGCGCTGTGGGGATGGAGAAGTGACTGTCCGCGTCAAAGCTGAAGCCCAGCACGTCTTCCCAATGATAGCCGCCGTCGTCGTGCCATTCCCTGCGGACCTGGCCCCAATACCATTCGTCACGGTCCTGCGGGGCAACAGAGCCGGTGAGCCATTCGCCGCGGGAGAGGGAAGTCTTGTTCACGGTCACGTCCGGCTCGTCCAGCCGGCCGTTAGGTGAGGTGACGTTCACGCGCACGGCGTTGCTGACCAGGGTCCAGTTCACGTCCCTGTTCCAGTCGAATTGACCCCAGTCGAAGCCTTCGGAGCGCCACACGGGCTCATCCGTGGAGGCCTGGGCGACGTATATATAGCTGCCGGAGCCGGGATTGTCGTCAAAGGTCCTGCGGTCCTCGGCGTCAAAGCACTCCCAGCCGTTCGAAAGCATGACGCGCATGGCGGTCACGCCCTCCGGCAGGGTCAGTTCCGCGGTCAGCCACTGATGGCTCGTCCAGTCCCCGATATCCTCGGCGCTGCCGTTGACCGTCAGGGTCAGGCTCTGTTCCATGTTTTCCGTGACCAGGATCCGCTGATTCAGCTGCGCGCCGTTCCAGCCAGGCGCATAGACGCCGATCTGCAGCTGATAGACGCCCGGAGCGCTGACGCAGTCTCCCGGGATGGAAAGGACCGTGCTGTCCTCCGCGTCCGCGCGCCTGTATTCTTCAAAGACGTTCTGCCAGCCGGCATCCTCCGGGAAGTAAATCAGGCAGACGTTGTATTCCGTGGCGTTCCCGTCCGCGATAAAGGAGCCTGTGAAACCGGCACCCACCTCCGTCAGAGCAGGAACGTCCTGCGTGACGGGCACGCTGAGGTCTCCGTTCGGAGCCCCCACTGTCAGCACAAAGGAATCCGTGCCCAGGCTGGTTTCGCCTTGCCAGGCTTCCAGCGTAAAGGTATATACGCCGCGCTGCGAGCAGCCCCAGGACCAGGAATGATAATCCCCGCCGTCGTCATAATGGTTTTCCCAGTGGGGATCGAGATCCCAGACGACGTCCACCGTCAGGCGATCCGCGCCCGGCGCGTAGCCGCAGAAGGGGATGCCTTCTCCGGTCAGGATCGAATCCGTGGGGAGGGAAAGGACGACGTCAGGAAGGGAACCGCCTTCCGGCGCTTCCACTGTAAAGGGCACGGTGGTCTCGGCGTTTTCCCAGCCGTAGGCCTTTATGCCGACGGTCAGGTAATAGTCTCCGGGCTCCAGCGAAAGAGTCGGGACGCCGATGAAGCCCGACCACGGCACGTCCGGATCCATGACGCGCTCACGGTGGAAGCCGCCGAAATCGTCGTACCGCTTTACGTCGATCACAGCCCAGTATTCGTCAACGTTTTCCTGCGGCGCGATATTCACGCCCAGCCATTCGCCGCGGGCGACTGTGCTGTTTACAACGGTGACCTCCGGCGGCGCCAGCCGGCCGTTCTCATTCAGGACGCGGACGTTGACCGCGTTGCTGTATTCGCCCCAGTTTACGTCCGTTTCCCAGCGGAAGCCGTCCCAGTCAAAGTCTTCCGCCATCCACACGGGTTCGTCCGCGGTGATCTGCGCCACCAGGGCCAGGCTCCCGCTTTCGACGCACCAATCAAAGGAGAATTCCTCCGGGCTGCCGAGGTACTCCCATCTTCCGCCGATCAGCACGCGCGCGGCGGTGGCGCCGGGGGCGTTGATCCGGATCTGCACGTCCTCCCTGCCCTGCAGGGTGATATCCTTCGTGCCGCCGTTGACCAGCAGCTCCGCGTCACCGCCCGCTGCTGACGAGCGCACAAAGAAGTATTCGCTGAAGGAGCCCTCCATGCCGGCTGCCGAGGTGAAAACGCTCAGGCGGTAAGTCCCGCCGTGGGTGAATACCTGCGCCGGGATGAACACCGCCTCTTCGCCCGGGACGGTTATGTCATGGCCTGTCAAATAAACGGTGGACCAGTCCGCGTCATCCGGGCAGTATTCGAGCTGGATGTCGCACCACTCCGCGCGGCTGTCCGGCAGGATGTTCCCGCTGAAGTCCAGCCCCTCGGCGAGAACGCCGGGGAAGGCGGTAAAGGACGCTGCGGAGAGGCGGGCATTATCCTGCGCGAAAATATTCAGCACCGCTGTGCCGACGACCCGGGACTCTCCGCCTTCACCCCCGGCATCATTCCAGGCTGTCAGGGTCAGGCGGCAGGTTCCCGGGGTGTCCAGCTGCAGCATCCGTACGCCCGCGTCGCCGTCGATCCAGAGATCGTCATAGTATCCAAAGGGATCCTCATCCACGGAGACGGACAGGCACAGCCTGTCGGCTCCGGCTGCCCGGGCGGCGATGGTGACGGGCGTGGAAACGGGCGCGGTATCCGCGCTCAGGCTGATCCCGTCCTCCGGGACGGCATCTTCACTGACCTCAAAGGGCAGGTACGTCCCGCTCTCCGCGCAGCCGACCGCCGTCGCGCAGATGTACAGCCGGTACCGGCCGGGATCCAGACCCAGCGTCGGCACCCTAAAGGAGGAAAGGAGACCCTCCCGGAGCGTGACAAAATTGCCCAGGACCGTGACCCATTCGGGATCCTGCGGGTCCGCGAATTCCACCCGGTACCGGTACCACTCGTTTTTGCCCTGGAAGTTCGAAACCGACACTGTCAGCCATTCGCCCTGAGTCACGGTATCCGTATCCAGCGCGGCATCCGGCTCGTCCAGGACGTCCGCGGGCTCACTGACGGTGACCGTCAGGGTCCCGGACGGGATCCACTCAAGCTGATCCATGTCCGTACCGGAGTCGTATTCCTCTGTGATATAACGGGCTGTGAGCTCCCAGACGCCGCTTTCGGGAAAGCGCAGGTCACGGATCTCATTGAAGCTCATGAGCCTGTGCTGATCCAGGAAGGTGCCCTCATACCGGTCAGGATCGCCGGAGAAGCGGGCGGACACGTCGAGCCCCGTCGCTTCGGCGGGAACCGTGACAAGGATCGCCGGAGTACTGTTGAGCGGGATCACGATGTCCGCCGTTTCTCCGTTGACCGTGATCACGGGGGGAGTCATGGCTCCGTCGGCCAGGGCCGCCGCCGTCAGGCAGGCCGCGAACAGACAGAGAGCCAGAAGCCATTTGCAGAGCTTGCGCATGAGTGGTACCTCCATTCGTCGTGCAAAAGGGTTATGCGGAAATGCGTTCGGGAAACGCGGTTCTCTTTTTCTGTATACCCGGATTTCTGTAATTTAATTGTAACGTCAACACACAAACAAAAACAGTGCCGAACGGCATTCCATTCGGCACTGCTGATACGGGCACAAGATTGATTTTTCAGCGGTTTCCGGGCCTGCCGGTCAGTCGGGCAGACGCTTGTCGGTGGCATAGCCGGCCAGCTGCGCGCGGCTGATGCACCCGGTCTTGCTGAGAAGCAGGGAGATCATGTTTTTCACGGTCCCGGGGCGGAGCTTCAGCTTTCCCGCGATCTCGGCATTGGTCATGCCGAGGCGGATATAGCCGAGCATTTCCAGCTCCCGGGGGCTGAACTCCGTTTCCGCCCTGCGGCGCAGGCTCTGCTTCAGGTGAGCCATGGCCTCTTCGTCATACACGTTCATGCCGCCCATGACGGAGAGCAGCGAGGTCCGCAGCTTTTCCGGCTCGATCACCTTCAGCAGGAAGCCGTTGCAGCCGGCCTCCATGGCGCGGGATACGGTCTCCGCGTCGTCAAAGGTGGTCAGGGCGACGGTCCGGACGCCGGGGCATTCGGCACGGATCAGCCGTACGGCTTCCGGCCCGGACAGGTTCGGCATCTGCATATCCAGGATCACAAGGTCCGGCGAAAGCGCGCGGAACATGTCCACCGCCTGCTGCCCGTCGGCCGCGATGCCCACGACCTCAAATTCCTCCCAGGCGTTGACGGCCAGCTTCAGTCCCTCCGCCATGATGGGATGATCGTCCGCCAGCAAAACCCGTATCTTTTCACTCATCATTCCGCACTCCATTCCGCGCGGATGCCGAAGCCCGCGCCTTCCTCTGTTTCAAAATCGACCGTGCCGCCCGTTCTGTGTACGTTCTCCTCCATCTCTGTCAGGCCGAAGCCCTTTTCCAGCGGGCCGCGGAAGCAGCCGTTGTCCCGGATGTGCAGGCTCAGCGCCTCCGGCGTCATGGCGAGCTCAACGGTCAGCCTGTCCGCCAGGGAGTGGGCGAGGGTATTGTTGAACGCCTCCCGGCAGACCTTGCCGATGATCTCATGCAGAGCGCCGGCAAAGGGCGGCTCCTCCCCGGTGACGATCAGCTCCACGGGGAAGGTGGTCGCGGCGCGCAGTCCCTCCAGCATCTCCCGCAGGGAGGAGCACCGCGGCGTTTCCCTTTCCACCGCCGCCTGCTCACAGAGGGCCAGGCCTTCGTCGAGCAGGCTCTGATACCGCTCGGGGTCGCTTTCCCGCAGCTGCAGGCACATCCGGGATATGGTGTTCAGCGCCGTGACCGCGTGCCCGGCGTCGTCGTGGATCGTGTGGGCGATGCGCAGCTGCTCCTCATACACGGACAGCTGTTCGGCCTGCCGGACGTATGCCTCCAGCTCCTCGTTGGCCCGCGCCTGCTGCCGGGTCATGGCGTCCAGCTCAGCGCTCCTGCGCCGCAGCTGCTCCGTCAGGTTTTCCCGGTCGGTGACGTCCGCCAGATAAGCCGTGTAGCCCACATGCAGGCCGTGGTCGTAAACCGGGGTGACGCTGCGCTGATACACCTTCCCGTTCCGGGACAGCCGGTCCCGGGGCAGGGACGCGCAGTCGGGCATGAAGGCGGTGAGGCGCTGTCCCTTCCGGAGCCCCTCAAAGGGCGCGGCATGGTTGAAATTGAGGATGTACCAGTACACGTCCGTGATGATCACCGTGTCCGGCAGCAGCCGGAGGGCCTGTTCAAACATGTCCATGCTCAGCCCTCCTTCAGCAGCGTGACGGCCCGGCGGATCTCGGTGATGCAGTCCCGGGTCAGCGCCAGGTTTTCGTTCAGCGCGGCGTCCGCCTTCTCCGGCGCGGCTTTGGCCGTGCGCAGGTTTTCGGCCACGCGGGCGAAGGTCTGCCGGATCGCGGCATAGGTCCGCGTGATCAGCTCCTGCTTCGCCTGCACGCCCTCCGCGCTGTACAGGGAGCTGAGATAGGCGTCGATGTTCCGGTTCGCTTCCTCCAGCGCCTGCCGGAGCGTCTCCCGCTCCGCGATCTGCCGGTCGATGGCCGCCTGCTGCTCCACGATGTTGCTGACGTCCGTCCCGGCCGCCAGCACGGTGCCCTGCTCCAGAGGCTTTACCTCCACGGTCAGGCGCCTGCCGCCGAAGGTCTCCTCATAGACGCCCTGCCCGTCAGGGAACGCGGGGAGTCCGCGCTCCAGCAGGTCGGGATACTGTTCCCGGGCGATCCGGTTGGCATAGATCAGGTCCTTCCCGTCCCGGGCATAGAAGCCGATGGGATGGACCGCCTGCTCGATGACGTCGCGCACAGAGGCGGAGATGATGTTCACATAGTGATGGCGGAAAACGATCTGATAAAGACAGATCATGGACACCGCCATGATCAGCGGGGTGTAGTCCACCAGGTCAACGCCGGTGGCAGAGCGCACCAGCACGCCGGCGGCCGGCACGATGGGGAAGAGGGAAAACATGAGGATCTGCCTCACGACGTCACGCCCCGTGCGCAGCACGTGGCGGACGGAAACGATATAGCCCGTGAAAAGGATCGCGTAGCTCCAGATGATGCAGGGCACGAACATGGGGCCGTGGGCAACGCGCTCGCTCATGACCAGCCGGGTGTAGAACAGACGGTGCCACGGATTGGTGAACACCAGCGTGCACACCGTGACCGGGCAGGCGAACAGAAAGGCGCGCAGCCACTTATTGGACGCTGCCCGTTCGTGGCCGGACAGGTAGAGCACCCAGATCACATACGAAACGACCGCCGTCATGTTGCCGATGTACTGATAGTTCGCGGCGAACACATAGGCATCATTATTGTCGGGAAAGAACAGGTATACGATGGTCTCCAGGAACCGGCCGTGCACCCAGATCCAGATGGCGGCGGCTGCCGCGAAGAACCATCGCCAGATCGGGGTGGGCTGCCTTTTCCGGTAAAGCAGCACGATGAAAAGAAGGTGCCCGATCAGGTAGGCGGACTGCATGAGGAGGTTGATGATACGGATCTGCTGCACCGAATTTTCCCCCCTCTGATTTATTTCCGGCCGGAAGCTCTTTTTTTTCAACCCTTTATGGGCATTATAAAAGTTTTTTTTCACCGTTGCAACAAATTGTTGAAAAGTGTTTCCGTCCGGGACGCGGAAGAACTTTTTCCGAAGGATGGACGCCGGGAAAAACCTATGGTAAAATCGTTTCAACAAAGATCCGTTTATACAGAATAATAGTCAGCCGCGGAGGCGGCCGGCTGAAAAAACCTGTGCCGGGCCGCCGGAAAAGCGGCGCCCCGGCACGGGGAAAGCGAGGAAATCAGATGGACAGGAATACGCCTTTGTACGATACGAAGCTTTCGGACCGCGAACGCGCGGAATACCTGGTAAAGCAGATGACCCCGGAGGAGAAGTTCGCCTGCTTCAGCCTGTGGATCCGGAACGACCGGCTGGGGATCGCCGCGTCCACCTGCGGGGGAGAGGGCGCGCACGGTGTCCAGGCGAGGGCCGGGCAGGGCGAAGCCTATCCGCCGACGCCCACCACCTCCTTTCCGCAGCCCATCGGCATGGCCGCGACCTTTGACCGGGAGCTGATCCGGAAGGCCGGGGACGTGACCGGCAAGGAATCCCGGGCCTTTGAGAACGCGGTGGGCAAGGGCGGGCACTGCCGCCTGTGCCCGACGGTGGACCTGTGCCGCGACCCGAGATGGGGGCGGAACGAGGAGGGCTACGGGGAGGATCCGTACCTGACGGGAAAAATGGCGTCCGCGTACATCACCGGCATGCAGGACGAGCATAACTACGACGGATCGCCCCTGGCGCCCGGCGAGCGCGGTGACCGCATCCGCACCGGGGCGGTGCTCAAGCATTTCTACGCGAACAACCAGGAATACCGGCGCGCCTATGACAGCTTTGACGTTACCGACAAGGTCAAATATGACTATGAGCTGGAGCCCTTCCGTTATTGCGCGGAGGAGGGGCATGCGGAGGGCGTGATGACCTCCTATAACGAGATCAACCACATCCCGGCCATGCTGAACCACGAGGTGCAGGATATCCTGAAGGACAAGTGGGGCATCCGGTATGCCATGACGGACGGCGGGGATTTCCTGCAGACGGTGAACTTCCACCATTATTACGAGACCCACGCGGAAAGCCTGGCGGAGAGCGTGAAGGCCGGTGTGGACGCGATGCTGGACAATCCCTTCGAGGTGACGAAGGCGGCGAAGGAAGCGTATGAGCGCGGCCTGATCACCGAGGCGGAGATGGACAGGTCCATCCTGTGCACGGTCACGGAGCTGATCCGCCAGGGGGCCTTCGATCCGGAGGATCCCTACGCGGAGCTGGACATGGCGGACGTGGGGACGGACGAGGCGAAACGGATCTCCCTGCAGATGAGCCGGGAATCCAACGTGCTGCTGAAGAACGAGAACGGCTTCCTGCCCTTCAGCAGGGACGACGATATCGCCCTGATCGGCTTTGTCGGGAACAGCTGGTACATGGACTGGTACGGCGGGAAGCCGTTGTATAAGGTGACGCTGAAGGCCGGCCTGGAAAAGAAAATGCACCGGGAGATCCCGTACGAGAGCGGGCAGCACCTGTTCCGTTTCCGGATCGGGGAAAAATATATCGGCGGAAGCCGTCCCGCGCTGCCCTTCCGGGGCCCCGCGACGCAGGAGCCGGCGGAGCTGGCGCTGACGGACAGGGCGGAGGATGCCATTGTGTTTGAACAGCTGAACTGGGGCTGCGGAAGCAATTTCCTGTACGCCCCGGCGTATAAAAAGTACGTGACCGTCGGGGCGGACGGGAAGATCAGCCTGGCCTCCGACGAGCCGTTCACCTTCCAGATCCATGAGAACTTCACGATCGGCAAGGCGGACGCGGTCCGCCTGCCGGAGCCGAGGAACGCGAACTGCGTGGAGCTGACGGAATACTGGAATGATGAAGAGTGCGGCGTGAAGCTGTACTGCTTCGGCAACCGGAACGTGTATCTGGAGGACGGAAAACTGCGGACCGACCCGCTGGCGCGGAAAAAGCCTGAGAGCAACACCAAGGAGGGCGGCAACGTGGTGGAAGCCTGGGCAGGCTCCGAAAGGGAAGCCGTCACCCTGACGGTGGAGATCGTGTCGGACGGCATCGAGCGCGCGAAGGCGCTGGCGAGGAAGGCGAAAAAGGTGATCGTGGCGCTGGGCTGCAACCCGGTGATGAACGCGAAGGAGGAGATCGACCGGAGCACCATTGAGATGATCCCGATGCAGCAGAAGCTGCTGGAGGCGGTGTACGCGGCGAACCCGAACGTCGCCGCCGTGCTGATCACCAATTATCCCTATGCCATCGGCTGGATGCAGGAGCATGTGCCGGCGATCCTGACGAACGTGACCGGCTCCCAGGACCTGGGCAACGGGCTGGCCGACGCGATTTTCGGGGAAGCGAACCCGGCTGGCCGCCTGCCGATGACCTGGTACAGGAGCGACGCTGACCTGCCGCCGATGGAGGACTATGACCTGATCAGCCATCCGCGGACCTACCGGTATTTCGACAAGCCGGTGCTGTATCCGTTCGGATACGGACTGTCCTACACCTCCTTCAGCTATGAGGGGCTCCGCGTGGAAAGGGCTCACGGAAGGCTGAAGGCATCGGTCCGGGTGAAGAATACCGGCGAGGTGAAGGGTGACGAGGTCGCCCAGCTGTATATCCGGCGCGTCTCGCCCTCCGGAACGGCGCATCCGATCCGCCGGCTCATCGGGTTCACGCGGCTGCGGGATATCGCCCCGGGCGAAAGCAGGGAGGCCGTGTTCACCGTGAATCCCTGCGACCTGGAGATCTATATGGAGTCCGAGGGAAGAAAGCTGGTGGAGCCCGGCACGTACGTCATTTATGCCGGAGGCTCCTGCCGGGATGAACGCGTTTCCACGGAGATCCGGCTGTGACCGCGGGAATGGCAGAGCAAACGCCCCGGGAGTATTTCCCGGGGCGTTTCACGGCCCGTCCATCATGAGCGGGCGCTTTTTTATTTTACCGGCAGCATCGGCGAGGGGGCGCCTCTGTGCCAGACGCGCAGGCGGTGCAGGGGACGGGTCATCAGGACGTAAAGGATCCGGCAGAGGAACTCGTCCTCCGGATAGTTTTCCGCGGAGGCGTCGCAGATGCCGACGCAGTCGAACTCCATGCCCTTGACGATGCCGGCGGGCAGGATCAGTACGCCGCCCCGGTATTCCGCGTCCGATTCCGACAGCAGATGCGCGTTCAGCTCCGCCCCGAGCTGACGGTACAGCTTTTTGGCCTGCTCCGCCGTCTTTTCGATCAGGGCGATGCTGTGAAAGCCCTCCTGCTTCCAGACCCGTACCTGCTCCCGGATCAGGGACAGGCGCTCCTTTTCGCTTTCCGCGCGGACGATCCGCGGGGCTTCGCCGTGCCGCAGCACCGGCTTTGTTTCGCAGATGCCCGGAATGGGATACCGTCCGGAGACGGCCTGCGCCAGGCTCATGATCTCCACCGTGTTCCGGTAGCTGACCGAGAGCTGCTTCAGGTCCGCCTTGTTCCCGAAGACCGGGCCCTGCCATTCCTCCCAGCTGCGGATGCCCTCATCCGCCCGGATCCCCTGATACAGGTCTCCGACCAGGGTGAAGGCGGCCGCGGGGTTGACCTGCTTCAGCAGCTCGATCTGGAAGGGGGAAAAGTCCTGGCACTCGTCGATCACGATATGCTTCATCGGCTTCACCTTCAGCCCGCAGGCCGTGCGGCAGATCATGGCCAGCATCGGCAGGTCCTCCTGCCGCAGGCTTCCGTCCTCCGGGAGGAGCTCCTCGCCGGGAAAGCATTCCTGCAGAAAGGTCCGGTACAGCCCCGGCAGGTCCGGCAGGCGGAACTTCTCCCGGTATTTCTCCAGCCAGGCCTCCGCCCGCCCGTCGATCTCCCGGAAGCGCTGGTCCCGCAGATCATAGATCCCGCGGATCTTCTGCTGCCGCAGCTCGCCGTCCCGCATATTGGCGCGGACCTGGCGGACCATCTGCTCCGCGTTTGCGGCATATCGGTCCCGCAGGAGGGACGCGGCGGACTGCACCCTTTTGCGGAGGATCTTTTTCAGTTCGGCAATGCGCTGCTCCAGGGGGAAGAAACGCAGGTCCTTCAGGAAAACGGTTTCCAGCTCCTGCCGGTCCATGAGGGGAACCCCGGCCATTTTGAAGCCGTTTTCCGGCAGCACGGTCTCCTGCAGATGCTCCAGCCAGCCCTCCAGCCTTTTCATCATCTCCATGGAGCCCTTCAGGCGCAGCAGGTGTCCCGCCTTTTCCCGCTCCTTTTCCGAAAGCGTCAGATTTTTTTCCAGCCGGCTTTCCCGCGTCAGCTTCGGGAAGCGGCGGCCCATGCCCTCCCGGCACCAGCCCTCGAAGGTCGTCTGCACGACCCGTTCGACGCCCAGGTCGGGAAGGACCTGGGAGATATACGAAAGGAAGAGGGGGTTGGGCGCCAGGATCATCATTTTTTCCGGCTTCAGGGTATCCCGGAAGGTATAGAGCAGATAGGCGATCCGGTGCAGGGCGATGGTGGTCTTTCCGCTTCCGGCGGCCCCCTGCACCAGCAGGTGGGTATTCAGCGGGTGACGGATCACGATGTTCTGCTCGGCCTGGATGGTGGTCACGATCTCCCGCAGGCGGTCCGTGGAAATGCTGCCCAGCACCTCCTGCAGATAGGCCTCCTGGGAAACGATGCCGCTGTCGAACAGGCTGATGAGCTCCCGCCGGCGCACGGTCAGCATGCGCTTGAGGGTCAGCTCGCCCTCTACGTGCCCGTCCGGGGCTTCATAGTCCATTTTTCCGATCTGGCCGGAGTAGTACAGGTTGGCGACCGGCGAGCGCCAATCTACCACGACCGGCGTCAGCGCGACCGGGTCCAGCACGCCCCAGCGGCCCAGGTACCAGGTCTCCGGCGGGCAGCCGGCGGGGGTGAAGTCCAGCCGCGCGAAATACGCCTGGCCGGAGGCCATGCTCAGCTGCCGCAGCCGGTCCAGCCGGTACCGGAACAGCTGCATGGTCACCTCCTCCTGCTGGTCGGGGTCCTCCTTCATCTGCACATCCATGCACTCCCCGGCCTTCGCGCCGGTGAGCGCTTCCATTTCCCCGATCTCCCGGTCAATGGTGTCGCAGGCCTGCTGCAGATGCAGGTATTCCTGCCCGGCGGCGGGATGGTTCGGTAATCTGACGGATTCCATTATTTTCCTTTCCCGGCAAAAAAGATAAGCCTCTGCCGTTTTCATAAAATACGCAGAGGCTTACGGATCTTTGTCCTGCAAGCGTGTGGATGTGCATCATAGCAGATGGACCCCGGTCATGTCAAGCGGAAAATCAGGAAACAGGGAAAATGTGTTTTACGCCTGACGCGTCGTTCGGGATAACGATACCATAAACAAAAACGTCAGGGAGAACGCGGATAAAAAAGACAGCGGGAACTGATCCCGCCGCCGGCCCGGCAATAAAAGCCGGGCTTTTTTATTGCCCGGCTCCGGTAAGCTTAGGAATCTTCTTTTTTTGTCAGCGGTCAGGCGATGCCGTCCTTCCCGACAAGATCCTTGCGGATATTGCTGAGCACATGCTCCAGATGCTCCTGCATACTCCGGCCGGCTTCCTTCGGGTCGTGGGCGGCAATGGCCTTGCAGATGCGGATATGGTAATCGTGGCTTTTGTCCATGCCGTGGGTCCGCTGGAAACCGATCAGCCACGTTGTGTACATGGCCTCGATCATCTCGGAGGTCCGAATGAAGAGGGGATTCCTGCTCGCTTCCGCGACGATCCGGTGGAAGAGCATGTCATACTGTGCGAATTCATCCACGGAGTTGATGTGCTTTTCCGCCTGCTCACAGGCGTCAAACAGGCGGGCGATGTCCTCGTCGGTCGCGCGTTCCGCGGCCAGAGTGGCCGCCATGGTCTCCACGCCGATCCTGTATTCCGTGGCGGCGATCAGGTCAGTGGATTTGGAAAGCATGCACGGCAGGATGCTGTTGGCATACAGGCCGATGTTCATGCTGCGGACGCAGTTCCCGTAGCCCTGCTGGTTTTCCAGGATCCCCAGGGCGATGAGCTTGCTGATGGCGGTGCGCACCGTGTTGCGGCTGACGCCCAGCATCTCGCACAGCTGCGGCTCCGAAGGGATCCGGCTCCCTTCAGGATAATCCCCTGAAGCGATCAGGCCCAGCAGCTGTTTGTAAACCTCGTCTACCAGGTTGCTGCGTTTGATCTTTTCCACTGATGCCACGTCTCCTCTTTGTAAATAACCTGTTGAGTTTATCCGACGGAGGCTGCATTTGTCAAGCTGATCCCGCGCGGAGCGTTATTCGGGACGGTACCGGACGCCGTCGATGATCAGGCTTCCGTCCTCCTCCTGAGAGCAGGAGTAGGAGAAGTCGCCGAATTTTGTATGGATGGAGAAGGTGCCGTTTTCCATTTTGTAGTCCACGGTCTGGACGGTTTTCCCGGAGGACATCGTGACCTTGCCGCCGCTGAATTCCAGGGCTTCAATGACCGTTTCCCCGCTTTCGACGGGCGGGTTCACCGCCGTATACCGGCCGGCGGGCGCCTTTGACTTCGCGCACCCGGACAGGACCGCGCACAGGGCGGCCAGCAGGAGGGCAGCAAGCAGGATCCGCAGTATCCTTTTCACGTTCAGGCTCCTTTCATTTGCGGCATAAACCGCGCTTTTACCGGACGCGCCCGGCGGTTTCCCAGTACACCCGGGAGTTTTCCTCCACCAGCTCGGCGTAGTTTTCCGCGTCCGCCGCGTTTTTCGCGAAAGCCACCGCGCCGTGCTCCTCCAGCAGGAAGCAGCAGGCTCCGGGATACTTCTCCAGCATTTCGCGTATCATGGCCATGCCCTTTTCATCCACGGTGTTGCTTTTGATCTTGCAGACCGGGACCGGGCAGTCCATGATCTGCTTCATCTGCTTGGTGACCAGCGGGACCTCGTCATACACGTTGGCGCACATGATGGAGTACACCGGATGGACGTGCACCACGGCGCCCGCGGACGGAAACAGGCGGTACAGCCCGCCGTGGAGGATCGTCTCCTTGGTGGGGCGGAGACTGCCTTCCGTCAGGGTCCCGTCCAGCTCCGTGACGATCAGATTGCTCTCGTCCACGTCGCTGAAGGTGACGCCGGAGGGCTTGATGATCATCTGCTCCGTGCCGGGGATCCGGACGCTGATATTGCCGCCGGAGGCGGCGGCCAGGCCTGCCGCGGCCGCCTTGCGCGATGCTGTGAGATAGTCGTTTTTTGCTTTCAGAAATTCCAGATACAAAGTGTTTCCCTCCATCTGCTGCTTTTTTTCTCCTTTCAGATCCCTCCGCGGAAACGGGCGGGGGGATTTGAAAAGAGGCCGGCCCATGGGGCGTCCGGGCCCATAGGCCGGCCGTTTCAGTCAGTCTGCGTTCTCAGAGTATCGGAACGGGTAACGGGTTCTTCCGTCAGATCAGCGGTAGAGGCCGGTGTTGTCCTTGGTGACCAGGGTCATGGGGATGTACTGTTCGGGAGCGACCTTGAAGCCGTTGCAGGCCAGCAGGCAGGCATAGATCGCGTTGGCGATCTGGCTCTTTTCTTCCTGCGCGCCGGTGATCAGAATGTCGCCGGCATCGATGGCGTCCAGACAGTCATTGTCCACGTCGAAGGTCACATGGATCATTTCATCCTGGCGGTCAGCGGCCTTGACGGCTTCCAGAGCGCCCATCGTCATGTCCTTGTTGACGGAGGCGACGCCGTCGATGTGATCATACCGCTCCAGGAAGTTCTCCATGACGGTCATGCCCTTTTCACGGTTGAAGTCAGCGGGCTGGCTGTCCAGCAGGACGATGCCGGGGTATTCTTTGAAGGCGTCGTTGTAGCCGTCAACACGCTCGGTGGAGGTGGAGTTGCCGGAGGTGCCTTCGATCAGCACGATCTGTCCTTCGCCGTTCAGAGCTTCGCAGATGGCCTTGCCCAGCTGATAGCCGACCTGGTAGTTGTCCACGCCGACCCAGGTCAGGACGTTTCCGCCGTAGGCCTTGGTGTTGGGCGTCGCGATCGGGATGCCGGCGGCGTTGGCTGCCTCAATGGCGGGAACGATACCGGTGGAGTCGGCGGGAGTGATCATGATGGCGTCCACATGGTTCGTGATGGCCTGCTCGACCAGCTCGATCTGCTCGGTGACGCTGTAGGGGGTCTCAGGTCCTTCACACACGATGTGGATGTTCGGGACCAGGGCGGCAGCCTTTTCGGCGCCGTCGATCATGCTGAGCATGAAGCTGAACTGCATGCTCTTCACGATGAAGACGAATTCATAGGTCTTCGCGGGCTCTTCAGCAACGCTCAGGGTCACGGAGAGGCAGAGCATAACGGCCAGGAGCAGAGAAATAACCTTTTTCATTGTAATCCTCCTTAATCTTTTTGAACAGTCCTTAATCAACCGCAGACCTGACTAAAATGACGGGGTGAAAATCAACGGACGGCCTTGAACTTGCGGACGGTGTCGCCGATGGCCTTTTCCGTCGGGATCCGTTCCATGCTGGAGGCGCCGACGAAGCCGTCGATCTCCGGCAGGAAGGTCAGGAATTTTTCGAAGTCTTCGGGGGTCGCGAGCGGGCCGCCGTGAGCCAGGTAGATCACGTCATCCCGGACCGCCTTGCCGGCGTCCATGATGCTGCGGGTCAGCTTCGCGGAATCCTCGATCGTCAGGCTCTTGGTGGTGCCGATCATGCCGCCGACCGTCAGGCCGACGTGGCTGATGATCACGTCCGCGCCGGCTTCCGCCATGGCCGCGGATTCTTCCGGCTTGAAGACGTAGACGATGGTGAAGATGTCCTTTTCCCGGGCGATGCGGACCATGTCCACTTCCTTCTGGAAGCCCAGGTTGGTCAGCTCCAGCTGCTCACGGAAGCTTCCGTCCACCATGCCGATGGTGGGGAAGTTGTTGATGCCGCTGAAGTTTTCCGTCATCACGCGGTCCAGGTGAGTGCCGATCTCGCGGGTCACGTCCTGGCCGAAGCAGGAGCAGATGACCGGGATATCCTTCACGACGGGGAGCACCTCGTTGGCGCCCATGCTGAAGGCGACTTCGTTCGCGTTTCCGAATGCCAGCCAGCCGCTCAGGCTGCCGTGGCCGGCCATCCGGTATTTGCCGCTGTTGAAAACCATGAGCATATCCGCGCCGCCCGCCTCAATGCTCTTTCCGGTCAGGCCGCTGCCCGCGCCGGCAACGATGATGCGCTCACCGCGGTCACGGATCGCGTGCAGGTAGGAAAGCAATTCGGTTCTTGAATATTTTTTGGCCATGGGAATCATCCTCCTTTTTTCTGCGGGCTCCCGCCCGCCGGTTTCTTGCTGCTGATCTATGCTCGACGGCCGCTTTGCCGGAGGGACTTTGCTCAGCCCTTCATCAGGCGGTCCATCATCGCCGCGGCGTCTTCGCCGAAGCCCTCGTCATACAGGTGGCGATCGTCCTCAATGACCTCGACGTTCGTTCCCCGGAAGCCTTCCTTCAGCGTCTGCAGGAGCATCTCGCTGGCTTCGGGCAGGTAGAAGATCAGGCCGGGCTTGTCGATGGAGGAGAGGCCGCCCTTCGGGAAGAGGATCTTGACCGGCCCTTTGGCGTCCCGGAGCTTCCGGACGATGAATTCGCCGATCTGTTTGTTCTCTTCCACATTGGTGCGCATGGTGGTCATGGTGGGGTTGTGCTTGTTGAGGATCCGGCCATGGCGGAATTTGTCCGGCAGGTCGCTCATGGGGGGCAGGACGATCGTGTCCGCTCCGCCGGGAACCATGACGTAAGGGATCCCGCAGTCCCGGATCGCGTCCAGCCGGTTCGGGCCCGCGTCATGCAGCCCGCCGACCAGGTGCGCGCCGATCTCGGCAATGGTCATATCCAGCACGCCGTGGATCACGCCGCGGCGCACCAGGTTTTCCATGGCGCGTCCGCCGGCGCCGGAGGCATGGAAAACCAGGGTCTCGTAGCCCCTGCGCTCCAGCTCCTCCCTGGCGCGCGTTACGCCCTTGGTGGTGGTGCCGTACATGGTCTGGCCGATCCGTTTGACCGAGGGATCCTTCATCCGGGTATCGTGCTCCGCCCAGCGGCTCTCATACCACAGCGCGGCTGCCGCGGCCTCCGCTGCGAAGCGGTCGAACACCATCTGCGTGATGCAGTTGATGCCCGCCACATCCGTAATGGAGGGGAACATGGAGATGTCGCTGTCGCCCACATACCAGCGCATGTTGCCGGCCGCCAGCGTGCTCATCATCAGCTTCGGCAGCCCGACGGGCATGCTGCGCATCGTCTGCGTGCAGATCTGTGTGCCGCCCGCGCCGCCGATGCCGATCACGGCGTGGCATTCGCCCGCGGCGAAGAGTTTCTGCACATATTTTTCCACCAGGTCGGACGCCGCGCCGACCGCGTCCCCGCGGGGCATGGCGTGAATGATGTCGACCGTGTATTCCGAACCCGCGCACAGATCCGCCAGCGATACGTCCGGCACGGCGGTCGGGACGCCGCCGACGCCGACGTCGAGGGTGACGCACTTCGCGCCGTAGGCCTCCACGCGCTTTTTGATATAGTCGGATTCCACTCCCTTGGTGTCATATGTCGCGATAAATACAACCGTTGCCATCCCGTACGCCTCCTTAGTCTTTTTTCACGCGCTCGTCCCGGATGTCGTTTTCCAGCCGCATCCTGCGGTTGACGAGCTCCTGGTTGATAAACACGGCGAGGATGATCAGCGCGCCGCTGATCAGGTCATGCAGCTGACCGGGCATCTTCAGGCTGTTCATGCCGGACTGGATCGTGTAGACGACGATCGCGCCGCCGGCGACGCCCCAGATGTTTCCGTAGCCGCCGCTCATGGTGAAGCCGCCGATCAGCGCCACCGTGATGGCTTCAAAGTTGCTGTCCGTGCCCAGGCCGGGCTCGCAGGCGTTCAGCTTGCCGACGTACATCAGGCCGGCAAAGGCCGCGATCACGCCGGAGGCGATGTAGACGGCGATCTTGACCCGGTCCGTATTGATGCCGGAGAAGCGGGCTGCCGTTTCATTGGAGCCGGTGAAGTAGATCTTGCGGCCGGCGTTCGTCTTCCGCAGGACGTACCAGGCGATCAGCAGGCAAAGCACCGCTACCAGCATGGGAGCCTTGACCAGGAACTGGTCGATCTTGAACAGCTTGCCGGTGGAGATCCAGCGGAAGGATTCATCCAGGGAATAAAGCACCCGGTTCCGCAGGTAGATCCAGCCGAGACCCCGGCAGGCGTACATCGTGGCGAAGGTCGCGATGAAGGGCGGGATCTTGAGCTTGGTGATCATCAGGCCGTTCAGCAGGCCTACGACGCCGCCCGAGAGCAGGATCAGGACCACGGCGACCATGAAGGGCATATCGCTGCTCTTCATCAGCCATTCGCCCCAGAATACCGTGACGAAGGCCATCAGGGAGCCGACGCTCAGGTCGATGCCGCCGGTCAGCAGCACCAGCGCCTGGCCGACGCCCAGGATCACCAGGAAGCTGGCCTGGTTCAGGATCGTGCTCAGGTTGGACGGTTTGATGAAGTTCGTGCCGTTGGCGGAACAGGCGACCGTGAAGATCAGGAATACGATCACCACGATGATCAGGGTGGACATGCCGTAAAGGCGGGCCATTATCTTTTTCCGGTTCATGCCTCAGCGCCTCCCTTCCCTGCGGAGCGGCTGATGACCGCCGCGCGCTGGCTTTCACGCTGCGTCACGTAGTTGTTGATGATCATGCCGATCACCAGGACCACGCCGATGGCCACCTGCACCCAGCTGGTGTCGATGCCCAGCAGGCTCATGGCGCTGCGAATCGTGTAGAGCGTCAGCGCGCCGAGCACGGCGCCGGGCACGGAGCCTCTGCCGCCCGTCATGATGTTGCCGCCCAGCACGGCCGCCACGCAGGCCTGGAATTCCATGTTGGCCCCGATGGTGGGCTGGACGCTGTTGGACCGGACCATTACCACGATGCCGCCCAAGGCTGCCAGCAGGCCGGAGATCATGAAGACGATGATCCGCCAGCGGGTGACGTTGATCCCGCTCAGGCGGGCCGTTTCCTGATTGGCGCCCAGTGCGTAGATGTTGCTGCCCAGCGTGGTGCGGCTGAACAGGAACCAGACGATGGCCACCGCGATCACGGTGATGATCAGCAGATTGGAGATGGTCAGCGTGTTGCTGGCGCCTTCGCCGGCTTCGACCACCAGAGCCTTGGAGCCGAGGAAGGAGATCAGCGAGGTCTTTTCGCTGGCGACCCAGGTGACCGTCCGCTCTTCACTGATCGTGTTGGCGATACTCTGAGCGATGCCCATGGAGCCGAAGGTCGCGATGAAGGGCGGGATCTTCAGCTTGGTGACCAGCACGCCGTTGAACAGGCCGAAGACCAGGCCCAGCAGCAGTCCGGCGGGGAGGGCGATCCAGGCGCTCAGCCCGGCGTTCATCATGTACGCCATGATGACGCCGCTCATGGAAACCACGCCGCCCATGGAAAGGTCAATGCTGCCCATCATCAGGGTCAGGGCCATGGCCACCGACAGGAGCGTCAGCGTGCAGGCCTGCAGCAGCATTGTGGACAGATTGCCGATCGAGAAGAAATTCGGCACGAGCACCGACGCGATGATGAACACGATCAGGAAGATCCAGGTCGCCTCCGGGATCCGCGCCAGCGCGGCCGGGAAACGTTTTTCTTTACTCATTCGCCGCCACCTCCCCTGTTACACGTTGGAGAAGGCCAGCTTCAGAATCTCGTTCTGCGTTGCGCCTTCACTGTCTAATTCACCGACAAGCTTACCGCCGGACATGACGTAGATCCGGTCGCTCATGCCCAGGATCTCCGTCATATCGCTGGAGATCATCAGGATCGCCGCGCCGCCGGCCACCAGCTCATCCATCAGCTGATAGATGCTGCTCTTGGCGCCGACGTCAATGCCGCGGGTCGGCTCGTCGAAGATGAATACCCTGGAATTGGACAGCAGCCATTTGGCGATGACCACCTTCTGCTGCGTGCCGCCGCTGAGGAACCGGACCAGCTTTTCCATGGAGGAAGTGGCAATCTCCAGCGAATTGATGGACTTGCCGACCTCCGTTGCTTCGTTTTTCGCCCGGACGATGCCCCGGGGATTCAGGGCCTTCAGGGAGGAGACCACGATGTTCTCCCGGATGCTCAGCTCCAGCGCCAGGCCTTCGGTCTTCCGATCCTCGGGCAGGAGGCACATGCCCAGGCGGTTCGCCCGAGACGGGCTGCGCTTGGGCAGCTTCCGGCCGCAGACGACCACCTCGCCGCTTTCGTATTTATCGATGCCGAAAGCCGCCCGGGCCGTTTCGGTGCGTCCCGCGCCGACCAGGCCGGAAACGCCGACGATTTCACCCGCGCGGACGGTCATGGACACGTCGCTGAACTTGCTGCCCGTCAGATGCCGGATCTCCAGCATCGGATCGCCCGCGGGTTTGCGGACGTGGGGGAAGAGGTTCTCGATCTTCCGTCCGGCGATGCCCTCGATGACGTCGTCCATCGTCATATGGTCAATGGTATCGGTGAGAATGTGCTTGCCGTCGCGCAGGACGGACACGCGGTCGCCGATCTGGAAGAGCTCCTCCAGACGGTGACTGATGTAGAACATGCCCACGTTCCGCTCCTTCAGCAGGCGGATGATGTGGAACAGCTCCGTGATCTCGGAGTCGGTCAGGGAGCTGGTGGGCTCGTCGAACACGATGACCTTCGCCTGGCGGGACAGCGCCTTTGCGATCTCGACCATCTGCTGGGTGCCGACGCCCAGCTGCTTTACCAGGGTGCCCGCGTTGACGTAAACGCCGATCTCTTTCAGAAGCTCATTCGCGCGCTTTTCCTGAGCGGCTTTGTTGACGAATCCGCCCCTGCGCAGCTCGTGCCCCAGGAAAATATTGGACGCGATGGACAACTCCGGCACCAGGTTCAGCTCCTGATAGATCATGCTGATGCCCAGTGAGGCGCTGACCTGGGGAGAGTTTTTGGCGATCAGCTTTCCTTCCATATAAAGCTCTCCCGAGGTCGCCTCATAGGCCCCGGAAAGAATTTTCATCAGGGTGGATTTTCCTGCGCCGTTTTCTCCCACGATAATATGGACCTCTCCGGGATAGAGATCGATGTTGATATCATCCAGAGCGGTCACGCCGGGGAACACCTTGGTAATGTGCCGGAATTCCAACAGCTTTTCCAAAATCTGTTCACTTCCTTTTGCGGTACGTGTACGATCGGCGGTCTTAAGTGTTAATTTGTCACCTGTCACTTGTCACACAAGTTCTGACTAGAATATAACACAGGCCCATACCCGTGTCAACTGTTTTTTCATTAATTAAAAAATTATCAGGGAAAGGCCGCGGGCCTGCCGCGGCAGGGAAATAAAAAACACCGGCAGCTGATGCTGCCGGCATTTGCCGCCGCGCGGTCACTGAGCCGCGAGACGCTCAAAGATCTCAATGCTCTCTTCGTTCATGCTGTCGATCCAGCGGAAACGTTCGCCTTCCTTCAGGAAAACGCCCTGCGTGACCGCCTGCCCGGAGATGCTTTCCTTTCCGCTGTCGTCCGTTGCGACCACGGCGTACCGGCCGTCCCGATAGAACAGGGCGCCGGAGTATTCATCATAGGTGCCGTGGATCTTCCACTCGGAAAACTCGAAAGCGGAGCTGCCCCAGTACACCAGGATGTCATAGCTGCCGTCCGCGTTGGCGGTCACGTCCATGCCGGCGCGCTGGCTGACCAGGCCGTACCAGGAGCCGGCGAGGCTGACAGGTCCGGCCAGTTGCGCGAAAGGATCCGCCGGACGGCCGAGATCGTCCGTGAGGCCCAGCGCGTTGTTCAGAACGAAGGAAAGGGAAAGCCAGTCCGTGAAGGCGGCCGGCTGCCGCAGGATCTTCCGCACGTCCTCCGCGACGCCCGCGTCCGTGAACAGGGCCAGGTTTTCTTCGCTGCCGGACAGGGTCGTCCGGATCAGGTCGTCCAGGACGGTAAAATGCTTCTGTGCCGCGGTGCGTTCCTCCGCCGTGAGGCCTGCAAGAGCGGAAAGGACTTCCGCCTTCAGGGCGGCATCGGCAGTGACGTCATTCCCGGAAAGACCGCACAGGGCGGACAGGTCCATCCAGCGGGCAGCCAGCCCGGCCTGCTTCAGGGAGGCGCCGGCGGTGCCTTCCTCCATGCGGGCGGTATCCGCGACCAGCGCGGCCGCGGTGTTTTTCCATTCTTCATTTCCCTCCGCGCAGGCGCCCGGCAGTATTGCCGCCGCCAGCGCCAGGGCAAGGATCACCGTGATCAGTTTTTTCATCATAGTCCACCTCCGGGGTGATCGGTTCGGGGATAAGCTTCCCCTGCTTCCCCGCTTTTTCCGGACGGCTTCTTTTCCGGAGCGGTGAAGGCAGGGCCAACAATAGCACTTCGGGCGGCTTTCGTCAAATCGGAAAAGCCGGCCTTTTTCCGGCATTGTAACAAAGGGACGGGTTTCCGGAGGGAAAAGGGCTGCCGAGGACGGATGAAAACGGAGGAAACACGCGGCATCCGGCGCCCGGTCCGGGAGCGGCCGGTTCAGCTGAGGAAAGAATGTAACAATACGGGCGTTTTCCGGGACTTTTCCGGACCGGAGCAGAAAAAACGGAAGCTTGTCAGCGGGAAGAAGGATGAATATAATGAAAATATTCTGAAGCATAACGGAAGACAGCTTTATTCAGGCCCGACCGTCCAGTCCGGGAGCAGCCTGAGCAAAGCCGTCTTTCGGAAGAACACCAAGCCGGCATAATTGCCGGTCATCAGGGGACAATAACAAACGGGACTATGACTGACCGGGGGAGCAGAAGAAATGATCAAAGTGAAAAGAAGATCCGTCGGAACGGGATACTCCATGGTGGTCCAGCCGGCGTTCATCATCGGAACAAACAATGAGGACGGGAGCAGCAATTTCGCGCCGATCACGTGGATCAGCGTGACGGAGGGGCCGGACGGCTACATGCTGGTGGTCAGCATGTTCGGCACGAAGAGGACGAAGCAGAACGTGCTCCGGACGGGGAAGATGAGCGTGAACCTGGTCAGCCGCGATATGCTGGGCCTGATGGACTACTTCGGTACCCACCGCGCGGAGGACGGAAAAAAGGACGCTGTGGAGTATTCCGTGAGCCGGGGCGAAGCGCTGGACGTGCCCGTGCTGGACGCGAGCCGCTGGGTGTATGAATGCGAGGTCTGCGAAAAGGTCGAAACGGGGAAGGCGACGACCTTCTTCTGCCGGATCCGGAACATCCAGGCGGATGAGCGGTTCACCGCCGCGGACTCCTTTGACGTGGACCTGACGAAGCTGGACCCGGTCATTTATTCCGGCCGGTATCACAGCCTCGGGAAGATGCTGGGGAAGATAGGGGACTTTTCGGAATAAAGGGCCAGCAAAAGACCGCTGCGGGAATGCAGCGGTCTTTTGCTGTGATGCCGTATTGAACCGGCAGCGGCTCAGTTCGCCCGGCCGCCGATGACGGTCAGGGTATTCATCATATTGCGGAAGCGCGCGCCGAAGCCGTCGGCGCTCTCATAGGTGTAGTGCGCCATCGCCACGCGGCAGCCGTCCGCGGCGGGGATGACATATACCGTCTGCATGGATGACGCTCCCCGGCCGTCCCTGCCGGCGGAAGCGTCGATGCGGGTGCAGCTGCCCGCGAGCTCCAGGGTGCAGGGCTCCAGAACGATCTCGTAGTCCCTGGACAGGGACGCGCCGATGGAAGCGGCGACCTCCTCGGCGCTCTGTGTGCTGTATCTGATCTCCAGATAGATGCCGGGGTTCTTCAGGTCTTCATAGCGGGAGATGAAGCACTCGCGGCCCTCCTCGCTGACACGGACAAAGCTGTCATACTCGTAATCCATTTCGATCCCGATCGTGTCGTTCCGCACATGCTCGTATCCGACCGTCTCGGCCATGCCCTCGAGGATGACCGTGCCGTAATAGCGCTGGCCGTCCCGCATTCCGGACGGGACAGCGGGAGCAGGCACCGCGGCGGGAGCAGGGGCGGGAGCGGCGGGAGCGGCGGATGCCGTGCCGTTCGGCCGGCGGATCCAGCCGGTGGCGCCGCGCAGGCTGACGACGATCCAGTCCCCGTTATCCTTCAGGACGGGCAGCAGGGTATCCCGGTCCAGCAGGGCTACCTTGGGCGCGGACGTATCGTTCCAGGCGTAGACCGGGGTGGACGCGTCCGTCCGGTACCAGGCGGGGTCGATGACGATGTAGTCCATGTTGACCCAGCCCGCGGAGCCCGCGTCTGAGGCGTCCGAAAGGAAGCAGTCTGCCCAGCCGTCGGACTGCTTCTGCACGGAGAAGCGTGTGCCGTATTTCAGGGTCGTCACTGCTTTGGAGGAAGCTTTGGGCTCCTGGCGCACGGTCAGTTCCTCGCACAGCACGACGGCCTGGAGGCCGATCTGCCCTTCCCCGTAGGGAGGAATGATCTCCGCGAAGACGCTTCCGATACTGCCAAGCGTAAGGATGAGGGCTGCCAGAAGGGCAAGCCGGTTATTCTTTTTCATATTCATATCTCCTGTCTTTTTATTCGGCTTAAGTGTGACGGGCCGGCCGTTTTCCCCTGCATGAAGCCTTATGCGGGGGAGGGATTTTCGATCCGTCGCTGTTATTATAACCCTCATTCACTCCGCTGAAAAGATGTAGGGCTCGATTGTTACAATTTCCGGGGGAGAGGGGACGCGGCGGACATCATGCCCGCGGGCCTCTCCCCGGCGAAAAACAGTTTCTATTTTGCGGATCCCGCTCTTTTTTCCGGCTTTATTCCATGGTATGCTTATCCCGTAACCGGAAGGACAAACCTCATGACAGACCCCGGAAGAAAGGAAAACTGTTATGGCAGGCAGCTGGAAAGACAACAAGGCGCATTACGAAAGCTCCCAGAAAAAGCCGGAAAAAACCTCTTTTTTTGAGACTCCGGTGTACCCAGCGGCTCACCTGAATTACTCGCCGAATCCGAAGGCGCTGAGGGAAGCCCGGAAGGTCTGGCCCGGGGCCGTTCAGGCCCATATTCTACTGACGCTGGCCGGCATCGCGCTGGTCTGGTCGGTCAACACCCTGTTCGGCACTTTTCAGTTCATGACCGGGGATTATGTCACCGACAGTCTGATCCTGACCGCCGTCATCGGGGGGATCGGCCTGCTGGTACACCGCCGCGTCAAAGCCGACCGGGAGATCGCGGATGAGATCGTGCGGGAGGCCATGAAAAACAGGCCCTCCGATAAGGAAAACTGATCGGACAGGAGAAAACGGAATGGAAAAAACCGGGATCCAAATAACGGTCCACGACACGCCGGCGACCCTCCGGAGCAATCCGTGGAGGCATGTGACCGAATGGCTTGAATACGACCTGGCCGTGAAATGGTTTGCCGTGGAGGCGCGCCGCGGGGAAGAGCTTGCCGGCTTCATGCATCTGGTCAGGCATCCCGGCAGGGCCGGAGAATGGTATGCCTGTGACGTGCACACGATGGAGCCTTACCAAAGGCAGGGGATCGCCTCCGCGATGTACCGGGAGGCAGAGGCCCATCTGCGCCGGTACTTCCGGGCAAACCGCATCACTGCCGCTGTCAGCAGGGGCAACACGGCCTCCGTGCGGCTGCATGAGAAACTGGGATTCCGCGATACCCGTGAGGTCCCGGTGTTTCCGGATTTCCGCTTTGAGCCGGATGAAACGCTGTATGAGCACTATTTCGCGCGGGAGATCCCGGCGGTCAACGTGCCCATGCATCAGGAGATCCTGGCATCCCTGGCGGGAGAAAGCAGGGAAAGCGTTCTGGGACTGCTGGAGCAGTCATCATCCGATCCCGGAAAGAAGGTATATATCATCTGGGCCGGATCCGATCCCATCGGGTATCGGTTTTCCGGGGAAACGGAGCCCGTTCTGAAGGCGGAATGGAAGCAGCGTTATGAGGACCGGTATCTGACCCTTGGTTAAGGAAAGATACAAGCCCGGTCATGTACAGCGCCCTGCTCCGAAAGGAGCAGGGCGCTTTGTTTTCCGGAAGGAAGATTTCCTTTGACAAAAAGCAGGATCAGACAGTATAATATCTAACGAACGTTCGATAGATATCGGAGGACGGTATGGCAAAGGATAACAAAAAGGAAGAGATCATGCGGGAAGCGCTGAGACTGTTTTCCGAAAAAGGCTTCGCGGCCGTTTCCATGCGGGACCTGGCTGAGGCCGCCGGCATCAGGGCCAGTACGATCTACTATTATTACGAGAGCAAGCAGGCCCTTTTTCAGGATATGATCGGGCAGGCCAATGCCCTGACGGCCGGATACCGGGACGGATTCCTCCGGGCGCTGGACCGGACGGAGAAGGTGGAAAGGGAGCCCTTCATCCAGGCGGGGATACGCCTGATCACAGGCTATCTGAACAACGAAAAAATAGCTCCGCTGATCCGTATGCTGGAGAGCGAGCGTTTCCATGATCCGGCTGCCGAAGAATCATGGAAAAAAATGCTGTTCACGGTTCCGATAGACCACGAAACGAAGGTCTTTGAAATGCTTGCGGCGCGCGGGGCGGTCCGGGAAACGGATGCCGCCGCGCTGGCCGGGGAATACCACGGGATCGTGATGCTGGGGTATTTCACAGGGGATCACGGGAGAACGGCGGAGGCACTGGGGGCGTTTTACGACAGAGTGTTTTCGCGGGAGGATGAGATCATATGAATAAATACAGAAGCCGCAGAAGCGGGCAGGCGATCCTTACGACCTATGACCGGCTTTTGGCATCCTGGGCGTGCGAAGTGAAGGAAAGGGACCTGGAGGGTGAGTACGGGATCACGCACATTATAGAATGCGGTAACGAAGACGCTGTGCCGCTTGTCCTTTTTCACGGCGTCGGCGATGACTCGGCGCTGATGTGGATCTATAACGCTCCGGAGCTGGGCAGGCATTTCCATCTGTATGCCGTCGACACCCTGGGCGGGCCGGGGAAGAGCGTTCCCAACGGGAACTACGGTCGGGATTTTGACGACGCGCGCTGGATCGACGGGATCCTGGACGGCCTCGGGATCGGGAAGGCCTTCTTTGCGGGTGTGTCCCACGGCGGGTATCTGGTGCAGATGTACACGCTGAACCGTCCGGAGCGGGTCCTCCGGGCGATCAGCATTTCCGGCACGGTCCCTGTAGGCGGCAAGAATAACTCCATGAAGATCATGATGAAGATCTTCCTGCCGGAGGCGCTGTTCCCCACGGAGAAAAATGTTCAGAAGCTGATCCGGAAGCTGTCCGGGGAGCATTATGCCGTTTTTACGGAAAACGCGGAGATCATGGCCCATTACAGGGCACTGCTGAAGGGCTTCAACAACATGGCCATGGCATACCACAAAATCGTCGCGTTCAGCGCGGAGGACGTGGAGCGCATCCGCGAAAAGGTCGTTTATCTGGTGGGAACGGACGATCCGTTTGAGAAGCTCGGCGGCAGGGACGTCCTGATACAAAACCGGATGAACGCCGCGTTTTATGACAATGCCGGGCACGGGCTCAATCACGAGCTGGCTGAAGAGATCAACCGGAAGATCGTCAGCGTTTTCAGCATATGATCTGCCGGATCCCCGGAACGCGCAGCGCCCTGCTCCGAAAGGAGCAGGGCGCTGTGTGCTTTCTGGCAGGTCACCCGGCCGGCTTGTTTACTTCCGCAGGACGACCAGGGTGATCCCCTGGTTGCAGCTGCCCAGGTCCCGGTCCTTTCGGAGGGCGGGAAAGCGGTTCAGAAGGTCCCGCGCGGGGGCGTGGAAGATATCGAATTCCTCCCCGGGGATCGCGTTCTTCTGAGCTTTCCGGACGGCCGCGCGGATCGCTCCGCCCCTGCCCGTGCTGCCGTAGCCGTGGATCAGGCGGGCGATGCGGCAGCCCTTCATCCGGGCCGACTGCATTTCGGTCCGCATCCGGCTCAGCGCTTCCTCGACCGTGGGCATTCCGCGTTCCAGGTCGATATCGACGATCAGGCTGCCCTTCTTCCCGGAGGAGGGCAGATCATCCTTCAGTTCCGCCGGATACAGGTCGAGCAGCTGAGCGAAATCGAGGGCGTCCTCTTCAGCGGGTTCCGGCTGCCGGACGGGCGGGACGCGCTTTTCCGCCGGCCGGGCTTCCGGCTGCGGGGTACGTGCTTCAGCCTTCACTGCGCCGTTCATCGCTTCCCGCCGCGTCTTCGCGGTGTTTTTCTTTTTCACGGAGCATTCCTCCCGGATGCCGCGGGCAGGCCCGGCATCGGTTTTTTTCATCCTTTTCTGTTGGAAAAATTATAAAGGAAGGCCGGGAAATTTGCAATGAGGGGGAGGGAGCTCCGGCACGCGGGAGCACTGGTATTTTCCGTGGGATCGGTGTTATAATGTAAAAAACGCTGAACAGTTTTTTTCTGCGGGAATCGCGGAAAGGTAGATCAAAAAGATGATTTCTCTGGTCCCCGCTGACAATTTTGGGTTTTTCGCAAGAATGTGATATAATCATTTTACGGCAGAAGAAAACGGAAGACGGACAACAGAAAAGGGGGCCTGGCTGTATGTGGTATGATCCGCCGGACGGAAAGCGGCGGGAAGGCTTTCACATGGGAAACTGTGTGGACGCGTATTCTTTTCTCGGCGCGCATCCCGTGGAGGAAAACGGGGAGCTGAAATGGCATTTCTCCGTCTGGGCGCCCAACGCTCAGCGCGTTTCCCTCGTAGGGGAATTCTGCGGCTGGGACAGGGAAGCCCGGCCGATGGAAAAACAATATGACGGCATCTGGGAGCTGCGGCTGCCGGATTCCCTGTTCCACAGGGAAGGAGCGGACGGGGAGCTGCTGCGCACCTATAAGTATGCCATTCTCTGCGCTGACGGGGAATGGCACATGCGGGCCGATCCCTACGGGTTTGAGATGGAGATGCGGCCCAGCAACGGCAGCAAGCTGCGGAACCTGGCCGAATACCGGTGGAACGACGGCGACTGGATGGAAGCGCGGAAGGAGAAAGTGCCTTACCGCAAACCCATGAACATTTATGAGATGCATCTGGGCACCTGGCGCCGCGGCGAGGACGGGCGGATCCTGAATTACGCCGAGATCGCCGACCGGCTGGTGCCCTATCTGCAGGAGATGGGCTACACGCATGTGGAGTTCATGCCGGTGATGGAGCATCCCTTTGACGGTTCCTGGGGCTATCAGGTGATCGGGTATTACGCGCCGACATCCCGTTACGGCACGCCGGACCAGCTGCGCTGCCTGGTGGACAGGCTGCATCAGGCGGGGATCGCCGTGATCCTGGACTGGGTGCCCGCGCACTTCCCCAAGGATGAGGCGGGACTGCGCCGGTTTGACGGCACGCCCTGCTATGAGCACGCGGATTCCCGCCGCGCGGAAATGCCGCAGTGGGGGACGCTGCTGTTCGACTACGCGCGGGGCGAGGCGGCCAGCTTCCTGCTTTCCAACGCCCTTTTCTGGCTGAAGGAATACCACGCCGACGGCCTGCGCTGCGACGCGGTGAGCTGCATGCTGTATCTGGACTTCGGCAAGGAGCCGGGCCAGTGGCTGCCCAACGAGAACGGCGGGCGGGAGAACCTGGACGCGATCCGCTTCCTGCAGAAGCTGAACGAGACAGTGAACAGGGAATGCCCCGGCGCGATCACCGTGGCGGAGGAATCCACGGCCTTCCCCAGGGTCACGCATGCCGTGAAGGACGGCGGCCTGGGCTTCAGCTTCAAATGGAACATGGGCTGGATGAACGACATCCTTTCCTATATTGAGCTGGACCCGATCTACCGGCAGTACCACCATGACAAGATCACTTTCTCCATGATGTACGCGTTCAGTGAGAACTATGTGCTGCCCTTCTCCCACGACGAGGTGGTGCACTGCAAGAAGTCCATGCTGGACAAGCAGCCCGGAGATCTATGGCAGAAGTTCGCCGGCCTGCGCGCGCTGCTGGGGTATTACATGGTACACCCGGGCAAGAAGCTGCTGTTCATGGGCGCGGAGTTCGGCCAGTTTGTGGAATGGAGGGACACCCAGGAGCTGGACTGGTTCCTGCTCGCGTATGAGCGGCATCCCGATCTGCAGAAATACGTGAAGGCGCTGAACCGCCTGTACAGGGATGAGCCTGCCATGCACAGGATCGATGACAGCTGGGACGGCTTCAAGTGGCTGAACGTGAACGACAGGGAGCGCAGTGTGGCGGCGGTGATGCGTGCCGACGGAGAGGACGGGTATATCGCCTGCGCGGTGAACTTTACCCCGCAGCCCTATCTGAATTACCGCATCGGCCTGCCTTTTGACTGCGAGCTGAAGGAGATCCTCAATTCCGACCGGGCGGAGTTTGGCGGCAGCAATCTTTACAACGGCACGGAGCTCCGCGCGGAGGAGATCCCCCAGGAGGAGCATCCCTTCTCCTGCGAGATCGTTGTCCCGCCGCTGGCAGCGGTATTCTTCCGGATGAAAAAAATACAGGCATAACAGCCTGCACACAGACAAAAACAGGGGGACGGCTCAGGAAAAAGAGCCGTCCCCCTGTTCCATTCTGTCCGGAAAGAACCGTCCCTCCGGCCGGGTCTCAGGTCCAGGAGGCAAACTCGTCATCCGTGGCGAGGACCTTGTGAGTGCCGGAGACCAGATGCTCCGTGCCCCTGGCGTAGTCGATGCCGGAGGAGGCGTAGTCATACGAAACGGAGCGGCGCCGCTTTTCCACCTCCGGGTTGGGATGCGGAATGGCGGAGAGCAGGGATCTGGTGTAGGGATGTACGGGGTTGGAGAAGATCTCCTCCTTGGTGCCGGATTCCACCATGTAGCCCAGATGCAGCACACCGATGCGGTCCGAGATATACTTGACCATACTCAGGTCGTGGGCGATGAACAGATAGGCGCAGCCGGTCTCCTCCTGAATGTCCTTCATCAGGTTCACGACCTGCGCCTGGATGGATACGTCCAGCGCGGAGATGCATTCATCCGCGATGACCAGGCGGGGGTTCATGATCAGGGCGCGGGCGATGCCGACGCGCTGGCGCTGGCCGCCGGAGAACTGATGGGGATACCGGGCCGCGTGCTCGGGGCTCAGGCCGACCTTTTTCAGCATCTCCGAGATCTGGTCCGCCCGGTCCTGGCGGGAAGACGCGCGGCCGTGGATATCCAGGCCCTCGCCGATGATGTCCGCCACCTTTTTCCGGGGATTCAGGGAGGCCATGGGATCCTGGAAGATCATCTGCATTTCCTTGCGCAGCATCTGCCGGGCGGCGCTGCCCATGCGGCCGGTGATGTCCTGGCCGTTGAAGATGATCTTGCCGTCCGTGGGATTGTACAGGCGGATCACGCTGCGGCCGATGGTGGTCTTTCCGGAGCCGGATTCACCCACCAGGCCGTAGGTCTCGCCCGGGTAAATTTCAAAGGAAACACCGTTGACAGCCTTGACCGTGAAGGTCCTTGAGACCGGGAAATACTGCTTCAGGTTTTCCACTTTCAGCAGGGGTTCGCTCATAGATACTTGTCCGCCTCCTTTTTCGCGCGCTCCAGCCGGGCTTTCAGCTCCGGAGGCATCTCGATCTTCGGCGCATCCGGATGCAGGAGCCAGGTCGCCGCGAAATGCGTCGGGGTGACCTGAAACAGCGGCGGCTCCGCCTTTTCGTCGATCACGAGGGCGAACTGATTCCGCGCCGCGAAGGCATCGCCCTTCGGCTCATGCAGCAGGTTGGGCGGGGAGCCGGGGATGGAATACAGCCGGTCGTCGTCCGTGTCCAGGTCCGGCATCGCGGAGAGCAGGCCCCAGGTGTAGGGGTGCAGCGGCTCATAGAAGATCTCGTTGACGTTGCCGACCTCCACGATCTTCCCGGCGTACATCACGTTCACGTAATCCGCGACCTTGGCGACCACGCCCAGGTCGTGCGTGATATAGATGACGGAGAGCTTCATTTCCTTCTGTATCTTCATGATCAGCTCCAGGATCTTGGCCTGGATGGTCACGTCCAGAGCGGTGGTGGGCTCATCGCAGATCAGGACATCCGGATCCGCGGACAGGGCGACGGCGATCACCACGCGCTGGCGCATGCCGCCGGAGAGCTGGTGCGGATAGTTGCGGAAGCGCTTTTCCGCGTCCGGGATCCCGACCAGCTCCAGCAGCTCCAGTGCCCGGGCCTTCGCCGCCTGCTTGTCCATATGCTTGTGGAGGAACATGCCCTCCATGATCTGCTTCCCGATGGTCATGGTGGGGTCCAGGGAGGTCATCGGGTCCTGAAAGACCATGGCGATGCGCTGGCCGTTGAACTGCTGGCGCAGGGTCTTTTTCGGCAGCTTCAGCAGATCCACGGTCTGTTTTGTACCGGCTTCGTCCGTATAGGTATACAGGATCTCACCGGCATTGACGGTGGCGTTGGAATCCAGCAGGCCCATGGCGGCCTTCATGGTAACGGATTTCCCTGAACCGGACTCGCCGACGATGGCGACGGTCTCGCCTCTGCACAGGTCCAGGTTGACGCCCCGGATGGCGTGGACCGTGCCCGCGTTGGTCCGGAAGGATATGTCCAGACCCCGGATATCCAGGATCTTTTCGGGTGCGGCGGTATTGCTCATATCACATATCCTCCAGTTTCGGGGCCAGCGCTTCCCGGAGGCCGTCACCGATAAAGTTGAAGCCCAGCATCAGCAGAGCCAGCACCAGGATGGGCGGCAGGATCTGATAGGGCAGGGTGGTGATGTTGTTGAAGCCGTCCTCGATCAGGGTACCGACCGAGCACTGGGGCAGTACGATGCCGACGCCTACGAAGGACAGGAACGCCTCCGTGAAGATGGCGGTCGGGATGGAAAACATCACCTGGGTGATGATCGGCCCGATCGTGTTCGGCAGGATCTCCCGGAAGATGATGTGCCCGCTCTTCGCGCCGAGCGTCCGGCTGGCCAGCACGTATTCCTGCTCTTTGATCTTCAGCATTTCCGCCCGGGCAATCTTGCTCATGCCGATCCACTCGGTCAGCAGGAGCGCCACGATGACCAGCCCCATGCCCTTTGGCATGAAGATGGCCAGCACGGACACGATGACCAGCCGGGGAACGCTGTTGGCGACCTCCACGAAGCGCTGCATGATATTGTCCGTCATGCCGCCGAAGAAGCCGGAGATCAGCCCGTAGCTCATGCCGATGATCATATCGATGAAGATGGTGACGAAGGCGATGAGCAGCGAGACCCGGGCGCCGTACCAGGTACGGGTCCACAGGTCGCGGCCCAGGTCGTCCGTGCCGAAGAGGAAGGTGTAATCCGCGAAGTTCCCCTCCGGAGCCTCGCCGGTCAGCAGCTGATGCAGCCAGGGGATTTGCGGGGCAATTCCCTTGGCGACCACGCGGCGGTTGGCGTCATTGCGGTACTGCACGATGTCCCGATAATTAAATTGGGAAAGCATCGGCCCGAAAACGGCCAGCAGGATGATGGCCGTAACGATGATCAGACCGAAGACCGCCCTGCGGTTTTTGAAGAAATGGATCAGAACGCCCTTCCAGTAGCTCTGGGAGGCAAAGTTGGTATCCGTCCGGATATCCCGCTGCGGCAGAAGGACGAAGTCCTCCTTCACGGGGGTGTAGGGAACAGCCGCCTGTGAGGCGGGAGCAGTTTTCTTTGCCATGGACTCAGCCCTCCTCTCTCGCGGCCACGCGGATCCGCGGATCCAGCACGCCGTACAGCAGATCCACGATCAGCATGATGCCGATGTACAGGGCGGAATACAGGATACCCAGCGCCAGCACGTAGTTGTAGTCGATACCCTCGCCCGTGATGGCGTCCACCATGAGCTTCCCGATCCCGTTGATGCCGTAGATCTTTTCCACGACGAGCGCGCCGGTCAGCAGGTCCACCACGAGGGGGGCCAGGACCGTGACGATGGGGATCAGCGCGTTGCGCAGCACATGCTTCCGCACCAGGGAGCTGCCGTACATGCCCTTGGCTTCCGCCAGGCGGACATAGTCGCTGTCAAAGACCTCCACCATCTCGTTCCGGGTGAAGCGCGCGATGGTCGACATCGTAAACAGCGAAAGGGAAACGGAGGGAATGACCGCGGAGAAAAGGAAGCGGTTCGGATCGAAGAAATAGGGGAAATAGGGAATGCGGAAGGCAAAGGTATACTGCAGGAAGATCAGAAACACGTAGGAGGGGACGCATACGCCCAGAATGGAGAACACGGTGCAGAACCCGTCCCAGAACTTTCCCCGGTTCAGGGCCGCGACGATCCCCAGCAGCAGGCCGACCGCCGACCCGAGCAGGATCGCGAGGCCGCCGATACGGAAGGAATTGGAGATCGCGGTGGAAAGCACCGTGCTGATGGGCGCGCCGTAATACAGGGACGTTCCTTTGCCAAAGTCCCCGCGCAGGATCCCGCCGAGGTAGCGGAAAAACTGGACCGGGATCGCGTCATCCAGTCCCATTTCCGCGCGTTTGTTGGCGATCTGTTCAGCGCTCATCCGCTCCGAGGGGAAGGGATTGCCGGGCATGATCCGTACCAGCAGGAAAAGCAGGAAGGTGATGATCAGCAGCGTGAGCACCGCCATCCCTATCCGCTTCAACACATATTTCAACATCTGACAGCATTCCTTTTGCTCAAAATAAGAAACAGGGCAGCCCGCGCCCCGGCGGGCCGCCCTGTCGGTTCGGAACGTCAAGCGCGCATTACTTGACCGTGGTGGTCTTGTAAACGCGGTTCAGGGCTACGGGGTGGAAATCAATGCCTTCCACGCCGGCGGTGATCAGGTTGGCGTTGGCCTTGGTGTACAGGGGAGCGATGACCGCTTCCTTCATCACCAGTTCCTCAGCCTTGTACATGGCTTCCCAGCGGGCGTCATAGTCATTGATGTAGGCGCCGGTCACGCAGTCGGCGATCAGCTGATCGTATTCCGCGTTGGACCAGAAGCCGTAGTTGTTGGAGTTGTTGGTGATCCACATGCCCAGATAGGTCATGGGGTCGGCGTAGTCGGGGCCCCAGCGGGTCAGCGCGATGTCGTAGTTGTCGTTCTGCATCTTGTCCAGGCGCTCCGCCTTGGTCATGGGCTGCAGATTGATGACGACGCCGGGCAGCTCGGCTTCGACGTCTTCCTTGATGGCCTGAGCCACCTTGGCGACCTCGTCGCCCTCGTTGTTGCCGTAGATCATGGTGAATTCGAAGGAATCAACGCCGAGCTCGCTCTTCGCGGCCTCGAAGTATTCCTGAGCCTTGTCGGGATTGAAGCCCACATAGTCCGCGAATTTCGCCTGGTCGGCGGAGAAGTCCTCGCCGGTGGTAGCGGAGGCGGCAAACTGCGGGGGAACCGCGGTGTAGGTGTCCAGAGAGCCGTCCATCACGTAGTTGTCCACCAGGTTGGCCCGGTCGATCACATTGGAGATGGCCAGGCGGAGGTTGGCGTTGGCCAGCTTGCCGCCCTGGGCGTTCTTTTCGGTCTGGGAGAAGGAGAGGTACCACATGTAGCCGGCGCCGGTCACCTTCAGGTTTTCAGCCAGGGCAGGATCCTTCCTGGCGGCGTCCACCTGGTTGCCGGAGACCATGACCACGTCCAGAGCGCCGGTCTTGAAGGCCGTCAGGGCGTTGTCGGAGGAGCCGACCACCTGGTAGCGGATGCCGTCCAGGGTCACGCGGTCAGCATCCCAGTAATCCGGGTTCTTTTTCACGGCCAGGGTCGCGGTGCCGGGGGTGTAGTCCTCCAGCACGAAAGCGCCGTTGCTCAGGAAGGTTGTCGGGCTGGTGCCGTAGGTGCCGTCGTCCAGGCTGTTGTAGAATTCCTCATTGATCGGATAGAAGGTGGGGAAGTACATCAGGCTCGGGAAGAAGGAGACCGGAACGTTCAGCGTGACGACCAGGGTCTTGTCGTCAGCGGCGGTAACGCCCAGGGTGGTCAGGTCGTCCGTCTGCTTGCTGATGATCTCGGCAGCGCCCTTGATGTTGCCGATCTCGTCCAGCATATAGGCGTATTCGCCGGCTTCCTGCGCGATGCGGCGCCAGGCAAAGACGAAGTCGTTCGCGGTGACGGGGGTGCCGTTGTTCCACTTGGCATCCCGCAGGTGGAAGGTGTAGACCGTCGCGTCATCGCTCAGGTCATAGCTTTCCGCCAGGGCGGGGATGGCAGCGCCGTCGGCGTCCATCTGCATCAGGCCGTCGATGCAGTCGGCGATGACTTCAAAGGAGTCGCCGTCGGTGGCCAGGTTGGTGTCCAGGGACATAACGTTGGTTCCGAGCATGACGCCCAGATAGCGGTCTTCCGCCAGGGCCGGCAGGGCCAGGCAGGAAAGAACCAGCATCAGAACCAGGGTAAGTGATACAAGCTTTTTCATGTTCTTTCAGACCTTTCTGTGAATTTGTCCGCAGACTTCCCGCGAACATATCTTATTTTAATGATTCATTGCAATGAAGTAAACAAAAGAGGATTGTAAAAAACAAAAGAAATACGGTGAAAAGGGCGGGGATCCCCCTTCCGGAATCCTGTCAGAACGTCTTGCCTGAAAAGAGAAAAAGGGCGCCCCGGAGAATTCCGGGACGCCGTGCGGGACCCGCGGACGGGTCATTCGATTTCGAAGCTGATTCCCGCATTGCCGGCGAAGGTTTCCGCCGCGGAACCGGAGGCGCCGAAGATGGTGAGCTGGCTCAAGTTGACGCCCTGGAAGGCATCCTCCGCGATGACGGTAACGGAGGCCGGGATGCGGATCTGCGTGAGGCCGGTGCAGTTCGCGAAGGCCCGGCTGCCTATGGATTTGACGCCGTCCGGGATATAGACGACCGTCATTTTCGCGCCGGCGAAGGCCTCCGCTTCGATATGGGTCAGGTCGTCCGGCAGGGTGAAATCCGGAGCCGACATATTGGACAGGGGCTCAAAGACGTGGCCGTTCTCATCGGCATATGCCTCCGCGGTGGAGCCGCGGTAGCCGCGAAGGATGAAACCGGACGGGGTACCCAGGAAAACGTCCGAGCCAAAGACCGCCCCGGGGTTGAAGATCTCCGCGTACTCAAGGCGGTTACAGTACCGGAAGGCGCCGCCACCGATGCTCGTCACACTCTTCGGGACCGTCACACCGGCCAGGCGGAGGGAATACTCGAAAGCATTCGCGCCGATGTCCGTCACGCTGTCCGGGATCGTTATGCCCGTTATTTGGTCGCAACTGGAGAAGGCATGGGCTCCGATGCTCTTCATGCCGGCCGGGAGCTTTACGGCCGTCAGGCTGTGAAAACTGCCGAAAGCCCAGTTCCCGATGCTTTTCACACCGCTCAGGACCGTAATATCCGTTATGTTTTCCCGCAGATCGTTCCAGGGAGGAATGGAAGCGGTCGAATAATTTGTCATCGTCCCCGAACCGGAGATGATCATCGCGGTGCCGATCAGATCCCAGGTCAGACCGCTGCCGCATTTCGGATGCGCGAAGCTGATGTCCGCGTTTTGCGCATAGGCAAGCGCCGTGGAACCGGAGAAGCCCCGCAGGATAAAGCCCGGGGCGCAGTTCTGGAAAACGTCGAGATCCGTGTCGCCGATGACGGCGTCCTTGTTCAGGACGGTCACTTCCCTGAGGCCGGAGCACCCGAAAAAGGCCACATAGCCGATCTCTGTCACACTCGCCGGGATGACGACGCCGCCGGTCACAGCGCTGCAGTCCTCAAAAGCCCACCTGCTGATGCTTGTCACTCTGTTTCCGATGACGATGGATTTGACGGACGAGCGCAGGTCGTACCACGGGGGACGGTCGTCGAACGAATACTCCGTCATTTTCCCAATACCGGTAACGGTCAGTTCGCCCGCGTCCGATAGCTTCCAGGTCAGGTTATCCCCGCAGCTGCCGCTTTGGGCGGCCAGGGCCGCGCCGCAGGCCAGCAGGGCGATCAGCGCCGCCAGGACCGGGATGATCCACAGTTTCCGCTTCATGATCCTTCCTCCTCTTTTTCCCGTGGGCCCTGACGGACCCGCGCGCGGGTCATTCGAGCTCGAAACCGAACCCCGCATTGCCGGCAAAGGCTTCCGCTGCCGAGCCCGGAGAGCCGAAGACGGTGAGCTGGCCCGGATCAATGCCCTGGAAGGCATCCTCCGCGATGGAAGTAACGGAGGCCGGGACGCGGATCTGCGTGAGGCCGGCGCAGTTCGCAAAGGCCTTGCTGCCCAGGGAGGTCACCTTGTCCGGGATATAGACGACCGTCATCTTCGCGCCGGAGAAGGCCTCCGCTTCTATGCGGGTCAGGCCGGCCGGCAGGGTGAAGTTCGGAGCCGACATTTCTGCCAGGGCCTCAAAAATGTGGCCGTTGGCGGCGGCATAGGACTGCGCGGTGGAGCCAGCGTGCCCGCGGAGGATAAAGCCGGACGGAGTATTCAGGAAAACGCTGTCGTAAAAGATCGTTTCGGCATTGCTGACTGCCGCGTACGCGAGGCCGGAGCAGCCCTCGAAAGCAGAGCTTCCGATGCGCCGCACGCTCTTCGGGACCGTCACGCCGGTCAGTCCGGTACAGTTATAGAAGGCATAGGACGCGATGTACTCCACGTCGTATGGGATCGTCACGCGGGTCAGTCCGGCGCAGCCTTTGAAAGCATAGGTATCGATGTCCGTCACACTGCCCGGGACTGTAAACGGGCCGGATCTCCCGGCGGGGTAAGCGAGCAGATGGTTCTTCCCCCTGTTGTACAGGACACCGGCGACAGAGATATAGGCTGCATTCCCGCCGGAAACCTGAATACTGCCCAGGCCTGTACAGCCGCCGAACGGGTTCTGGCCGATATCCGTCACGCTGTCCGGGACCGTCACGCCGGTCAGTCCGGTACAGTTCTCGAAAGCGCCGGTGCCGATGTTCGTCAGGCCGTCTGAAAAAGTGACTTCGGTCAGCGCGGAGCAGTTTCTGAAAGCAGAGGGCCCGAGGTTCGTCACGGTGCCCGGGATCGTCACAGAGGTCAGGCTGCGGCAACCCTGGAAAGCAGCGTTTCCGATGCTTGTCAGCTTACCCGGAAGGGTCATCTCCGACAGATCGGCGCAGGACATGAAAGCCCAGTTTCCGATGCTCTTCACGCTGGCCGGGATGTTTACTTTGGTCAGGTAATAGCATTCCGTGAAAGCATCGATCCCGATGCTTGTCGGACCGGAATCGATCAGGACACTGTTTATATCCTGCTTCATATCGTACCAGGGAGCAGGAGAGGAGGATGAATAATCCGACATCGCCCCCGTACCGGTGATGAGTATCGCACTGTTGATATAATCCCAGGTCATATTACTGCCGCACTTCGGCTTCGCGAAGCTGAGGCCCGCGTTTTGCGCATATGTTTTCACCGTGGAACCGGAGAAGCCCCGCAGGGTAAAGCCGGCAGCGCAGCCCGTGAAAACGTCGTAATCTTCGTCGCCGATCGTGACATAGTTTTTCAGGATGGTCACTTCCGTCAGGCTGGAGCACCCGGCAAAGGCCAGATAACCGATCTTCGTTATACTGGGCGGGACCGTGACCTCGGTCACGGCGGTGCAGCCCTGAAAAGCTCGGTCGGAGAGGCTTGTTATTCCGTTTTTGATTTTGATGGATGTGATGGAAGCCCTCGAAGCATACCACGGGGGCCTGTTGTCGTACGAATACGCCGTCATTTCCCCTTTGCCGGAAATGGTCAGTACGCCCGCGTCGGTCAGTTTCCAGGTCAGGCTGGCCCCGCAGCTGCCGCTCTGGTCAGCCAGGGCCGCGCCGCAGGCCAGCAGGGCGATCAGCGCCGTCAGGACCGGGATGATCCACAGTCTCCGCTTCATGTTTCTTCCTCCTCTTTTCTCTCCCAAAACGCAAAACAGCGCGGCAGAACACCGCGCCGAAACAGGCCTGTGATATCCGAAAAGGGCAGACGAATCCCCTGCTGAGTGAAAAAATCTCCACCTGGCAGTCATGAATGTCAACCCCTTTTCTGTTTTCCGGCCGTCACAAACATACATCCGACAAGATCGTTAAGGAAAAAGGGAATGGTTTACAGATATCAAAATAAACTCAATGTTATTATACCTGTATACGGAACGACCGTCAACAGAAAGCCCGCGGGCGCGCGTTTCGGGCATACTGCCTTACGCGAAGGCCCTGATCACGGTCAGATCGACGGTGTTCCCGCGGAGCGGTGAAAAGATGCCGCGCAGGGGTTTTTTCGCTTCCGGGGATATGGTATGATGGCAGAAAGTGCCCGGAGACATTACCGGGCGGGAGGAAGAAGACGGATGATCATCAGAAAAGCAACGGAAGAGGATGCCCGGCAGATCGCGGAGATCGTGGTGGAGGACTGGAAGAACGCCTACAGGGGGATCATCGACAGCGACTATCTGGACGCCCTGAACGTGGAGGAAAGGTATCAGAGGGAAAAGCAGAGGTATCAGGTCTATACGGTCGCCGCGGAGGACAGGGAGGTCCTGGGCTTCGCGTGGAATGAGACGGCCGGTGATGAGGCGCCGGACTGCGAGATTATTGCCCTGTACGTGCGGTACGCGAAAAGAAACAACGGGATCGGGAAGATCCTGTTCCGGAATTCGGTGGAGTACTTCCGCGCCGCAGGGAAAAAGAAAATGATCATCTGGTGCCTGAAGGACAATGCCGAGGCCAGGAAGTTTTATGAGAAAATGGGCGGGCAGGTGTATAAGACCGGCACCCATCCGTGGGGCAACCGGGATTACGACATGATCTCCTATCTCTACGACCTGGACGGCTGACCGGACGCGCTGAAATACGGGACCGGAGAAACAGAAATCAGGCGAGGGCTTTCACGATCGTCATTTCCACCGTCCGGCCCTGAATGCTGACCTTCACGTCGTCCGCCACGTTGGAGACCACGGACTTTTCCAGCGTCAGTTTCCGGCTGCATCCCTGAAAGAAATGAAAACGGCGGCCCTGTTCAGCAGCCCCTGCGCCCGCTGCGGTGATCCTCCACGGAGCAGGCGGCGGCGCTGCCGTACTCGATCAGGCCGGCGTCGGCGGGGTCGACGGACACCCGGCCGTCCTCAAAGACGAAGGCGGGAATGCCCACGTCGCCGATTTCTTTGCAGTGGTCGAAAACCGGGTTTGTGTCCCTCAGCCGGGTAAAGGCGCTCATGTTCCGGATGTTTTCACCGATGTTGATGTACAGGAACTCGTCCTCACGCCCTTTGATCTGTTCATGAACGTAATCACAGTAGGTACAGGTCGGCATGCCGTAAATTTTGATCATACTGATCCTCCTTTATTTCCGGTATTCCGCTTTGTTTTCCGTATCTGTTCAAGAGAATTATACCATACAAAAAGGGAAAAAGGCAGAAAAAAGACGCCGGAGCATGACGCGTGCTCCGGCGCGTCCTGTCTCAGAACCGGAAATCGCGGCGGTTGGAGGAACGGATATCCCGGATATGCTCCGAGGCGATCCCGCGGACCTTTTCCTTCGGGATCCGCTTCAGCTCTTCCTCGATCATCCGGTAGCCCGTTTCCTTCGTTTCGGGGGAGGCGTAGTCCTCCAGATACTCCGCCAGGGTCATCAGGGCGTTGGGATGGCAGCAGTTCAGGATCTGACCGTTCTTGCACAGGCTCATGAACCGGTCGCCGGTCCGGCCTTCCCGATAGCAGGCGGTGCAGAAGGACGGGATGTGCCCGGTCTGCATCAGCCAGTGAACGACCTCGTCCAGGGTGCGCTGGTCGGAAACGTCGAACTGCTCCGTGTCGTGGGGCCGCTCTTCCTCCGTATAGCCGCCCACGGAGGTGCGGGACGCTCCGCTGACCTGGGAGATGCCGACCTGCAGCAGACGCCGGCGGACCTCCTCGGACTCGCGGGTGGAGACGATCATGCCGGTGTAGGGGACCGCCAGGCGGATGCAGGCGGCGATTTTCGTGAAGGTCTCATCGTCAATGCCGTTGTCGAACATGTCCGGATCGATGTCGTCCGCGCGCTTGACGCGGGGGACGCTGATGGTGTGCGGGCCGACGCCATGGACCGCCTCCAGGTGCTCCGCGTGCATGATCAGGCCGGCGAACTCGTATTTGTACAGCTCCAGGCCGAACAGGACGCCCAGGCCCACGTCGTCGATGCCGCCCTCCATGGCGCGGTCCATGGCCTCCGTGTGGTAGTCGTAATCGTGCTTGGGACCGGTGGGGTGCAGCTTCAGGTAGCTTTCCTTGTGGTAGGTCTCCTGGAACAGGATGTATGTGCCGATGCCGGCCTCTTTCAGCTTCCGGTAATTCTCCACGGTGGTGGCGGCGATGTTCACATTCACACGGCGGATATCGCCGTTTTTATGGTGCACGCTGTAGATGGTGCGGATGCAGTCCAGGATGTATTCGATGGGGTTGTTGACCGGATCCTCGCCGGCTTCGATGGCAAGCCGCTTGTGGCCCATGTCCTGCAGGGCGACCGTCTCGGCCCGGACCTCCTCCTGGGTCAGCTTTTTCCGGGCGATGTGCTTGTTCTTCAGGTGATAGGGGCAGTACAGGCAGCCGTTGACGCAGTAGTTGGACAGGTACAGCGGCGCGAAGAGCACGATGCGGTTGCCGTAGAAAGCCAGCTTGATCTCCTCGGCGATCTCGTACATCCTTTGGATCTTTTCCGGGATCTCGCAGGCCAGCAGCACGGAGGCCTCCCGGTGGGTGAGCCCCGCGCAGGTGCAGCCGTTTCCGCGGCGGACCGGACGGGCCTTTTCCAGGATCCGGTCGATCAGCTCCGTGTTGTTTTTGTTTGCCTCCGCGTATGCCAGCGTTTCGCGGATCTCTTCGTCATTGATGAATTCTTCCGCCTTCAGGGATTTCGGATCGTACTTTGCCATGTTTTTTCCTTCCTTCATTGATTATTCCGGTTTTTTCGCTGATGTATATCCCGGGGCGTCGCCCCGGTCCACGGCCAGAAAGCACCCGACGGACCGCATGCGCTGCCGCAGGCAGTCCCGACACTGGGCCGATTCCTCGCCCGTACAGATCTTGTTGTCGTACAGTTCATATTTCTTCCGCACACGCACGGGGGACAGGTTGGGCATGACCACGTTCGCGCCGGCCAGGATGCCCGCTTCCCGGCCCCGGGGCAGGACCGTGCCCAGCGCCGTGGTGGCGGGCAGAAGAACCTCGGGCAGCATCAGGCGGATCACGGAGAGCAGGAACAGCGTCAGCTCCGCCGTGCCCGGGGCATGATCCCGGAAGGGCGTGTTCCGGTGTGGAACGAAGGGCCCGATGCCGCACATGGCGGGGCGGAAGGTCTCAATGAATTTCAGATCCCCCGCCAGGTTTTCCGGTGTCTGGAAGGGCGAGCCGACCATGAAGCCGCAGCCTGTCTGGTACCCCAGCTCCTTCAGATCCCGCAGGCACCGCATCCGGTTGTCAAAGGACATTTCCCGCGGGTGCAGCTTCGCATAGTGATCCGGGTCCGCTGTCTCATGGCGGAGCAGGTACCGGTCCGCGCCGGCTTCGCGCAGCGCCTGATAGCTTTCCCGGCTCCGCTCGCCCACGGACAGGGTGACCGCGCAGTCCGGATGGCGCTCCTTCAGCTGCCGGACGATGCCGCACAGCACCTCATCCGTATAGAAGGGATCCTCGCCGCCCTGCAGCACGAAGGTCCGGAAGCCGAGCGCGTAGCCCTCGTCCGCGCATGCAAGGATCTCCTCCGGCGTGAGCCGGTAGCGCTCCGCGAGGATGTTGTCCCTGCGGATGCCGCAGTAGAGGCAGTTGTTCTTGCAGATGCTGCTGATCTCGATCAGACCGCGGGTATAGACCGCATTCCCGAAGACCGCCCGCCTCTTTTCCGAGGCCAGGCGGGCCAGCAGCGCGGCCGCTTCTTCGTCCCGGCCTCGGATCAGTTCCGCGTATTCTCTCTCCGGAAGGCTTTGCTCCCTTTCCAGCCGGAAGATCAGGCTCCTGACGCGCTCCGTCATACTTCCGCCTCCGTCAGCAGCCGGTGCAGGCGGGGGAACGGCCGCAGGCTCCGCTCCAGGGTGCCGGTCATGCAGGCGATGGCGATGCCGTAATTGGTGAAGGGCACGCCCTGTCGGACGGCCCGGTCCATCCGGCTGAGGACGGCGTTCTCCGTCAGCATGCAGCCGCCGCAGTGGATCACCAGCCGGAAGGACGAAAGGTCCTCCGGGAAGGCCTGCCCGGAGCAGGTCTCCACCGTCAGCTCCTTTCCCGTCCAGGCCCGGAGCCACCGGGGGATCCTGACCGTGCCGATGTCATTGCACTGCCTGTGGTGGGTGCAGCCCTCCGCCATGAGCACCCGGTCCCCGTCCCGGAGGCCGCGCACCGCGCGGATGCCCCGCACCGCGGTCTCCAGAAAGCCCTTGTACCGGGCCATCAGGATGGAAAAGGAGGTCAGGGGGATATCATCCGGCACCGCGGCGCTGACGGCCTTGAAGGCCTGACTGTCCGTGATGACCAGCGCCGGGGTGATGCCGGGCCTGGCCAGCGCCGCCTTCAGCTCCGTATCCCGGCAGACCAGGGGCAGCGCGCCGCGGTCCAGCAGGTCCCGGATGACCAGCTGCTGGGGCAGGATCAGGCGGCCCTTCGGCGCGGACTCATCAATGGGGCAGACGAGCACGCACAGGTCCCCCGGAGAGACCAGGTCGCCGGCGAGCCTGCGCTCCGCCTTTTCCGGCAGGAGCCGGGCCAGCCGCTCCTTCAGGGCGGGGATCCCGGCCCCGGTCAGGCAGCTGGTTTCCGCGGCGTCCGCGGGCGCCGGCCGCGCCGCGGCGAGGTCCGCCTTGTTCCAGACAGTGAGAAAGGGGATCCCACGCTCCCGGATCAGGGAAAGCAGCTCCCGGTCCGTGTCCGTGAGGCCGGCGGAGGCGTCCGCCACCAGCACGGCGATATCGCAGGTCTCCAGGATCCCGCGGGTCTTCTTTACCCGCTCCAGCCCCAGGCTGCCCTCATCGTCAAAGCCCGGCGTGTCGATGACCACCACAGGCCCCAGCGGCAGAAGCTCCATGGCTTTGCGGACGGGGTCGGTGGTCGTGCCCTTCACGTCGGAGACCACAGCCAGGTCCTGGTCGGTGACCGCGTTGACCAGACTGGATTTTCCGGCGTTCCGCGCGCCGAAAAAGCCGATGTGCGTCCGCTCGCCGGACGGAGTTTCGTTCAGACTCATGGTTTCCTCCTCCATATAAAAACCGCTGTACCCCGGACAAGGGTACAGCGGCAGCGCAAACAAACAGAAGCTGCTGTTACATCTTGTCTTTCGCCTCAAGTGTCGGTTTCGGCGTCAGGGGATGCGGAGCGGTATTCGGCTGTGCGGGGGTCAGGCTTTGGCGTAGGCGGCTTTGGCCTGGATACCCCGGATGCGGCCCAGCGCGCCGGTCAGGGCGTTGATCTCGTCATTGGGCGCGTCGATGGCGATGCAGATGATATTGATGCCTCTCTGCCGGTAGGGGATGCCCAGCCGGCCGATGATATAATCCCCGAAACGGTGGAGCAGCGCGTTCACTTCGCTCACCGCGTCCGCGTTTTCGACGATAATGCTCAGTACAGCGACCCGGGTTTCCATAGGCAACACCTCACCATGGCATCATAAACCTTTTCCGCGGGAATAGCAAGACTCAATACTCAAGGAACATCCGGGCCAGCTCTTCGGCGCCGGCGCCCTTTGTCAGGGCCAGGCGCAGCAGGATGGCCGCCTTCTGCGGGGACAGGTTGTCCGCGGCGATCGTGCCCTCGCAGAGCAGGTTGTCGCGGGTGATGACGCCGTCGTCGATCCGGGAGCTGACGACCACCGGGATGCTCAGTTCACCGATGACCGCGATATATGCCTCGCTGAACTCGCCGGCTCCTGCACCCGCGATGACCAGGCCGTCGGAATGCTCCGCGGCGAACCGCAGCAGCGCGGGATCCGCGTCCACGGCAAAGTAGAGGATGGAGACCCGGGGAAGGGACGTCAGGCCCTCCACGTCAAACTCCGTTTCCGTCGTGTGCTTTTTGCCGGGCGTTTCATACAGGTAGACCGCGCCGTCCCGGACGACGCCGATGGCGCCCATCTCCCCGGCGGAGATCGCCGTCACGTGATAGGTGCTCGTTTTGGTGACGGAGCGCGCGGAATAAATGCGGTCGGAGAAGACCGCCAGCACGCCCTGGCCGACCGCTTCCGGGGACGCTGCCACGCAGACCGCCTGGTACAGGTTCATCGGGCCGTCCGCGGAGATGGAAGTGGAGGGGCGCATGGACCCGGTGATCACCACGGGCTTGTCCGTCTTTACGGTCAGGTTCAGGAAATACGCCGTTTCCTCCAGCGTGTCGGTCCCGTGGGTGATCACGAACCCGGTGACGCCCGGATCCTTTGCCATTTCGTTGACGGTGTGCGCCAGGGTCAGCCAGACCTCCGCCGTGATGTCGTCGGAATTGACGTTGCAGACCTGAACCGCCTCAATGTCCGCCACCTGCTCCAGCTCCGGCACGGCGGCGAGCAGCTGCTCCGCGGTCAGGGAACCCGGCTTGTAGCCCGCGGTCTTTCCTGCCTCGCCGACGCCGGCGATCGTCCCGCCGGTCGCCAGGACCACGACCCGGCCACGGCTCACGGCCGTTCCGGTCGGCGCGGTGTCGGTTACAGCCGTTTCCGCTGCCGCGAAAACGGGAAGCATCAGGCAAAGCGTCAGGAACAAACAGAGGATCCGTTTCATTTCTCCACATTCCTTTCCTGTTTTCAGTCCGGATATTTCATTATATTTCATTTTCCATTATAGCATGTTTCCGGACAAAAAGCATCCTCCCTCCGTCCGATCAGGCAGGAAAACGGGAGGCCGTACTGGAAAAAAGAAATACTTATTCATCTTATCCGTGCGGAGGAGACTATGGAATTTTACCCTGTGGACGATCTGAAAACCGATGAGGTCCTGCTCAGGCTGGAGAGGACCTGCGAGGCGCAGCCGGAGAAGGACTGGGTGCCCGCCTATTATTTTTCCGTCTGCCTTGCGGACGGGACGAGGATCGGGCAATGCGATCTGCGGATCGGGCATAACGAAAGGCTGTACATCGGAGGGAATATCGGGTACGGGATCGACGAGACTTACAGGGGACACCGCTATGCCGCGAAGGCCTGCGCCCTCCTGTTCCGGCAGGCGGAAAAGCACGGGCTGGAGTACGTGATCATCACCTGCGATCCGGAGAACAGGGCCTCCTCCCGGACCTGCGAGCTGGCCGGCGGGCGGCTGCTGGAAACGGCGGACGTGCCGGAATGGCACAATATGTATGGGGAAGGGCATCGCAGGGTGGAGGTCTGGCGGTTCGACCTGGGAAAAGCGACGGGCAGCGATGCCGGGCTCAATGACAGCACAGCGGTGAAAAAACAGTATCAGACAGCCGACAGGCTGAATACCCGGATCTCGATCCACAGCAAATATTCCACCAACAAGCAGGGCTTCGGGAACTGGATCACCTCCCATTACCGGATCAGGGACGGCATGTCCGTGCTGGAGCTCGGCTGCGGGACCGGGGAGATGTGGGCAAACCAGGGGGAGATCATCCGCCGCTGCGGCCGGCTGGTGCTGACGGACCTTTCTGAAGGCATGCTGGACAAAGCGCGGGAGACCCTGCGCGGGCAGGACGGGATCGAATACCGCACGGCCGATATCCAGGATATTCCATTTGAGGATCAGGCGTTTGACGCGGTCATCGCCAATATGATGCTCTACCATGTGCCGGATCTGCAGAAGGGCCTGCGGGAGGTCAGACGCGTGCTGAAGCCGGACGGGGCTTTCTACTGCGCGACCTACGGCGAACACGGCATGATGGAGTATATCGGCAGCCTGTTTGCGGAGGATCAGGCTCCGGAACCCGTCAATGACCTTTTTACCCTGCAGAACGGGGAGGAAAAGCTGCGGGCCGTGTTTCCGGAGGTGCGGAGATGCCTGTACGAGGATTCGCTGGAGGTCACCGACGCGGAGGATATGGCGGACTACATCTTTTCCCTTGCCGGAATGAGCGGGCTGCGGAGGCTGCCGCGGGAAAAGGTGCTGGCCGTGCTGGAAAGGAATATGGTGAACGGGATCCTGCGCGTGCCGAAGGAATACGGGATGTTCATCGCCGGGGAAATCCTGTGAGCGGGGACCCTGACAGGAAGGATAAATAAGATGGATTACAGTCAGAAGATCTCGGAGCGGCAGTGGAACCTTCCGGATAAGGGAGAGCTGGAAAGCCGCCGGGAAGCGACCTATACCGACGATATCATCCAGAAGGATCATATCCAGCGGAAACTGCTGGAGCATCTGGACGGCATTGAAACAGTTTTTGACGGCGGCGCGGGGAGCGGCAGGTTTTCCATCCTGCTGGCGAAACGCGGATGCCGCGTTACGCATTTCGACATTTCCCAGCCGATGATCGACAAGGCAAGGGAAACAGCGGAGCGTGAAGGGGTCCTGGACCGGATGACCTTTGTGAAGGGCGCGCTGGAGGATCTGAGCGCGTATCCGGACAAAGCCTTTGACCTGGTAATGTCCTTTGACGCGCCGATCTCCTATACCTGGCCGAATCAGGAAAAGGTGATCGGAGAGCTGGTCCGCATCGCCCGGAAGCGGATCATGCTGAGCGTTTCCAGCCGGCTGGGCAGCCTGCCGTACCTGGCCAATCCGGTGCAGAAGAACCAGTTCATCCTGGACGAGAAGGCGGACGATCCCTTCGTGCGGTGGTGCGTGGACCACCGGGAGCAGATGATCGACGGCTTCCGGTTCAGCCGGCAGGCGGCCGAAAGGCTGTATGCGGACGGCCTGATGGGCGGGGACGCGGAGATCGCGGAGTATGAAAAGGGCGGCACGCCCTGGTGTATCACCTATACCTTCCTGCCGGATGAGCTGGAAGGGATCCTGAAAAAATACGGCGTGAAGAATATCGCCCTCAGCGGCCCCGGGGCATACGGCAGAACGCTCCCGCGGGAGATCCTGGTGAAGATCATGAACGATCCGGAGCAGAAGGCGGACTTCCTGGATTTCTGCTATCGGTATGATTCCAGCCCCTACGTCTGCGGCATGGGGAAGGACAACCTGTTCGCGGCGGGGGAAATCTGAGGCGGGGACCGGGGGACGGAGCGGGACAGAAGACCCGTCCCTCTGTTCCGGTTGATTGACAAGGCTTTGCGGGGTATGTTAAGATACGCACGTTTCGGGGCGGAACCCGGAAATATCGGGAAAGAAAGACAAAAGCAGGGGAAAAGAAAATGAACTTTATCAAAACACCGGTCAAGGGAATGAGAGACTGTCTGCCCGCGGATATGCTGCTGCGGCAGAAGGTGATGGGCATGATCCGGGAAACCTACGGCAAGTACGGTTTTTCCGAAATCGAGACCCCGGCGATGGAGCATATCGAAAATCTGACCAGCAAGCAGGGCGGGGAGAATGAAAAGCTGATTTTCAAGATCCAGAAGCGCGGCGAGGAGCTGGAAAAGGCGCTGCAGCAGGACGGCGAGCTGTGCGATTCCGGCCTCCGGTACGACCTGACGGTGCCGCTGGCCCGGTATTACGCCAATAACGCGGATAAGCTGCCCATGCCCTTCAAGGCGCTGCAGATCGGCAGCGTCTGGCGCGCTGACCGGCCGCAGAAGGGCCGCTTCCGCCAGTTCACCCAGTGCGATATCGACATCCTGGGCGAGAACAGCATCATGGCGGAGATCGAGCTGATCGCAGCCACCACGGCCGCGCTGAGCCGGATCTTTGAGCAGATCGGGATCCGGAAGTTCACCGTGCACGTCAGCGACCGGCACATCCTGCGCGGCATGGCACACTATGCCGGCTTTGCCGAGGAAGATTACGGCGATGTGTTCATCATCCTGGATAAATATGACAAGATCGGCCTGGAGGGCATCCGCAGCGAGCTGACGGAGAAGGGCTACGATCCGGAAGCCGTGGAGCGTTACGTTTCCCTGTTCGCGCAGGCGAACGACGGCAGATCCTGCAAGCCGTTCTGCGAAAAGCTGCTGGACGGGCACCTGGACGCGAAATACGCCGAGGACCTGGACACTGTGCTGAACTGCGCCCGGGCCATGATCAGCGAGGACGTCGACGTAGTGTTTGACCCGACGCTGGTCCGCGGCATGGGCTACTACACCGGCACCATCTTTGAGTGCACCCTGGACGGGTACGGCTTCGCCATCGCCGGCGGCGGCCGGTACGACCAGATGATCGGCAAGTTCAGCGGCGTGGACGTTTCGGCATGCGGCTTCTCCATCGGCTTTGAGCGGATCATCACCATCCTGACGGACCACCTGAATGAACTGAAGACCGAGCAGGGACGGAAGCAGGCCTTCCTGGTGGAAAAGGGCGCCGACGGCGAAAAGCTGACCGAGGTTTTCCGGAAGGCCCAGGAGCTGCGGGCTGAGGGGATCACCGTCACGGTGCAGACCCGGCGCAAGAATGCCAAAATGCAGAAGGAAAAGCTGGCGGAGGAAGGGTATACCGAGATCACGGAGGTCTTCAACCGCTGAGAGAAAAAAGGACCGGTACAGAATGCCTGTGCCGGTCCGCTTTATACAGAACTATCCGGTAACGAAAGCGGAAAGGCGGAGGAGGAACAGAATGAAGCATTTTGAAACAGAGCTTCCCGAAGGGTATCGGGAGGTATTCACCGTGGACGCGGCGGACCAGAAAACCGGCATAAAGCTGAATCTCATGGGCCTGCCCGTTCTGGCCGTGACGGTGGCCGCCGCGTGGCTGATCCTCCGGCCGCGGGAATCCGGGGCGCATACGCCTGCCGTGAGCAGCGTGCTGCTGTTTATCGGCGGGCTTCTGGCATATCTGGTGCTGCATGAGCTGACGCACGGCGCGGCCTACAAGCTGCTGACCCGCCGGAAGCTCACCTTCGGCATTGCTCCGACGGTCGCTTACTGCGGCGTGCCGGATATCTATGTTTACCGCAGGGCTGCCCTGATCTCCCTGCTGGCCCCCTTCTGCGTGTTTACGGTCGTCTTCGGCGTGCTGACGGCAATCCTGCAGGCTCCCTGGGACAAGTTTCTGGCGGCTGTCGCCCTGGGGATCCACATCGGCAGCTGCTCGGGCGACCTTTATGACACATTCCTGTATCTGTTCCGCTTCCGGGATCCCCGCACGCTCATGCGGGACACCGGACCGAAGCAGACCTTTTACGTTCCGAAGTCCCGGTGAGAAACGGAAAAAGCCGTCAACGTGAACCGTCTCCGCCGGCACGTCGGTACCCACCGGGAAATTAAGCCCTCCGGGGTTTTTTTGTTTCGGGAGATATGATATAATAACTAAAGAGGACCGGATGAGGTCGATATAAGCATACATAAACTGATTCGTTCGGTACGAAGACTGAGGGGAAAATGAAAACCGTGAAACATACTTCGCGCCGTGTTCGTGCCGCTCAGCGCGGCGATCCTGTTCTCCTGCGGAAAGGCAACCGCCTGCGGGGCCCTGCCGGCATACCTCATCCGCACGGCGCGCTATACCCTGATCATTCTTGTGATCATCGGCGTTTACCCGGAGGCTTTCCCGCTGTCTGAAAGGATCGGGAAGAAGAAACAACCGGAGAAAGCTGTCAACGGGAACCGTCTCTGCTGATACCCTGACATGACGCCCATGATAAGGAGGAAACGCTTTATGAAGAGAGCATTCCCTGTTTTGCTGGCAGTTGTTCTGCTGCTGTTTGCCCTGCCGTTCGCACAGGCGGAGGAGGATGCGCTTCAGACGGTGCTGGTTGCCGTCGATCCGGCCACGCTGCCGGAGGAGCAGGCGGCCTTGCTGATCCCGGCGGATCCGGAGACGGCAGCCCGGGTGCTGGACAGCGCCCCGGTCTGCCCCGAAACGGACGCTGCCTTCCGTGATCCGGAGAACGCGGCCTTCGTTCTGGTGGCCGCGCAGCTGGTCTATACCGATCAGGGGATCACGGCCGTGACCGAGCTGCAGGACGGGACGATGCTGGCCGTCGGCGGCCACGCGGCCGTGGAGGGAAAGGGTGAGTTCCTTTTCGCTCCGGCGGAGGCGCCGGTGCTGCATTACGGCTTTGAGGAAACGGCGGACGGAAGGCTCCGGTTTTACGCCACCGATGCCGCTGCCGGGCTGATCCCCGGGCAGATGGCCGTATCCGCGGCGCTGCGGATCGGCGGGCAGGTCTATGTGTTCGATGAAAACGGATATGCCCTGCCGGCGGAGGCGGAGACGGAAGCAGAGGAACTGCCGGAGACCACGGACAGAACGGAAAACCCGGATATCTGCACCGAGCATGACACCCGGCGGATCAGCTATGTGGAGGCCGGATGCACGGAGGCCGGACTGGCGCAGTACCGCTGCGTCCAATGCGGGCATGTGCTGAAATACCGGCTTCCTGCCATGGGGCACAGAGAGGAGACAGTCCCCGGCAAGGCTGCGGCCTGCACGGAGGACGGACTGACGGACGGAAAGATCTGCTCTGTCTGCGGCGAGGTGCTGACGGCACAGGAGACCATACCCGCGACGGGACATACCGAGGAAACAGTTCCGGGCAAGGCAGCGACCTGCACGGAGGACGGGCTGACGGACGGAAAGATCTGCTCTGTCTGCGGCGAGGTACTGACGGCGCAGGAGACCATACCCGCAACGGGACATACCGAGGAAACAGTTCCGGGCAAGGCAGCGACCTGCACGGAGGACGGACTGACGGACGGAAAGATCTGCTCTGTCTGCGGCGAGGTGCTGACGGCGCAGGAGACCATCCCCGCGACCGGACACACTGAGGAGACGGTCCCCGGCAAGGCAGCGACCTGCACGGAGGACGGTCTGACGGACGGAAAGATCTGCTCTGTCTGCGGCGAGGTACTGACGGCGCAGGAGACCATACCCGCAACGGGACATACCGAGGAAACAGTTCCGGGCAAGGCAGCGACCT
>JAFWQA010000046.1 GCA_017509255.1 Clostridia bacterium | reverse complement strand
GGCGGAAGATATCTGGGGAAAGCTTATCTGCAATCAGCCCTGGACTGCGATGTATATGGGATTACGGCCCGATACGAAGGACCGGTACGCATCCTTCAGGGAATGGACGATTCGCCCGGTCTGATCAGAGATGCGAAGCGTTATCTGGATTATCTTCCGCAGGCGGAATTCATTCCCTTAGAAGGCCTGTCCCACTGTTATCCGGAAGACCTCGGCACGCCCGCAAGGCTCGGTGCCGACTTTATTGCCGGTGATTGATTGTCTTTCCGGAAGACGCGGTCGCGGTTTTTTCCAGAAACCTCGCACGGCAAAGGTAACACGAAACCGTCTGTGTCCTGTTTCTTTTTTGTATTTTTGCATCGGATGCAAGATTCGGCCGTCTGGCGGTTTATAGGAATGGACACCAATGAAAGAGCCGTATGAAAACCAAGTATTTCCTCCTATATATCTTCGTCGGAATCGCCTTTCTGGCGGTTTCCGCCTGGGTGTTTTTCTCACGCGGGAAGAACGCGAAGGCCATCCGGGCCAAGTACAAACTGGGCGGAATCATGCTGATGTGCATGGCCATGCTGTCCGTCGCCTCCTGCGGCGAGATCCTCAATCCGGGAGAAGTGACGTGCTACGATCCGGTGCCGGATTATTCTTTTACGGTCAGCACGGGAAAACACGATGCAAATTGGCAGTATATCCTGTCTCCGGGGGCTGTCCTGACGGTGCAAGTCGAATGTCGCCGTTACGAGAAATTCGGGATCGTCATCTGTCAATTCGAGGACATGAAGGAAGGGAAAGTCCTCCAGGCCGCCGTCTTCGAATCTGAGGGGAAAGACCAGTTCCAGTACGAACTGTCGTATGATCCGGAAGATAAAGCCTATGCGGGAACCGCCCGGGTGGACATTTATGGGTATCCCGAAGGAGAAGACGACGGGAGTCTGCTCTATTCCAACTTCTTGCTCGTAACAACCAGTGCGGATTGACCATCTCGTCTACGAACTGACCGGAGCCTGCAACCAGTGCTGCCGGTTCTGTTATAACTATTGGCGTGACGGCCGTACGCCGATTGCGCCACCGGACCCGTCCGCTGCCCGGAAAACCCTGAAAAAGCTGCTTTCGCAGGCTTCTGTGGGCAGTCTTTCCTTTTCAGGAGGCGAACCGCTGCTGCTTTCCAATGTCCATGACCTGGTCCTTCAGGCGAGATTCAAGGGCTGCAAGGTCAATGTGCTTACCAACGGGACCCTCCTGACCGGCGATGCCCTTGAGAACTTCCTGAGCCTGGGGGTGGGCGTCATCCAGATTCCGCTCCTCAGTGCCGATGCTTCCATCCATGACTACCTCACCGGCCTTCCCGGCTCCTGGGGGAAGGCGGTCGATGCGCTGCGCCGGACGGGCCATGCGGGCATCGGCGCCGCCGTCCTGGTCATCACCAAGGTCAATGCTCCCGGCGTAACTGAAACGCTTTCACTCATCGCGGAATGCGGTGTCCGGACGGTGATGGTGAACCGCTTCAACATCGGCGGAAACGGGATCAGGAATGCCCGGGAACTGGTTCCGGACCGGAAGACGCTGCAGGATGCATTCTCGGCGATTGAAGCCTTTGCCGGAGCCAATCCGGACATGCGCTTCGTAAGCGGCGTTTGTACGCCCTTATGCTACCTGGATACCGCGCCCTATCCCCATATCCGTTTTACCAAGTGCAGCACCGGTCTCACCGGCCGGCCGGTCACGGTGAACTACAACGGAGACGTCCGTTTCTGCAACCATTCCCCCCGGGTGTTGGGAAACATCCATTCACGGCCGATCGGGGATATCCTGGCGGACCCGGAAATCAATGCCTCCTATGCCGGGGTTCCGGAGGAATGCG
>JAFWQA010000045.1 GCA_017509255.1 Clostridia bacterium | reverse complement strand
TGCGAGGCGACTACAAGTCCCGGATGGAAGGCTATGCGATTGCGAGACAGAATGGTTGGATGTCTGCGAATGATATCCGAGCGCTGGAAAACCAGAATCCCATTCCCAAGGAAGAAGGCGGCGACGCTTATCTGGTAAACGGAAACATGATCCCAATCACAACTGCTATGAAGCAGGCAGCGGATGATGCGGACCAAGCCACCCAAACTCAATCCAATCCTGAAAGAAGGAGGTATCCCTGATGCGACACTTTTGGAACTGGGTCCGCAACGACGATGAGTCCCGTACCCTGTATCTGGAGGGTGTAATCGCCGAGGAATCCTGGTTCGCTGACGATATTACCCCTGCCATGTTTAAGGAGGAGCTTTTCGCCGGGAACGGTCCCATTACCATTCACCTGAACTCTCCCGGCGGCGACTGCATTGCGGCCAGCCAGATCTACACCATGCTCATGGATTATCCCGGTGACGTGACCATCCAGATTGATGGCATGGCAGCTTCTGCCGCTTCCGTCATCGCTATGGCTGGCACACCCGTGACCATGAGCCCCACCAGTCTGATGATGATCCATAATCCCTTCACGATGGCCATGGGCGATACGGAAGAGATGCGGAAAGCCATCCAGCTACTGGACGAGGTAAAGGAAAGCATCATTAATGCTTACCAGATCAAAACCGGCCTGAGCCGGGCGAAACTCTCTCACCTCATGGACAGCGAAACGTGGATGAACGCTCTGAAAGCGAAGGAACTCGGCTTCTGTGATGAAGTCCTGTACACCGGCGCGGAAGACCTGCCGGAGGACATGTCAGGCTATTCCTTCGAGCGGAAATCCGCTGCAGCCTGTCTCATGAATCGGGTGATTGCTTCCATGCCGAAACCGCAGAACGCGGTGCCGGAGGAACCGGAGCATCCGCCCGATCCGGAACCAACCCCTGAACCCGTTGCCCCTGACAACCGAGTGAAAGCGGCAGACCTTGAGAAAAGGCTGTCGCTTTTGAAATGATAAAGGAGGATTTTCATTATGAATCAGATTCTTGCTCTGCGCGAAAAACGCGCCAATCTGTGGAACGAGACCAAAGCGTTCCTGGACAGCCATCGCAGTGAAGATGGCATGGTATCTGCCGAGGACAATGCGACCTACGAGAAGATGGAGGCTGACGTAGTCGCTCTCGGCAAAGAAATTGACCGGCTGGAGCGTCAGGTCGCGATTGATCGCGAGATGGATCAGCCGACTGCTTCTCCGCTGGTTTCCCGTCCTGTTGCTCCCACTGCCCAGAAGCAGGGCCGTGCTTCCGATGAGTACAAGACTGCTTTCTGGGGCATGATCCGGAATCGGGTCGCCACTCCGGGTGTGATGAACGCCCTGCAGGTTGGCACCGACTCCGAAGGCGGCTATCTCGTACCGGATGAGTACGAACGCACCCTGGTGCAGGGCCTCGAGGAGGAGAACGTTCTCCGTTCGCTGTGCACTGTCATCCAGACCAGTTCCGGCGATCGGAAGATCCCGCTGGTGGCTTCCCACGGCACTGCCTCCTGGGTGGATGAAGAAGGTACGATCCCCGATAGTGATGACACCTTCGGTCAGATTACCATCGGCGCTCACAAGGTGGCCACCATGATCAAGGTTTCCGACGAACTTCTGCAGGACAGTGTTTTCAATATTGAAAGCTACATCGCTGCTGAGTTTGCCCGCCGGATCGGTGCTGCCGAAGAGGAAGCCTTCATCACCGGTAATGGCACCGGTAAGCCCACGGGTCTGCTGCATGCCACCAATGGTGCAGGCATTGGTGTTACGACCAATGGAAACACGCCGACTGCGGACGAGATCTTCGATCTGATCCACTCTATCAAGAGCGTGTACCGGAAGAAGGCTGTCTTCCTGCTGAATGACAGCACCCTGAAGGCCCTCCGGAAACTGAAGGATGGTCAGGGCCAGTACCTCTGGCAGCCGGGCCTCAAGGAAGGTCAGCCGGACACCCTGCTGAACTACCGCCTGGTGACTTCTCCCTTCATGCCGGAAATCGACTCCGGAAACAAGGTGATCCTGTTCGGCGACTTCAAGTCCTACTGGATCGCTGACCGTCAGGGCCGTTCCTTCCAGCGCCTGAATGAGCTGTATGCTGCTACCGGTCAGGTCGGTTTCCGCGCTACCCAGCGCGTGGATGGCCGTCTGGTGCTGGCTGAGGCCATGAAGTGCCTGGCTGTGAAGGCCTGATTACTCAACGACCGTGGGAGCCGTCTGTAATGGGCGGCTCCCTTCCAGCATTGGAGGTGCTGAGTTATGAGCTATAACGCGAAAAACTATACCGAGCAGGGCGGCGAAGTCACCCATATCGGCGGCAAACTGGTATTCGA
>JAFWQA010000044.1 GCA_017509255.1 Clostridia bacterium | reverse complement strand
CTTCCCTCGTTCCCCGATGGTACCTGGCTGGAGACGGCCCGGGAGATCAGGTCGCTGCCGGATTCCAATAAAGCCTGTTGAGAGATCAACAGGTTTTTTCTTTACGTTTCAGGCACTGAAGAAGCCCTTCAGTATCCGCAACAGTACCTGGCCGGAGACGGCCCGGGAGAGCAGGTCACTGCCGGATCCAAATAAAGCCTGTTGAGAAATCAACAGGCTTTTTCTTTACAGTGCAGGCCGGAGACGAACCGGTTGTAATAATCAGATAAAAAGACAGGATGCGCCGATCAGGAGCTGCGAGCAATAATAGGTGATCATGATCAGCTTATTCATACGTCCCTCGGCAGGGAATAAAAGGGAGCGGAAGATCAGCGAATCACTGATGACAAAAAGGAAAGCGCCCAGCGCGATCATCGCGCCCTGTACAGTATGTGAGGAGATCCCGCCGCCAATCCCGCAGGCGGCCATCGCGCAGAGAACCGATGCATATACGGCACAGGGAAGCAGACTTTTTCCGGCATTCTTTCGGAACCTGTAGAGAAGCAGTACCAGAAGAACAGCGAGGATCAGGAAACAGATCAGCACCGGCGCGGAAAAGGAGAAAAGACCGGTAAAGAAAGCAATATACAGGATATGGCCGCAGATAAAGGTGCCCATACCGATCAGGAAATGATACTCGAGCAGCGCGTCCGCCACGGAATGGACAGCAAGCCCCGCAAAGCAGACCCAGCAGCGCGGATCCAGCTTTATGGAGGCGATCAACGCCATGATCATTGCACATGCGGTTCCAATTGATTTGAAGCAGGCAGCCAGTTCCAAACGGATTTTTTTATAATGCAGAAACATGGGCAGACAGATACAAAGGCAGAGAGCAGCACAACCGGCAATCAGCCACAGCCTGCCCGCATCAGAGAAAAGGCTGTTCAGCATGGAAACCTCCTGTTACTGTTCAGGCACATCCGAATCTCCCGGCACCCAGGGCATGAGGAATTTCGTGATATACCAGGGCTTTTTTTTGGTGGCTTTGAGCGCATACTGGAACATTTCGGATTCTTCACGGTTCCGTTCTTCCGCGGGAACGGCAGTGACATTTTTATCCTGCTTTGCGTTCCGATCATAATCAAAAACATACATGCGCACGGTATTGGAGCCCATTGCCCCTTCGATCGTGGTCAGACGGTATTTACCGTTCCCCAGGGGCTGTACATCATATACTATCCCCACATGAACGAATTTATTGCTGCCGCTGCCGAAGAGAGCAACGAATCCTTTCTGGGGATACGTTGTAATCCGGCCATAATGCTGGTAGCTGTAGAACATGTTGCCCTGTTTGGAGTCAGCAGGGGCATATATCGGCTTTGGAATATCGCCCGAACGCTTTTTGATCGTTTCCCAGCCGACCCAGTTCGGGCTTCCCCAGATGTTTTCCGGCTTCACTTCATTCAGCTCAGTCAGGCCCGCCTCGATCATACACCATGTTACAAAGCCGGCGCACCAACCGTTACTGTTCCAAGAATAATCGTTGAACCACTGGGTATACTTGTTTTTGATGCTTTTTTTCCCGTTTTTGGTCGTTATTTTTCCCTGCGTTTTTCCTTCGGCAGCTTCCCAGTCCTGATATGCTATATCCAGCAGATACTGTATTTCTTCCGGCGGATCGATGACTTCAGCCGGTATTTCCATCGGAGCCGGCGTGGGCGTGGGCTTGCTTTTTGCGGCATAGGCCGAAGAGAAGAGAAAAAACGGAATCAGAAGAAGGGAAAGAAAGCGTTTCATATAAATCAGGTCCTTTCGGAGGGAATAGACTGTACGGATTAAAAAGGATATCAGGGATCGGAGGATAATACCTGAGATATATTATTCTTCAGCCACATGAAAACATCCTTTGCGACAGGGGCTGAAACAGTTCCGCCCGTTTCCCCGTCCGGTATGTTTTCCACCAGGATGCAGACCGCAACAGGAAGCTCAGGCTGAGCATTAAAGCCGGTGAACCAGGCATAGTTGATTTTTTCCCCGTTCAGAGAAGATTCAGCCGTCCCGGTTTTACCGCGGATATCCAATGACGGAATATCCGCGAGATTTCCGCTTCCACCCCCCTGAACGACGTCTTTCATCATGGAGGAAAGCTCAGAAGCAATTTCATCGCTGCAGACGCGGCGGGCTGAAGCTGTTGAGAAGGAGAGCACCTGCGATCCGGAGGCTGTTTTCACACTGCGGATCAGCCTGGGCTCCGGCATAGTGCCGCCGTTTGCCACAGCCGCGGATATCAGACACATGTGGACAGGAGTGGCGGTCAGCGCGCTCTGGCCGTAACCGGAAGCGGCGATCGCATCAAAGGTACGGTTTGAAACAGGGTAGGAGGAATTATAGACCACAAGATCCCTGAACAGAAAGTTTTGATTAAAGCCAAAGCTTTCCGCCGCTGAACGGAGAGCGTCATCCCCCAGCTTCAGGGCAAGAGACGCGTATACGCAATTGCAGGAACGCCGGAAAGCATCCCGAAGGGAAAGGGTGCCGTGGGTGACAGAGTTGAAATCATGGACCGCGAAGGTTTCAGAAACCGGCAGGGTTCCTGTGCATTCGAAGCTTTGAGACTGAATATCCGGAATGGCCTTCATCGCGGCGGCCGAGGTGACGATTTTAAAGGTACTTCCGGGAGGATAAAGAGCCTGTGTGGCCCGGTTCCAGAAGGGATGATCGAGGGAGGCGATGTCCGCGTCGGTCACCGTGTCCGGATCAAAGCAGGGAAGGGATGTCATGGCAAGCACTTCCCCGGTGAGATAATTCATGACAACGGCAGCACCGTTTTTCCCGGCGGAAAGAGGATGGAGCTGGAAAAAACCGGGAAGAACAGTATTCAGACCGGCATCCAGCGTAAGAGTTACGGTGTTGCCTTTGCGGACATCCGAGGGGGTCATCAGAAGATGGACCGCATCGGAAAGAGAGGACTGGTATCCGTACAGATAACCGGCCTGAAAGGTTTCAACCGAGTTGGCGATCATCCCGTTCCGGTCTCCCAGAACGTGCACCATGGCCGCGCGGGCCTGCGGGGAGGATGAGAAGATCCGTCTGCCGTCATCGGTAGATGCGAGGACAGTCCCGTGCCTGTCCAGAATATCCCCTTCCACAACATTTTCCTTCTGCGCGGCGAGACGGGGGTTGCCGGCATAGGAAAACCAGCGGCTGCCGTAATGAGTGACAGACCAGACGCCGTAAAGACCCAAAAGGAGGAAAAGCGCAAAGAGAAACAAAGCAATCATTTTAAAACGGTGCCGCTGCCGTTTCATCTTCTTCCTTCCTCCTTCCGGAATAAATCAAAACAGGATTGATCAGCCCAGCATAGCCAGGTGGGTATCTTCTTCCAGATCGCTTTCATTCATGCTCCCGACACCCTGAATAAATCCTATCAGGCAGAGGCTGGAAATCAGGGACGTGCCGCCATAGGAAACAAAGGGCATGGTGACCCCGGTGAGAGGGATCAGCTTCAGAACGCCGCCTATGATCACAAAGGTCTGAAAACCGAGCAGAACAGTGCTGCCCATGGCCAGAAGGGAGTGAAAGCTCCGGCGCGCGGACATGGCAACGGATACGCCGCGCCAGATCAGCGCAATATACATCAGAAGGACACAGATCCCGAAAATCAGGCCAAACTGCTCACAGATGACAGCAAAAATAAAGTCAGATTCATAGACCGGGATGGCAGTCGGCATCCCAAGTCCGAGACCGACGCCGAAGAGGCCGCCGCTGGCAATCGCCATAAGGCCCTGGACCAGCTGGTAACCGGCATTCTCAAAATCGGCCCAGGGATTCAGCCAGATCGCAACACGCCTGCGGACATGCGAAAACTGATTATATCCGTAAACGGCAGCCGCGCATCCGCCCAAAATCCCGATCCCTGTAAAAATCATGCTACCGGCGGATGCCCAGTAAAGCATCAACGCAGTCATATAATACAGGAGGGCGGTGCCCAGATCCTTCTGAAGCATCAGCAGGATCAGGCAAAGAACCGAAAACAGCAGCCAGGGGATCATTTTCCTGCGGGACATAAACCAGGCAAGGGATATTACCAGGGAAAGCTTTACGACTTCACTCGGCTGAAAGGAGACCGGCCCCAGCGCGATCCAGTTTTTCGCGCCGTTGGTTTCTTTGCCCCAGAGGACCGGAAGGGCCAGAAGAAGCAATGAGATCAGGATCAGCGGCCAGACCAGGAGCCGCCAGGAAAAAACAGAGCGGACAAGAAGAATGCAGATGACCATGCTAAGCAGGCCGATCCCGTAAGAGACAGCCTGCTGATAAGCATACGCAGGATTTGTGTCATACAGGATCAGGACGCCGAGCGCACAGAGAAAATTGGAAAGGGACAGCAGAAGGCGGTCTGCTTTGAACATATGCGGGAGAAGATTGGTGCCCAGAAAAATCATGAGCGGGACGGCAATACTGAGAATGTAGCCCTCGCGCGAGCTTTTGCGGACCGCAAGCAGAAGAAATGCCAGAAAATAGAAAAGCATGACGACAGCAACAAGCCTGCGCCCGGGAGTCCTGTTATGCTTTTTACTCACTCCAGTCATCCTCCTCCCAGCGGTCGGATCGGCGTCTTCTGACAGGAGCAGGGGAAGAACCGGATACCGAGATATGACCGGGAGCCGGCGGCCTGCCCCCGTACTGCTCCGAGGCAGGAGGCATCATGTTTTGCGGCAGGACCTGCTGACCGTACGGCGGGAAACCGGGGTATCCCGGCGCGGGAGCACTGTATTCCGGAGGAATGACCGTCTCCGGAAGAGGCGCGGGCTGACCGGGGTAAACAGGCGCGGAAGGCGTTGCGCCGGGGGAAGGCAATACACCTGATGGCGCTTCCTGGCCGAATCCGGCATTTCTGTCCAGACCGGCAAAGATCCTCAGCCGAAGCACAGCCGGGCCCACCTTGAGGCAGGAGCCGTGTACCATCGGAGCCGCTTTTTCCGACGTGCGGCAATTCAGGACGGTTCCGTCCACCGAAGCCTCACAGCCGCTGAAGGGATGGATAAACAGGCCTGTTTCCGGTTCAAAGGAGAAGGAAAGATGACGCTTCCGGATCCCGATACAGGGTACGACCACGTCGCAGGACCGCACGAAGCCGAGGATCCCCTCCCAGGGGACAGGGAAACAGGTGCCGTCCTGGACATAGCCGGCGCCGTCCAGAACCACCAGTTCTCCGATCATTCCCGTATCAGGGAGGTGACGGAGACGGCGGCGCTTTTCCAAATGATCGGAGCGCAGCCAGAGGAAAGCGCGCAGAACGATCAGAACGCCAAGCAGGGAAAAAAGATAGCGCGCGGCCAGGGATATGACTTCATACAGTTCTGAGGACACGCAGCCACCTCCTTTCCAAGGAAGAACAATGAATTATTCTGATACCGAATCGATCCAGCTTTCCCAGCGGGAAGGCGGATAATTTTCGCGGACGATGTTTTCGATCATACGGCGTTCCGAAACCGGAAGGAAAACAGCAAATCGCTGATAAAGCACACGCATTGCGGCAAGGGAGGCGGTATTCATCCAATAAGCGTGGAGCTGATCATAATTGACCGAATAAGGCTTGAGCGTATCAAAAAGGATGCCGAGGACATCGTCAGCCGCATCAGGGAGCTCGCTGATCAGAATCCTGCGCGTCATGCCATTATTCATCTGCACTGTCATACCGGGGCCGAGATGCTCATAAAGCGTGTTGAAAAGGTTGTCCTGAAGTTTCAGAGAGAGGGAGGCATAGCTGTCTTTATACGGAGCATAAGCCCGCAGGATCCCGGCGGCGCTGTCGCCGAAGCCGGGGCTGTCTACCAGCAGGGAGCCAAAGCGGTCGCGCAGGGCTTCCCGTACATGCCACGATTCTATCATCGGCTTATTCCTCCGAAGCTTCAAATATATACCATAATACCACATTTTGTGGAAGAATACAGCCTGAAGGCCCAATTTTTCATTAAATTATTACTTTTTACTCAACAATATAACAAAAATGTAGCATGACGACCCTGAAACAGGAAAAAAACAAACGGAAAAGCATTTATGAACCATAAATCTTGTAGCGGATCAGAAAGAAAGACACTAAACCTTGAATCTCCCAAAGGGAAAATCTTAAAAAAAAGAAAACTTATCCACAGCCCCGGGAGGGTTGTTTTTTCAATTATTATCTGTTATTATGGGCAAGCCGGACTTGGTTGGTACAACTTATCCACAGCCCGGTTATCCACAGCTTCCGGCTGTGATCAATTGTTTTTCAGAACAGCATTTCGGTGGGATATACCGCAAAAGTGGCTGCTTCAGGAATATAAATTCATGATGAAACATACGGCTGTCGGTTTTTTGCTGACGGTTTTTTCGGAGGATGAGACCGGTATGGATATGGAGACGCTGTGGCAAAAAACCTGCGGCCTGCTGATGCGGGAAATGAGCTACGTGTCCTACAATACCTGGGTGGACGGGAATATGACCCCGGTTTCCGCGGAGGAGGACAGGGTCATTATCTGCATCAATATGGACAGCATGCGCCCCATGATCGTCAATAAATACGGCACGCTGCTGGACAAGTGCCTGACAGAGGCAGCCGGAAGGCCGATGAAGGCGGAGCTGCTGACCAGGCGGGAAGTGGACGAACGCAGAAACTTCAACGGGACAGACGAAAAAGAAGACAATGATCCGCATCTGAATCCCAAATACACGTTCGAGAGCTTTGTGGTGGGAGGAGGAAACCGCTTTGCCCACGCAGCGGCGCTGGCTGTCGCGGAAAGTCCCGCAGAGGCCTACAACCCCCTGTTTATTTACGGAGGAGTCGGCCTGGGCAAAACCCATCTGATGCAGGCGATCGGCCATTTTGTGCATCAGGAGGATCCCGGCAAAAAGATCCTTTATATGACCAGCGAGAGCTTTACAAACGAACTGATCAGCGCCATCCAGCAGAAAAAGACTTACGAGTTCAGGGAGAAAATCCGCAAGGTGGATATTCTGATGGTGGATGATATTCAGTTCATTGCCGGAAGAGAAAGCACACAGCAGGAATTTTTCAACACGTTTAATGAGCTCCATAATAACAATAAACAGATCATCCTGACGAGCGACAAGCCGCCGAAGGATATCCAGCGCCTGGAGGAACGTCTCTGCAGCAGATTTGAATGGGGACTTGTCGCCGATATACAGCGCCCGGACGTGGATACAAGAGTAGCTATCCTGAGGGAAAAGACCCAGCAGGAAAAGATAGAAGTACCGGACGACGTGCTTCAGCTGATCGCCGGAAAAATCGACAGCAATATCCGGGAACTGGAGGGGTGCCTGACACGGCTGACCGCATATGCCAATCTTGTTAAGGAGCCGATCACGGTCGAGCTGTGCGAGAACGCGCTGAAGGAAATCTTTGACCAGAGGAAAATCAAACAGATCACCGCAGAGCTGGTCATGAAGACCGTCAGCGACTATTACGGGCTGACACTGGGAGACCTGACCGGGCCGACGCGAAAACGCGAAATCACCGTGCCGAGACAGATCGCCATGTATCTGACCAGGGAGATGACAGGCATGAGCCTCCCTCAGATCGGGGCTGTATTCGGAGGCAGAGACCATACCACGGTCATGCACAGCTGCAAAACCATTGAAGCCAGCACAAAGACCAACGCCAACATGAAATCGGTCGTTGAGGATATCCAGCAGCTGGTCCGGAACGAACAGTAAGATCCTGCCGCTTGACAAGGGTTCGGCGGAGTGATATATTTTCCCTTGAATCGCAATGAAGGGGACAGTGTGCGTCATAACCGCCACAGGCATCGCATGCCGACAGAGAGAAGGTCCACCGGCTGGAAGACCTTCGGTAAGGATACGCGCAGATTCACCCCGGAGCAGATAAGGCGAAAGAGAACAAGTAGTTTTGTCCGGGTTCGCCCCGTTACAGGCGAGATGAGCGCAGCGCATTCGTGCGCATGGCGGAAAATGGGTGGTACCACGGAGTACGGCTTCGTCCCTGCGAAGCCGTACTTTTTATTTTTGGAGGTGTGTCAGATGGATCAAAAGATCAAGGCCCTGCGGGAACAGATGGAGCAGAGGCTGAACCTGGTGGACAGCCGTGAAAAGCTTTCCGCATTCTGGCAGGATTTTCTCGGGAAAAAAGGCAGCATTGCTGAACTGATGAAGGGTCTCGGTGCCGTCGCCAAGGAAGAAAGACCAGCTGTCGGCAAGCTGATCAACGAGTTTAAAACCTTTGCGGAACAGCGTTATCAGGAGCGCAGTGAAAAGATCGACGAGCTGGAGCTGCAGGAGAGAAACCGCAGGGAACAGGTGGATATCACGCTGCCTTCCAGCAGGCGGCAGCAGGGGACCATGCATCCCATCTCCATCGTCCGAAATGAAATGATCAATGTATTCGCAAACATGGGCTTCGAAGTCTTTGAGGGTCCCGAGATCGAAGATGACGACCATAACTTTACCCGCCTGAATGTACCGAAGGACCACCCCGCGCGGGATATGCAGGATACCTTCTATATCAGTGAGGATATTCTGCTGCGTACGCATACAAGCCCGGGGCAGATCCGCGTCATGGACCACGAAAAGCCTCCGATCAAGGTGCTGGTTCCCGGACGCGTTTTCCGCTCCGACAGCGATGCCACACACAGCCCCATGTTTCACCAAATGGAAGGGCTGGTCGTGGACAAGGGCATCACGCTGTGCGATCTGCAGGGTATGCTGGACCAGTTTGTGCGCCGTATGTTCGACGCAGAGGTGCGTACCCGCCTCCGCCCCAGTTATTTTCCCTTCACCGAACCGAGCGTGGAGGTGGACGTAAGCTGCTTTGAGTGCGGCGGAAAAGGCTGCGGACTCTGCAAGCATACCGGCTGGATCGAAGTGCTCGGCGGCGGCGTCGTTCATCCGAATGTGCTGAAAAACTGCGGGATCGATCCGGATGTGTATTCCGGCATCGCCTTCGGGATCGGCATTGAACGGATCACCATGCTCAAGTACGGCATCAACAATATGGGACTGCTTTTTGAAAACGATCTCCGTTTCCTGAAGCAGTTCAAGGATTAAGGAGGGCCGAAGAAAATGAAAGTGCCTTTCAGCTGGCTCAAAGAATATGTGGATATCGATATTACCGCGCAGGAATTGGAAACACGGCTTTTCGGCTGCGGCTTTGAGGTAGAGGAGCTGATCGATCTCGGCGCGGAAATCAGCCGCGTTGTCGTCGGTAAGGTCCTCAGCTGTGAAAAGGTGGAGGGAACGCATCTTTTCACCTGTCAGGTGAACTGCGGCGAGTACGGAACAAAACAGATCGTGACCGGAGCACCGAATGTATACGCCGGCATGCATACACCGGCCGCCCTCGACGGGTCCACACTGCCCGGCGGTATCACCATCAAAGCCAAGCCGCTGCACGGGATCCCCTCGGACGGAATGCTCTGCTCCGGCGACGAGCTGGGCATCAACGAGGATATGTATCCAGGCGCCGAAGTGAACGGCCTGCTAGATCTGCCGAAGGATACGGAGCCCGGTGCGGATATCCGCGAAATCGTCGGCCTGAACGATTATATTTTTGATATTTCCGTGACCGCGAACCGGCCGGACTGCCAGAGCGTGCTCGGTATTGCCAGAGAAGTGGCCGCGGTACTCGGCAAAGAGCTGAAAATGCCGGCGACCGATTTCCACCCCTGTGAATATACCTATCCGGGGCTGGAGGTCACCGTTGAGGCTCCCGATCTGTGTCCGAGATACCTGGCGCACGGCGTGAGAAACATCACACCGGGTGAGAGCCCCCGCTGGATGCGCAGGAATCTGGCACTTTGCGGGCTACGCTCCATCAACAGCGTCGTCGATATCACCAACTACGTCATGCTGGAGATCGGCCAGCCGATGCATGCTTTTGATATGGAAACGCTGCAGAACAACCGGATCGTCGTCCGGCGCGCTGAAGACGGAGAAAGCATACAGACGCTTGACGAGAAGGAATTCAAGCTGACGCACGACAATCTGGTGATTTGCGACGGGAACCGTCCGGTTGCCCTGGCCGGTATCATGGGCGGACTGAACAGTGAAATCACCGCCGACACAAAACAGCTGCTGTTTGAAGCGGCCAAATTTGCCAGGGACAGCGTACGAAAGACCTCCCGCTCCCTGGGACAGAGTTCTGACTCCTCCGCGCGGTTTGAGAAGGGAATCAGTGAATACACTACCGAGCTGGGCATGGCAAGAGCCCTGCACCTGATCGAGGAGCTGGGCTGTGGAGAGGTGACATCCAGCGCCTTTGACGTCAGCGCGGGCGCATCTCGGGAAGGGAGGAAATTTGACGCCCGCCTGAGCAGGATCAACGGGATCCTCGGCATTGAAGTCCCGGCGGAGGATGTGCTGCGTATTCTGAAAAACCTGTGCTTTGAAGTGGAGATGGACGGAGACGTACTCCACGTGACCGCGCCGCGCTACCGGGAGGATATCGAGGTGGGCGAGCCGGATCTGGCGGAGGAGATCATCCGTGAATACGGCTATGAGCACGTGGTGCCCACTTTCCTGAAAAACGCCGCAGTCACGGGCGGAGGAAGAACCCCTGACCAGCTTCGCAGGGAAAAGGTCAAGCGCGCCATGTGCGCCCAGGGATACAGCGAAGTATCCACCCTGGCATTCTATTCCGACGGAGACCTGGATGCCCTGCATATTGCCCCTGACGCGCCGGAACGGAATGTGATCCGGCTGATGAACCCCATCACGTCGAAGCTTACGATCATGCGGCCCCTGCTGGCACCCAGCCTGCTGAACATCACGGTTGAAAACCTGAAGCGCGGAAACGAAGACGGCCGTATTTTCGAACTGAGCAACATTTATATCCCGAAGAGGATGGGCGAGCTGCCCGAGGAACGCCTCCACCTGGGACTGGCGGCTTTCGGCGATGCTGAGGACTTCTTTACCGTCAAGGGCGGTATCGAGGGGCTCGGGGAAGCCTTCGGCGTGCGATTTGATGTGGAACGCGCTTCCGACGTGCCGTGGCTGCATCCCGGGATCGCGGCATATATCCTCTGCGAGGGGGAAAGGATCGGCGTATTCGGCAAGCTGGCCAATGAGGTGACCGGTGAACTGAAACTGCATAAGGACAGCAAGGCCAATCACAAGATCTTCCTCGGGGAGATCGATTACGGTACACTGATGAGCCATGTGGCTGCCAGCTTCCGTTACCGCCCTATTTCCGTATTCCCGCCGGTCCTGCGTGACCTGGCCCTGACTGTGAACGAGGAAGTTACCTGCGGCGATATGATGAAGGAAATTGCCCGGGCATGCCCCAGGGTCAGCGACGTGGAGCTGTTTGACATCTACCGCGGAGAACAGATCGGTGAAGGAAGAAAGAGCATGGCTTTCAAGATCCGGTTTGAAAGCGGAGAAACAGCTCTGCAGCCGGAAGAAGTGGACAAGTTCATCAAGAAGATCCTCGGTAATCTGAAGTTCAAACTGGGAGCTGAGATCAGATAAAATGAAAACGGCATTTCCCGAAAAAGGGAAATGCCGTTTTTTATTCTGGATCATTTCATGCGGATCGCGTTGGCCTGCGCTGTCAGGCAAAGTTCCGCCGCCTTGAAGCAGTGATGCTGGGTCATGGCGTTTTCGGTGCGGTTCAGACAGTCCAGTATCAGCTGGCCGAAGTAGGGGAAACCGGTGGCGCCCACTGCGTTGAAATATTTTTCCCCTTTGCCGTTGACGAGGTAAACATGCCCGCCGCTCTGTGTCTCCGTTGCAATATTGACATATTTGCGAACCTCAATATAGCCTTCGGTACCGAGAATAAACAGGCGCCCGTCCCCCCAGGTACGCAGGCCGTCCGGCGTAAACCAGTCCACCCGGAAATAATGGGCTGCACCGTTGGCGCCAATGATATTGCAGTCTCCGAAATCCTCCAGCTCCGGATAATCAGGATGAGCATAATTGGCTATGCGGCTGGAAACGACCCGCGCATCGTCCTCTTTTGCATAATAGAGGAACTGATCAATCTGATGAGAACCGATATCGCAAAGGATCCCGCCGTATTTCTCGCGCTCGAAAAACCATTTCGGACGTCCGGGAGCCCCCAGACGATGAGGACCGAAGCCCGTTACCGAGACGACTTTGCCGATCTCGCCGGCATCGACGAGATAACCGGCAAGAATGGAGCCTTCATCATGAAGGCGCTCCGCATAGTAGCACATATACTTGAGGCCGGTTTTTGCCACCATAGCCTTTGCGCTGTCCAGCTGCGCCATGGTGGTAAAGGGAGCCTTATCCGTGAAGTAATCCTTGCCGGCTTCCATGGCCTTAAGCCCCAGCGCACACCGTTCACTGGTGACAGCGGCACCGGCGATCAGCTTTGTATCCGGGTCGGAAAGCGCTTCTTCCTCGCTGCGGGCGGCAATCGCCTGCGGGAATGCTTTCAGGAAAGCTGCAACCTTTGCCGGATCCGGATCCCAGACATATTTCAGGGTAGCTCCGGCTTCCGTGAGCCCGTTACACATCCCGTAGATGTGGCCGTGATCCAGCCTGACGGCTGAAAAGATGAATTCACCGGGTTTCACCACAGGCTGCGGCCTGCCCTTCGGCGCGTAGGTCATACCATCTGATACCTGCATACTGATCAACCGTCCTTTCTTGAACCGCCCACCACGATGTCTCCTTCAAAATCCTCCACAGAGGCGGTTTTCTCGTAGAAATGCGGAACATTGGCACGTATACCGGCCACGGTGTAGAAGGGATCCTCTTTTGAAAGAGGAAGCGTGACGGGCATACGGGATGAGCCGGCTTTATAGATCGCCGTGATCAGCTCGATGGTCCTGCGCCCTTCTTCACCGGTGATCGGAACAGGACTGCCGGTTTCCAGCGCCGTCAGCATCGCCTCCAGCTGGCCGGAATGATTTTCGTAGGGGACGGGCGGAAGCTTTGCGAGAAATGCTTCAACTTCAGCCCGGAAGGAGGCATCCGGCACTTTCTCCGGAAAGCCGTTCGGGTGCGTGACGGACGCAAAGCAGTCAAAGGGCGCGGAAAGCATGGCTTTTTCACATTGAAAGACCAGTTTCTGGTCTTCTCCGTGATGCACAACGGACGCAGTGACTGTAGCCAGCGCGCCGGGATACTCCATGACCGAAACGGACAGGTCCTCCACTTCAGCGTTGTCATGGCCGGTATTGGCCAGAACAGAGGTCACCCGCTCCGGAAGGCCCATGATCCATCCCAGCATGTCAATGTGATGGACAGCATGATTCAGCGTACATCCGCCGCCTTCCTTTTCCCAGGTCCCCCGCCACCAGAGGTCATAGTAGCTGTGAGCACGGAACCAAAAGGAATCAATACGTACATCCCGGACTTTTCCGGCGATACTGCTGTCCACAAGCGCTTTGATATCCCTGATCTCTTTCCGGAAACGGTTCTGGGCGATGACCGTCAGCTTTTTGCCGCTCTCGTTCCGGGCTTTCAGCATGGCGTCGCATTCCTCCAGAGAGGCGGCCATGGGCTTTTCACAGACCACATTTTTTCCCGCGCGGAGCGCATTGACCGCTATTTCGGCATGAGTGAAAGGCGGAGTGCAGATATCCACCAGATCAATATCCAGATCCAGGATATCATGATGATCCAGGTAGGTCTCACAATCAAGGGAGAAGCGCTCCTTCATTTTTTCCGCTTTGCCGGGAATGATATCCACCAGCGCAACGATCCTGCAGCGGTCGGGAAACTGAAGATAAGCGCCGATATGGGCGGGACAGATCCCGCCGTTGCCGATCACAGCCACTTTGATCATAAAAATGAATCCTGCCTTTCTGTTATGCTTTCCTCATCGTTTAAGAAAAGTATAGCAAACAGGAAACGCAGGATTCAACGCAAATCAGGCTCAAAAGCAGGCGAATCGTGCAGAGATGGAAGAATCAGTGGGAGGCTGTCTGATTCCTTCTGGCATCCCGGTATGCCCGTGGCGTCATGCCGACCAGCTTGTTGAAGGAACGAAGGAAATTGGAATAGTCATTGAAGCCGCACTGATAAGCGATGGAATTCAGAGAGAGGGGAGAGGTGATCATCTCCCGCGCCAGCATGATACGGCGATAGAGAATGTAGTCGTATACGCTCCGGCGCGTATACCGGGAAAATTCATGAGAAAGATAGGATACGCTGATATTGAAGCGGTGCGCCAGATCACTCATGGTGATCGGCTGGGTGTAATTGCTGTTGATATAGGTCAGTACCTGCTGCATGACCGTATTGGGCGCCGTAACCGCGGAAATCGTTTCAGAACGGGTGATCACGTCACAAAGGATGCTTAAAAAGGAAATGATTTCAGAACAGCACCGGAAAAGCTCATTAGGTGTGGAAGGCTTATGAGCAGCCTGCAGCGAATCAAGAACGGCCACGCAGCGCTCGGATTCTTCTTCTGTCAGCTGGAACATGTGTTTCCCGTGGGATGAATAGGAACGGAAAAGGGAATCCAGATCGATGCGGCCGCAGCCAAGCTCCCTGAGCATTTCAGAGGAAAGGTTCAGATAGGCCCGCTCATAGTCCTTCATGAATCCGGACTGCGCCAGACCGTGCATACAGAAGGGCGGGAGCAGGATAAAGACATTCGGCTCCAGCTGGTATCTGTCATTATCAATACAGAAATACTGCGCGCCTTTCACATGGATATACAGTTCATAGAAATCATGACTGTGATACTCCCAGGAGCGCATGCTGTCGTCACAGGCATGGAAGGCTTCAAAACCGGGGCTGTCAGACGGCAGTGTGGTCAGGGGAGAAATTTTGGGGCCATTCTGGACTTCCTTCATATTTATATATCCTCCTTCGGAAGGAGCTGAGAAGAACGAATAACCAATGATTGCTTATATTTTATTGCAGGATTCACATAAAATCAAGCAAAATTTATAGAGAGGGAGATAATCTTGTCTGTTATACTGAAAGCAACAGAAGGAACCATACAGCGGGAGGGACGGCTATGAAGAAGTTCCGTGCGGCTATTATCGGCTGCGGAGGAATTGCCGGAGTACACGAGCAGGTACTCAGTGAATCCGGCAACTGTGAAATTACTGCCTGTGTGGATATTATTCCGGAACGGGCAAAGGAAATGGCGGCCCGCAACGGCTGTCCGGCGTATACGGATATGCAGGAGATGCTGGAAAAGGAGCATCCCGATACGGTCCATATCTGTACGCCGCATTATCTGCATGTGCAGCAGATCAAAGCGGCAGCAGAGAAAGGAATCGCCGTTTTCAGTGAAAAACCCCCGGCCGTCAACCATGAACAGTGGGAGGAGCTTCAGAAGCTTTCCGAAAAAGTCCCGATCGGGATCTGTTTCCAGAACAGATACAATCCAAATGTGGAAAAAGCAGAAGAAATCCTGCGGACGGGAACGCTCGGTCCGGTTGCCGGTGTCCGTTCCTTTATGACCTGGCGGAGAGACGCCGGATATTACAGTGACGAATGGCACGGGAAATGGGTTACCGAGGGCGGAGGAGCGCTGATCAACCAGGCGATCCATACACTGGACCTTACGGTCCGTTTTCTCGGGAAACCGGACACTGTTGAAGCCGGCATGCAGAATCATCATCTGCGGGGGATCACGGAGACCGAGGATACGGTGGAGCTTTTCCTGACCAGCGGAGAAAAAAGAGGTCTTTTATACGGCTCCTGCGCCTACGTCACCGATGAACCTGTCGTGATCGATATCCGGACCGAGAAAGGAAATATCCGGCTGGAACGCGACATACTGGAGATCCAGACAGCGGAAGGAAAGGAGCGCTTCGTATTCCCGGAGGACCCAAAGCTCGGAAAAAGCTACTGGGGCGCCGGACACAAGCGCTGCATCAACGATTTTTACCGCTCCCTTGCGGAAGGTAAACCCTACCGGAACGACGTCGCTTCCTGCGAAAATACCATGAGCGTCCTGCTGGCAGCATATGATCAAAACAGACAAAAGCTGCAAAAAGAACGGACAAGAATATGATTTGCATATGGAATCGTTTACAAGGGCATTGTGTGCATGATTTGCATAAAACGCAGCAAAATTTACATGGAAGTAAGGTTATTTTGCAGCTATAATGAACCTGTGAATAAATTCATGTCAAATACAGCCTGCAATCTTCCGTTTTCAACATGAAAAGGCAGCGGGCCGACACCCGAAAGGAGCAAACGAGATGGCGAAACAGGCCACGGAAATCAAGGTACATCAGCCTCTTCGGGTATCTCTCGCCAGGGACTGGCGGCTTTACTTCATGATGATCCTCCCTGTCACCTTTTACATTTTATTCTGCTACAAGCCCATGCTGGGGATCATTATCGCATTTGAAAAATTCAACATGTTCAAGGGCATGTGGGCGAGCGAATGGGTAGGGTTCAAAAATTTCGAATTTGTGATGAGAATGCCCGACTTCAAGGTTGCGCTCACCAATACCCTGTGGCTGAACTTCGTCGGGCTGCTGGCCGGCTTCCCGGTGCCGATCATTCTGGCCATTATGCTCAATGAGATCCGGGCTGTCAAGGTCAAGAAGGTCTCCCAGACCCTACTGTATCTTCCTCACTTCCTGAGCTGGATCATCATCGGCGGTATGGTGCTGCAGATTTTTGCCCCTTCCGGCGTCGTGAATACAGCCCTGAAGAGATGGGGCTGGATCGAAAAAAGTATCCCGTTCCTGACGGAAGGGGTCCACTGGCAGACCACGTACACCCTGGTGGGCGTATGGCAGAGCATGGGCTGGGGCACCATCCTGTATCTGAGCGCCATTACCGGGATCAACATGGAGCTGTTCGAGGCTGCCAAAATCGACGGGGCCAACAAGATGCAGCAGATCTGGCATGTGACGCTGCCGGGGATCCGTTCCACGATCGTGGTGCTGCTGATCCTGAATGTCGGTCAGATGATGAACATCGGATTCGACCGGCCGTTTGTGCTCGGCAATCCGCAGGTACAGAAATACTGCGACGTGCTTTCCACCTTCGTATACCGCGCCGGCATTAAGAACAGCAAGTTTGACCGAGCAACAGCCATCGGCCTGTTCCAGTCCGTTGTCGGCCTGATCATGATCTCCACCGCCAACCTGATCACGAAGCGCCTCGGCGAAGAAGGCATCTGGTAAGGAGGGATCGGAAATGAGCAGAACAAAAGAAATAACCGTGAACGGAATCACCGAAAAGGCCAAGCCCATCTGGACCGGTTATCAGATCGTCCTCGTGATCATCGTGCTGATGATCAGTATGCTTTGTCTTCTGCCGTTCGTCAATGTGGCGGCCACATCGCTTTCCTCCAAATCCGCGATCCTGGGCGGCAAGGTTTCCTTCTGGCCCGTGGATTTTGAAACAACAGCCTACAAAGCGATTTTTTCCGATCCGTCCATGATGCGCAGCATGGGATTCACCGTGATGATCACTGTCGGCTATACAGCGCTGGCCATGCTGCTGACGATCCTGATGGCTTATCCGCTGAGCAAGCGCCGCCTGAGAGGAAAGAAATTCTTCAATTTCCTTGCGCTGTTTACGATGTACTTTTCCGGCGGAACGATCCCGATCTATCTGAATATCAAGGATTTCGGGCTTCTTGATACACCGTGGTGCCTGATCCTGCCGGGCGCATTGAGCACATATAACATGATCATTCTGAAGAGCTTTTTCACCGCGCTTCCGAATGAACTCGAGGAAGCCGCCATCATTGACGGCGCCAACGACTTCCAGGTGCTGCTGAGAGTCTATCTTCCCCTGTCGCTGGCGTCCCTGGCGACACTGACGCTGTTTTACGCAGTGGGTAAGTGGAACAGCTTCCAGGATGCTTTGTACTACATCCGGACCAAGGCTTACCAGCCGTTACAGCTGAAGCTTTACAACATTATCAAGGGCTCCCAGGCAGTCGATGTTTCAGCTGTGGAAGGCGGGGCAAATACAGTAGCAACGAGCATTTCCGAATCCATTGAGCCCGCTTCCATCATCTTTGCGACACTGCCCATCCTGGTTGTTTATCCCTTTGTACAGCGCTATTTTGTTTCCGGAGTGACGATCGGCGCGATCAAGGGTTAACAAAGATGTGCCGGAAGGCACGAAAAAACGTTATCTGCCGCAGGAGTGCGGTAAATAAAACAAAAGGAGAGACTACCATGAAGAAACTCGTATCCCTTTTCCTGGTTCTGGCTCTGGCTCTCGGCATGATGAGCTTCGCCTCCGCCGAAGACGGCTGGGTCACCCTGCGCGTTGAAACCTATGACCGTGACACTCCCGGATTCGACGTGACCGATTGCTGGCAGCTGAAGTATGCTCAGGAAAACTTCGGCGATCCCAACAAGATCAAGCTTGAGTTCATTTCCTACGCCCGCTGGACCGAGAACGATCTGCTGGTGAACGACATGGCCGGCGGCACCGCTCCTGACCTGTGCATGACCTACAACGCTCCTGTACAGCAGTTCATCAATGACGGAGGCCTGCGCCCCCTGGATGACCTTCTGAATGAGTACGGCCCCGACCTGAAGGCTTTCATCGGCGAGGAGCTTTTGAGCTACGGCCAGAGCGACCAAGACGGTGACGGAGTCAAGGAACAGTGGTTCATTCCCGCCCGCCGTATGTCCGTTGCCAACGTCGGCAACTTCATCCGCAAGGACTGGCTGGAAAAGCTGAACATGGAAAAGCCCACCAACATTGCCGAACTCACTGAGTATCTCCGTCAGGCGAAGGCTCAGAATCTGGGCGGCGAGAACACCATCCCGTTCTCCTTCGGCATCTTCGCTCAGGATCCCATGTTCAACGTACGCCGCATCACCGATGCTTTCGTTGATTTCAACCAGGTAACGGAAGAAGACTGGTTCGCGCTGGCCCACAACCCCGAAATGCTGCCCGGCGCCCGTGAAGGCTTCCGCTGGCTGAACACCCTGTATCATGAAGAACTGCTGCCGGAAGGCTTCGCCACCAATGACGACCTGGCCACAGATACCGCGCTGACTCAGGGCTACACCGGATTCTTCTCTCAGCAGCCCGATCAGCCCTGGCGCGATGACAAGAACTATGAAGTGGAACTGGAAAAGGCTGTCCCCGGCGCCAGCTGGGAGACCGTCAATCCCTTCCTGAACGAGTCTCTGGGCAAGCACCTGCATGATGTGTATTCCGCCAACGGCCTGAGCATCATCATCCCGAAGACCACCAGCGACGAGGCTGCTGTTGCCGCCATGAAGTATCTGAACTGGATGGCCATCCCGGAGAACATGTTCATGCTGCAGAACGGTATTGAAGGCATCAACTACGGCCGCCTGACCGAAGACGGTATCCCCACGGACGTCGTGAATACGGAAAATGTTCCGAACGATCACAAAATGCATGCCGGCGATATCTGCTTCATTGCCAACGGCCTGTGCTTCTTCGACGATGTGAAGAATGCCGCTGCTCTGGCTCTGAAGTTTACCGGATATGAAGATGAAGTCCGTGACTCCTACGTTGACGCCATGACTGACACCTGGACTCAGATCGCTTTCACCACTGAGGTCGAGGCTGCGACCGACTATGACGCTACCGTCAAATCCAAGCAGGCTGAGTTCCTGGCTGCCGTGATCAGCTGCGATGCCGACCAGTTCGACGCCGTGTTCGACGCTGGCATTGAAGAAATCAAGACTGTCGGCGCCACCGAAATGATCGAAGGCTTCCGTGCCGCTTACCAGGCAGGCACTTACCGCGGAACCTTCCCGGGCGCCAAGTAATCTGAATCCCGTATAAACCGGCCCGGACCGAAAGGTCCGGGCATTTTCTTTTCAAAAAACAGAAAAAAACAACAGCAACTCCCGATATGTGTTATGATGTCAGCAGAAAGACGCGCAAAGAAAGGGAACGGAATATGGACAGGCTGACACTGGAAAAAGCAAAAGAAATCAATGCCACCATGGTGAGCGAGGAGCATCTGATCCTGCACGCTGGAAATGTTTCCGCAGCCATGGGGGCTATGGCGGAACATTTCGGAGAGGACAGGGAACACTGGGAGGCTGTCGGCTTCCTGCACGATTACGACTATGAGAAGTATCCGGAAGAGCATCTGCAGCATACGGAAGCACCTCTGCGCGAGCTGGGGGTTCCCGAGGAGGATATCCGGGCCATCCTGTCCCACGGGTACGGGATCTGCTCAGACGTGGAGCCGCTGACCAACATGGAAAAAAGCCTTTTTGCCGTGGATGAGCTGACGGGAATCGTCCAGGCAGCCGCGAGAATGCGCCCGAACGGGATCACTGATATGGAGATATCCAGCTTCATGAAAAAATGGAAGGATAAAAAGTTTGCCGCGAAATGCGACAGGCCCCTCATTCTGAAGGGATGTGAAATGCTTGGGATGGACATCCGCGAGTTGGCGGAGCTGGTGATCCGGGGCATGAAGCAGCATGCCGAAGAACTGCAGTTGGCAGGGCAATAAAAAAAGCCGTTCCGATCAGGGAACGGCTTTTTCATATCAGGATCACTTCTCCTCCAGCAACTTTTCCGCACTGACAAGCTTGACGCAAAGCGCAAAGAGCTCGGAGGCGACTGCCAGATCCTGAGAAGAGGGATAGGTGGGAGCAATACGGATGCTGCTGTCCTGAGGATCCTTTCCGTACGGCCAGGTGGCTCCGGCACCCGTCATGACCACACCGGCCTTTTTTGCACGGGCGACGATAGACTTCGCGCAGCCCGGAAGGCTCTCAAAGTGAATGAAGTAACCGCCGAGCGGTTTGGTCCAGGTGCCGATCCCCAGTCCGCCAAGCTGCTTTTCCAGCGTATCCTCCACCATTTCAAACTTGGGCCTGAGAATGTCGGCGTGCCTGCGCATGTGCTCCGTCAGGCCGTGAATATCCTTAAAGAAGCGCACATGACGCAGCTGATTCACTTTATCATGGCCGATCGTCTGCCTTTTGAGCTGGCTGCGGATATCATCCATGTTGTTCGGTGAGGTGGCCAGCGCAGCGATCCCGGAACCGGGGAAGGTGATTTTGCTGGTGGAAGAAAACTTATAGACCAGATCGGGGTTGCCGGCCCGCTTGCATTCGGCAAGAATCTCGATCAGATAATCCTGCCTGTCATCATACAGATGATGAACGCCGTAGGCATTGTCCCAGAAAATACGGAAGTCGGAAGCCGCCGGCTTCAGACGGGCAAAGCGGCGGACTGTCTCATCACTGTAGGAATAACCCTGCGGGTTAGAGTATTTCGGAACGCACCAGATGCCTTTGACGGAAGCGTCTTCGGCAACCAGCTTCTCAACCTGGTCCATGTCGGGACCGTTGGGCGTCATGGGGACGGGGATCATTTCTATGCCGAAGTATTCGGTGATCGCAAAATGACGGTCATAGCCGGGAACAGGGCAGAGGAATTTGACTTTATCCAGTTTGCACCAGGGCATATTGCCCATAATGCCGTGGGTATAAGCATGGGAAATCGTATCATACATGACATTCAGGGAAGAATTGCCGAAGATGATAATGTCCTTCGGGTTATTCTCCATCATGTCGCCGAGCAGCTCACGGGCTTCTTCGATGCCCGTGAGGGCGCCGTAGTTCCGGCAGTCGATGCCTTCCTCACAGGTGAGATCGGAAGAAGAATCCAGAACATCCATCATATGCATGGACAGATCCAGCTGCTCCTGACAGGGTTTGCCGCGGCTCATATCCAGATGAAGCTCCATTGTCTGAAAGCGGTGATATTCCTTTTTCAGCGAAGTGATTTCTTCAGAAAGCTCTTCCCGGGACATTTCCGCATAGGTCTTCATATCGGCAGACTCCTTCCAGCATCCAATGTGCCTGTCAGAATATAACGTGAAAATAATACCCTTTTCCCGACAGAAAATCAATTGCCCGGCGCGTGCACGCCCGGCAATTTCCTGTACTTTTACTGCATAAAAAAGGTTTCAGAGGGAACGGATGAGCTCCTCCGCGACAGCACGCCTGGAGATACAGCGGTCCATTGCCTGCTTTTCGATAAAGCGGTGAGCTTCCGGCTCTGACAGACCCTTTTTTTCAATGAGGAGGAGCTTGGCACGGTTGACGATACGAATATCCTGCATTTTGTTTTCCAGGGTCTGCGCCTGAAGCTCAGTGCGGCGAAGGCGTTCCCGCACAGCGGACATCCACTGCAGCGACTGGCTCAGAATCGCGGGAGACGTAGGCTTGGAAAGAGCCATGACCCCATAGGAGGTCACCTTTTCTTCAATATCCTGAAACACCTCTGAACGGATCATCAGAAGACAGACACTGCTTTTGCCCGCAGATACATCAATGGCAAAACGAATACCGGGGTCATCCGGCAGCGGGGCGTTGACGATGACCAGGTCAAACGCATTTTCCAGGCACAAGCGGCGCGCATGGGCAATGTTATCCGTATTGCGTATCAGTTCACAGTCGAGATCGGACAGGAGTGAACGGAGAGCCGTATTCATTTTTTCGGAGGAGGAGACGACCAGCGCGCGGTATGACGGCCTGTCATAAGGCATGACATGATCCTCCTTTGTATCAAAATGAATGGGGAAGCAGTAATTCAGTGCTGCGCGGAAGCAAAGGAATCGATCAGCCTCGCGGGCAGACAGGAGGCAACGAAGCTGCTGGAAAGCGCAAAGGATGCGGCTTCCTCCCGCGATGCGGGGAGCCTGTTGTAAGCGCGCAGCTGATCGCCGGACGCGGTCTGGAAATCCAGTTCCGCTTCTGGCGGAAGGGAAAGACGGCCTGTGATTCCATACAGGGCCGCTTCGATCAGAAGCGTATAGGCCAGATACGGATTTGTGCCGGGATCCGGAGAACGAAGCTCCGCCCGGGCATACTCACCGGAGGCCGCAGGGACACGAATCAGCTGGGAACGGTTTTCCCTCGACCAGGAAATATATCCCGGGGCTTTTCTGCCGCCAAGACGCTTATAGGATTCCACGGACGGATTCAGGAAGAGCGTGATATCGCGGATCTTATCCATGATGCCGGCCATCATGGCTTCCTGCGGAAAACTGCCATCCGCGCCTCTGACGGAAAGATTGATATGCATTCCGTTGCCCGGGAGATCCGGCAGGGGCTTCGGAGAAAAATCGGCATAAAGGCCGTTCCGGGCCGCAACGGTTTTGACCACAGTCATAAAGGTGACCGCGTTATCCGCGGATGAGAGAGCATCCGAATAACGGAAATCGATCTCATTCTGCCCGGGCCCTTCCTCATGGTGAGAGCTTTCCGGGAAAATGCCCATCTTTTCCAGAGTCAGGCAGATCTCCCGGCGGACGTTTTCTCCCTTGTCGTCGGGGGCAATATCCATATAGCTTGCCTGATCATAGGTTTTGCGCGTACGGTTCCCGTTTTCATCCAGTTCAAAGAGATAGAATTCCATTTCCGGACCGAAGAAGAAGGTGAAACCAGCGTCGGCAGCCTTTTTTACGGTTCTTTTCAGCAGGGTCCGGGTATCGTTTTCATAGGGAGTTCCGTCAGGGTAGGAAACGGAACAGAACATCCGGATGACCCGGCCGTGCTCAGGCCGCCAGGGAAGGACAGAGAGCGTATCGGGATCCGGATGAAGGAAAAGATCAGAGTGGATACCTGTGCCGAAACCCGGAATCGCCGAAGCGTCAATGGCTATACCTGAAGAGAATGCCCTGCGGAGCTCATCCGGCATGATGGAAACATTCTTCGGCTTTCCGTAGATATCGCAGAAGGCAAGGCGGATGAACTTGACATCCTCCTCCTGAACAAACTGAAGGACCTCTTCCTCTGTGTAATTCATAATGTGCCTCCTTAAGGATCAGTATTCGACGGCAGCCTCATAGACCCGAGCGACCTTACCGCGGAGCGTTACAGCGCCATTGCTGCAGCGGACATACAGGTTGCCGCCGGGCACCTGGACCTGGATCTCCGCGTCGGGCCGGCAAAGCCCGTTTTCGACGGCGGCAGCCACGGCGGCACAGGCGCCTGTACCGCATGCCATGGTTTCTCCGCTTCCGCGTTCAAAGCAGCGCATGCGCAATGTGACAGCATTGACGACCCGGACGAATTCCGTATTGACCCGGTTCGGGAAAATGGGAGCATGCTCAAAGACCGGCCCCAGCTTTTCCAGATCCAGCAGGTCGACATCGTCGGTGAAAACAACACAGTGAGGGTTTCCGACAGACAGACAGGTGATATTCCAGGTCCGGTCCCCGATCATCGCGGGGATGCTGACTGCTTTCTCACAATCCAGCAGACAGGGGACTGCAGCGGGAGAAAAATCCACCCGGCCCATTTCCACTGAAACGGACTGAACCTGACCGAAGCTGGTATCAACCGTCAGCGTACGAAGGCCGCTGTCGGTTTCCACGGAGATTTCCGGCCCGGTGACAAAACCGCTGTCCGCCAGGTATTTGGCGACACAGCGTATCGCATTGCCGCCGGCTTCACCGACAGTTCCGTCCCGATTGAAGAGCTTCATTGCCGCATCAGCGTGAGCGGACGGCTCAATCAGGGCCATTCCTTCAGCTCCGGCACCGAAATGAGTCTCACAAAGACGGACGCATAGCGATTCCGGACAGGAGATCATCTCCTTCAGGCAATCCACAATGATATAATCATTACCGCTGGCCTGCATTTTGACAAAGCTGAGCTTCTGGCGCGAAGCACGCATATGGTTCAGATCCACCAGTTCGGTGTTGAGCTCCGTATAACGGCTGAGAATGATATCCGCAAGCGCACGTGCCGTATCCAGAGAGGTGAGGCAGGGAATACCCAGCGAAAGCGCTTTACGCTGCAGGGCGATATAATCCTGGATCGTATCATCCAGCAGGGCACCCGTATAAATAATATACTGCACATCTCCGCCTGTAAGCAGATCAAAGGCATGATCGCTTTCACGGATCCCCCGCACCGTAGTGACGGGGATGCCGAGCTGTGCGATCGTCTCCGCAGTTCCCTCCGTGGCGAAGAGCCTGCAGTGAAGATCATGGAAACGCCGGGCGATGTCGATCACTTCGGGATAATCATATTCCGCGACAGAGAGGAAGACGCCGACCTGATGCTCGCCGTCCGGCAGCCGCAGTCCCGCGGCTGCCAGGCCCTTGAGCAGGGCCTCCGAAACGTTCTTTCCGATGCCGAGCACCTCACCGGTGGATTTCATCTCCGGTCCGAGATAGGCATTCGCGTCGGTCAGCTTTTCAAAGGAGAAGACCGGCACCTTGACGGCGCAGTAGGGCGGCGGGGTGCGCAGGCCCGTACCGAAGCCGAGGGAACGCAGAGGGTGATCCAGCATGACCTTCGCAGCCAGATCCACCATCGGCACGCCAGTGACCTTACTGATATAGGGTACCGTCCTGGAGGCCCGGGGATTGACCTCTATGACGTAGAGCTCTCCGTGGAAAACCAGGTACTGTATATTGACCAACCCTTTTGTGCCCAGCGCCAACGCCAGCTTCTCACTGGCTTTGACAACAGTATCCATCATCCTGTCATCCAGAGTAAAGGGCGGATATACGGCGATGGAGTCCCCGCTGTGAACGCCGGCGCGTTCCACATGCTGCATGATACCGGGAATCAGGACATCCGTTCCGTCGGAAATGACATCCACTTCCAGTTCCGTACCCGGCATATACTGATCGATCAGCACAGGATTCTCAATGCCGTGGGCAAGGATCCTGCTCATGTAGGTTTCCACGTCTTCCCGGCGGCGGGCAATCGTCATATTCTGACCGCCGATGACATAGCTGGGGCGGAGAAGGACCGGGAAACCGAGCCTCTCCACAGCGGCAAAGGCCTCCTCCAGCGTGAGGACGGATTCTCCCTTCGGACGGCGGATGCCGAATTTTTCCAGAAGAGAGTCAAAGCGGGAACGGTCTTCAGCAAGGTCGATCCCATCCGCGCTGGTTCCGAGGATCCGGATGCCCCGGCGGTCCAGCGCATTTGCCAGTCGGATGGCGGTCTGACCGCCGAAGGCAACGACTACGCCTGCCGGCTTTTCCACATCCACGATATGCATAACGTCTTCTTCTGTCAGCGGCTCAAAATACAGCCGGTCAGCCGTGTCGTAGTCGGTGGAAACTGTTTCGGGATTGTTGTTGACGATGACGACATCATAACCCATTTCCCGAAGCGTCCAGACACAGTGGACGCTGGAATAGTCAAACTCTATGCCCTGGCCGATCCGGATCGGGCCTGAGCCGAGGACCATCATGACCGGGCGCCCGCTGCGCTCCATTGCGCGGGATTCGCAGAATTTATCACAGGTGGCATAGAAGTAGGGCGTTTCCGCGTCAAATTCCGCCGCGCAGGTATCCACCATGCGGTAGGAAAAGGGCAATGCGGGAAGATCGCCGCGCCCGGACAGACGCCTGAGAGCGGCATCCGTATATCCCAGATGCTTGCCCCGGAGATACTGCTCATCCGAAAGCCCGGAGCTGATTTCCGCTTCATAATCCGCCAGACTTTTGATTTTCCAGAGGAAGAACAGATCGATCTTCGTGATCCGATGGATCTCTTCTGGCGCGATCCCGGCCTTGAGCGCTTCAAAGACGGTAAAGAGACGGTGATCGTCCTGCCGGGTCAGACGTTCCACAAGAGGAGCCGGATCGCCGCTCTCCCGGTTCAGGGTATCCATGCCGATCTCGGCGCCGCGGACCGCCTTCATGAGCGCCATTTCAAAGGACGGCGCGATGGACATGACTTCGCCCGTCGCCTTCATCTGGGTGCCGAGCCTGCGGGACGCGGTCGGGAATTTGTCAAACGGCCACTTGGGCATTTTGACCACCACATAGTCCAGAGCAGGCTCAAAGCAGGCGCAGGTTTTGCCTGTTACCTCATTTTTGATCTCGTCCAGCGTATAGCCCAGCGCGATCTGAGTCGTAACCTTCGCGATCGGGTACCCGGTCGCTTTGCTGGCGAGCGCGGAGGAACGGGAAACGCGGGGATTGACCTCAATGACTGCATACTCAAAGGAGTCCGGATTCAGCGCAAACTGACAGTTGCAGCCGCCGGTGATGCCCAGCGCGGAAATGATGTTCAGCGAAGCGCTGCGTAACATTTGATATTCTTTGTCGGCCAGCGTCAGGGCGGGAGCAACGACCACGGAATCGCCGGTATGAATGCCGACAGGATCCACGTTCTCCATGCTGCAGACGGCAATGACATTGCCGATCTGGTCACGCATGACTTCAAATTCGATCTCTTTCCAGCCGGCGACGGAACGCTCAATCAGTACCTGAGTGATGGGAGAAAGATCCAGACCGTTCTGTGCAATACGGCGCAGCTCAGCTTCATCCGGCGCGCTGCCGCCGCCGGCACCACCCAGCGTGTAAGCAGGGCGGACAATGACCGGATAGCCGATCTCTTCCGCGATACGGACGGCTTCCTCCACTGTGGTGGCGATACCGGAGGGGATCACGGGCTGGCCGATCGCCTCCATGGTTTCCTTGAAAAGCTTTCTGTCCTCTGCTTTTTCAATGGCTTCGGTATTGACGCCGATGAGCCTGACACCGTGTTTTTCCAGAAAACCGTCCCGGTGCAGTTTCATGGCGAGCGTCAGACCGGTCTGCCCACCCAGGCCCGCCAGCATGCTGTCCGGCTTTTCCTTCTCGATAATGCGGCGAAGGGTACTGACAGTCAGAGGCTCCAGATAGATCTCATCAGCGAGAGCCTTATCCGTCATAATCGTCGCGGGATTGGAATTGACAAGAACAACTTCAATGCCTTCCCGGCGTAGGACGCGGCACGCCTGAGCCCCCGCATAGTCGAACTCGGCGGCCTGGCCGATCACGATCGGGCCGGAACCGATCATCAGTACTTTTCTGATCGATAAATCCTTAGGCATGGATATCACCTCCCAAAGAGAGACCGGAGGTTTCTGATCGGTTTTGATTTTCCGACATCAGGGAGCAGAAACGGTCAAAAAGAAACGCGGTATCGTGCGGACCGGAGGAAGCTTCCGGATGGAACTGGACTGTGAAGGCCTTCAGGTCCAGGTAGTCGATCCCCTCACAGCTGCCGTCGTTCGCATTGACAAAGCGAAGTGTGCCCTCAGGAAGGGAATCGGAGGAAACCGCATAGCCGTGATTCTGGCTGGTGATCCAGGTGCGGCCGGTGACAAGATCCCGGACCGGCTGATTGGCTCCGCGGTGCCCGAATTTCATTTTTTCCGTTTTCCCTCCGGCAGCCAACGCGGCCAGCTGATGTCCGAGGCAGATGCCGAAGAGCGGCACCCGGCCGAGAAGCTTGCGGATCTCTCCGATACAGCCCGTGTTTTCTGCCGGATCCCCGGGACCGTTGGACAGCATTATACCGTCGGGGCGCATGGAAAGCACCTGCTCTGCAGAAGTATCCGCAGGGAGCACGGTCACTTCGCAGCCGCGAGCCTGAAGCTCCCTGACGATGTTGTGCTTGGCACCGTAATCCATCAGGACGACAGAATATTTTCTGTCTGATCGGGAAGGATAAATGACTTTGAATTCACTCGTCACTTCCGGAACGACGCCTGAAACACGATAGGATCTGATTTCATCCAGGGATTCAGGCACTTCCCGGCAGATCATGGCATTCATGACGCCGCTTTCACGGATGCGCCTGGTGACCGCCCGGGTATCCACTCCCCTGATGCCGGGAATGCCCTGGCTTTTCAGGTAATCGCTCAGGACTCCTTCGGAACGGAAATTGGAAGGGTGGGCGCAGTCTTCACGGACCACATAACCGCGGGCATGGCATTTTCCTTCAAAGTCGGACGGAATCACTCCGTAATTACCGATCAGCGGGAATGTCTGCATAATGATCTGTCCGGCATAGCTGGGATCGGTCAGCGTTTCCAGATAACCGCACATGCCGGTTGTAAAAACCAGTTCGCCCGCCGCATCCGCATCGGCACCGATGGGCTGGCCGGGGAAGACGGTTCCGTCCTCCAGAACGAGGTACACTTTATCCATACTGCCCTCCTCATTGCATGACAACAAGAGCGACCGGCATACACAGGTGAACCCGACGGGATCGCTCTTAAAAACCTTATAGCATAGCCCGATTTTCCGCACAAGGGGTATTTTTGTATTTCCCTTGCATTTTGGATTGACAGGAAAAGCTCCAGGGTGTAATCTGTGCCGCGTAAAGGCAATGACGTCTTGAACCGACGCCGTTGCCTTTTTCTTTATCTTGAGGATTTTTGTTAAGGAGGGTTCATCATGAGCAGGTACAGCAAAGAGGACATTATCCGCATGGTGCGGGAGGACGATGTAGAGTTCATCCGCATGCAGTTCACTGACATTTTCGGGCAGCTGAAGAATGTAGCCATTACATCTTCCCAGATCGAAAAAGCCGTGAACAATCAGATCATGATCGACGGCAGTTCCATTGAGGGATTTGTGCGGATCCAGGAATCCGACCAGTATCTGCACCCGGATCTGGACTCCTACACCCTGCTGCCCTGGCGCCCGCAGCACGGGAAGGTGGCCCGGCTGATCTGTGACGTGTACAATCCGGACGGAACGCCCTTCATCGGCGATCCCCGCGGAACACTGAAGCGCGCGCTGAAAAAAGCCTCTGATATGGGATATTCCTTCAACGTCGGGCCTGAGTGTGAATTCTTCCTTTTCCAGACTGATGAAAACGGGATGCCTACCACACAGACGGCTGATCAGGCCGGTTATTTCGACCTCGGACCGCTTGACCACGGTGAGAGCACCCGCCGGGAAATCTGCCTGGCGCTGGAGCAGATGGGCTTTGAGATCGAAGCGTCCCATCACGAAGTGGCAGCCGGACAGCATGAGATCGACTTCAAGTATGCCGACGCACTGACCGCTGCAGACCGGATCATGACCTTCAAATTCGCCGTCAAGTCCCTGGCGCAGAAGAACGGGCTGCACGCGACCTTTATGCCGAAGCCGGTCTTCGGGATCAACGGAAGCGGCATGCACACCAATATGTCACTGTTCAAGGACGGCAAAAACGTTTTTGACGATCCCAAGGGTGAGCTGGGGCTCTCCAAAGAAGCGTATGCGTTCATTGCGGGTATTCTGACACACATGAAGGGCATGGCAGCCGTTACCAACCCGCTGGTCAACTCTTACAAGCGGCTGGTTCCCGGCTACGAAGCTCCCTGCTATCTGGCCTGGTCAGCTTCCAACCGCAGCGCGCTGATCCGCATCCCCGCCGCACGCGGCATGGGCACCCGTGTGGAACTGCGTTGTCCGGATCCTTCCTGCAATCCGTATCTGGAGCTGGCTGTCTGCCTGGCAGCCGGACTGGACGGCATCGAAAAAGGCCTGACGCCGCCGGCTGAGGTAACCGAAAACATCTTTGCCATGAGCGCGGAGGAAAGAAAGGCAAAGGGGATCGAAAGCCTGCCGGGCTCCATCAAGGAAGCGGTGGACCTGATGCTGGAGGACAAGCTGATCTGCGACACGCTGGGAGAGCACGTCGTTCCCCAGTATACCGCCGGAAAATATGCCGAGTGGGATGATTACCGCACCCACGTGACCGACTGGGAACTGAAAAAATATCTGACCATTTTCTGATTTCAGCCGGAAGAAATACCGATTTTCGTAAAAGAGAAGGATGTGTCAATGATGGAAGACAGATATCCGATGGTGGACAGCAGCCTGGAGCACGACGCCTGTGGGATCGGCGCCATCATTGACCTGAAAGGGCCGGCAAGCCACCGCACCGTGTCCGATGCGCTGAAGATCGTAGAAAGACTTGCGCACCGGGCCGGCTGCGATGCTTCCGGCACGACCGGGGACGGCGTGGGGATCCTGACACAGCTGCCCCATACGCTGCTGCAGCATTGGGCGGAGGAAAACGCGATCTCCCTCGGGGAAGAGGGAACCTACGGCGTCGGCATGTTCTTCTTTCCGCAGGACCGGGAAGCATCCGCACAGGCAAGACAGGACTTTGAAGAAACGGCATCCGCGCAGGGGCTGCCCGTAACCGCATGGCGGGAGGTGCCCTGCAGGCCGGAGCTCCTCGGAAAGGGCGCCCTGGAAACCATGCCGGTTATCGCCCAGTGCATCATCCGGCGTCCGGACAATGTACATGAAGGCTCTGCTTTTGACAGGAGACTGTATGTGCTGCGAAGGGTCTTCGAGAAAAAACGGAAGGACACCTATATCTGTTCACTGTCGAGCAGAACCGTCGTATATAAGGGAATGATGCTCGTGCACCAGCTGAGGACCTTTTATACGGATCTGGACCGGGACGACTATACTTCACAGATGGCACTGGTGCACTCCCGCTTTTCCACCAACACGGAACCGAGCTGGCCGAAGGCCCATCCCCACAGAATGCTCCTGCATAACGGGGAGATCAACACGATCCGGGGGAATGCCGACCGCATGCTGGCGCGGGAGGAGACCATGCGCTCCGCCAGCATGAGAGGATCGCTGGAAAAAGTCTATCCCGTCGTGGAGCCGAACGGATCGGATTCCATGATGCTGGACAATACTGTCGAGTTTCTGTGTATGAACGGTTTTCCGCCGGAGCTGGCAGGAATGATCCTGCTGCCCGAACCGTGGCAGGGGAAGAAGGAAAAGGAAACCTGGCGGGATATGTACCGCTACTACAGTACCATGATGGAACCCTGGGACGGGCCTGCCGCCATCCTGTATACAGACGGTGAAAAAGTATGCGCATCCCTGGACCGGAACGGACTTCGCCCCCTGCGCTGCAGTGAGACAGACGATCATCGTCTGATCCTGGCGTCGGAGGCCGGGATCCTGTACGAGGAGAACAGCCATATTATCCGCAGATGGAGGCTGAAAAGCGGGGACCTGCTTTCCGCGGACCTGTCCACCGGACGGGTGATGAGCGGGGAGGAGATCAAGCGGTATTTTTCCGGACTGCATCCGTACGCCGAATGGGTCAGAAACGGTATCCTGAAGCTGGATCAGCTGCCGGTATCCAATCTGAATCAGAGACATGAGAGCGACGATAAAAGAGGACAGCTGCTGCAGGCATTCGGATATGCCTGGGAGGATATCCGGGAAATGATCCTGCCCATGGCCGCGACCGGAAAAGAGCCCATCGGAGCGATGGGGGCAGACGAGCCGATCGCCGTTCTGTCAAAAACACATCCTCCGCTTTTTTCCTATTTTAAACAGCGCTTTGCGCAGGTAACGAATCCCCCGATCGACGCGCTGAGGGAACAGCTGAAGACGGACTGCGCCGTCTATCTGGGAGATGACGGAAACCTGCTGAATCCATGCGCTGAGAACTGCGCGGTGCTGGAACTGCCGACACCGGTCATTACCGCTGAGGAGCTGCAGCGGATCCGTGAGATCGATCATCCGGGCTTTCAGGTGGAGACACTTCCGATCCTGTTTACTGAGGAAACCGGTCTTGAGGGCGCGCTGAATCACTTGTTTGAATCCTGTCAGGAAGCTTATGCCAGAGGCACCAATATCCTGATCCTTTCGGACAGGGGAGTGGACAGGACTCATATGGCGATCCCGTCCCTGCTGGCGGTATCGGCGCTGGAGCAATATCTTGTGCAGCATAAAATGCGCACGGCGATATCGGTCGTGTTGGAAAGCGGTGAACCGCGGGACGCACACCAGATGGCCCTGCTGATCGCTTACGGCGCGCGCTGCGTCAACCCTTATCTGGCGCATGAATGCATCATTGCCCTGTGCGAGAGCGGACAGATCCCAAAGCCGGCGGGCCAGGCAGTCCGGGATTACAATCAGGCACTGACGGACGCAGTGCTGCATATTGCTTCCAAGATGGGTGTTTCCACCATGCAGGCATATCAGAGCGCACAGCTTTTCGAAGCCCTCGGCCTGAACGGCGACCTTGTGGACCGTTACTTTACGAACACACTGCACCGGCTGGACGGGAAGGACCTGAAAAGCATAGAAGAAGACGTGCTGTGGCATCATGGGAAAGCATTCAGCGGACAGGACTGCGACCGGACACCTGACAGCATAGGCAGGCACCGGCTCAGAACCGGCAAGGATGCCGAAGAGCATCTTTACAGCCCGGAAACCATCCACCTGCTGCAGCAATCTGTGTGGAACAACGATTACGGAATGTTCCGCAAATATGCAGACAAGCTGAAGAACGACGGGCCGAAAACGATCCGCGGAATGCTGGACTTCCGGTTTGAAAACTGCAGGGAGATCCCGCTTGAAGAAGTGGAGCCGGCATCTGAAATCGTCAAGCGCTTCAAAACAGGGGCCATGTCTTACGGCTCTCTGTCCAAGGAGGCACATGAATGCCTGGCGGAGGCGATGAACGGGATCGGCGCCAAATCCAATACGGGTGAAGGGGGCGAGCTGCCCGAAAGACTCGGTACCGCCCTGAATTCGGCTATCAAGCAGGTGGCGTCCGGACGCTTCGGCGTTACGCTGAAATACCTGCTTTCAGCGAAGGAAATCCAGATCAAGATGGCACAGGGCGCAAAACCTGGCGAGGGTGGTCATCTCCCCGGCGGGAAGGTCTCCGAGGAGGTCGCGAGAACACGGTGCTCCACGCCGGGAATCTCTCTGATCTCTCCGCCGCCTCACCATGATATTTATTCCATAGAAGATCTCGCGCAGCTGATTTATGATCTGAAATGCACGAATGAAAACGCAAGGATCTCAGTCAAGCTGGTGTCGGAAACCGGTGTGGGGACCATTGCTTCAGGCGTAGCTAAGGCCGGAGCGCAGGTCGTGCTAATTTCCGGAGGCGAAGGCGGGACCGGCGCCGCACCGCTGACTTCCATTCACGGCGCGGGACTTCCCTGGGAGCTGGGCCTGGCAGAGGCTCACCAGTCACTCTGCAAAAACGGACTGAGGGAAATGGTCACACTGGAAACGGACGGGAAGCTGATGACCGGCCGTGACGTAGCCATAGCACTGCTGCTCGGCGCTGAAGAATTTGCTTTTGCAACTGCTCCGCTGGTCGTGATGGGCTGCCGGATGATGAGAGTCTGCAATCTGGATACCTGCCCCTTCGGCATTGCCACTCAGAATCCGGAGCTTCGCAAGCGCTTTGCGGGCAAACCGGAGTATGTTCAGCGGTTCATGTTCTTTATCGCTGAACAGCTGCGGGAGATTATGGCCGGACTCGGCGCAAGGACTGTCAATGAACTGGTGGGCAGGGGCGATCTGCTGAAAACGGCGGATGAGAGCCCCATCGATCTGAGTGATCTGACACGGTGCAGAGAAAACCGGTTTTTCCGCAAGGAAAGTGAATTCGATTTCAGGCTTCAGGAAAGGGCAGATCAGCGAAGGCTGCCTATCGGAACGGAAGTTTTCAACACGGACCGTACTTTCGGGACACTGTATGCTTCCAGGCAGGCTGCCAGCGGTGCCTCCGGAAAAAGCGTGCTGAGGGTCCGCGGATGCGGCGGTCAAAGCTTCGGCGCGTTTCTGCCAGGGGATATCCAGTTGATCCTGAAGGGTGAGGCCAACGATTATCTCGGCAAGGGGCTCTCGGGAGGATGCATTGCCGTCATTCCTCCGGAAGAGGGCAGGACCGCTGAAGGAGATACGCTGATCGGAAATGTTGCTCTGTACGGAGCGACAGGCGGCGAGGCCTATATTGCCGGAATGGCCGGGGAACGGTTCTGCGTCCGGAATTCCGGGGCGAAGGCGGTCGTTGAGGGAACAGGAGATCACGGCTGCGAGTATATGACCGGAGGAAGGGTCGCGGTGATCGGACCGATCGGAGACAATTTCGCGGCCGGCATGTCAGGCGGGATCGCCTATGTGCTGGACAGGGAAGGCGAGCTGAGCAGACACCTGAACAACGCAATGGTGGAGGTATACGATCTTTCGGAAAAGGAATACGCGGCAGAACTGAAGGAAATGCTGACACTTCATGCTGAAATCACCAGGTCCCCCAAAGCAGGGCGCATTCTGGAAAGCTTTGACGCGTGGCTGCCCTTCTTCCGGATGGTTATTCCGACAGAATACCGGCGGCTGCTGGAAAGGAGGTAAGCTCATGGGAAAGGCAACAGGCTTTATGGAAAGGGAAAGAAATGAGAATCCGTGGAGATCCGAAGCGGAAAGGATCCGGGATTATTCCTCTCTCCATCTGGAACTGAATCCCAGAGAAAGGCAGGAGCAGGCGTCCCGCTGCATGAACTGCGGAGTCCCGTTCTGCCAATCCGATTACGGCTGTCCGCTGCATAATCTGATTCCGGAGTGGAACGATCTCCTCTGGAGGGGGGATGAGAGAGGAGCCCTGGAGAGACTGCTCAAAACCGCACCTTTTCCGGAATTTACCGGAAGAGTCTGCCCGGCACTGTGCGAAAAAGCGTGCAATCTGGCGGAAAAAGGAGCATCCGTGAACCGGGACAATGAACTGTACCTGATCGAGAAGGGCTATGAAAAAGGCTGGGTCAGGCCGCGAATCCCGTCAGCAAGGACCGGAAAAAGGGTCGCCGTTGCAGGCTCGGGACCGTCAGGTCTCGCCGCGGCAGACAGGCTGAATCAGATGGGCCACAGTGTAACCGTATTTGAAAGGGCAGAATATCCGGGAGGCCTGCTGATGTTCGGGATCCCGAACATGAAGCTTCCCAAGAGCGTCGTCTCCAGAAGGATCGGACTCATGCGCGAGGAAGGGATCGTTTTTCAGACCGGTACGGAAGCAACACCGGAAATCCTGAAGGATTTCGACGCGGCTGTTCTTTGCGGAGGCGCAAGAAAACCGAGAACGCTGAATGTTCCCGGGGAGAACGCGGAGGGAGTACGCTTCGCTGTGGACTATCTGACAGAAGCGACCCGAAGTGTGATCGGAGGGGATATACCGTCGGTCAGCGCCAGAGGCCTGGACGTGATCGTTGTCGGCGGGGGAGATACCGGTAATGACTGCGTGGGCACCGCGATCAGGCAGGGATGCCGTTCCCTTACAGAGCTGGAAATGCTGCCCGCTCCTCCGATGGAAAGAACAGCCGGAAATCCGTGGCCGGAATGGCCGCGGATCCTGAGAACCGATTACGGCCAGGAGGAAGCGATCACGTTGTTCGGAAAAGATCCGAGAATATATGAAACGACCGTTAAAGAAATCCTGACGGACGCGGAAGGGAAGATCGAAGCCGTCCAAACCGTACGCGTAAGGCGGACTCCCGAGGGCAGGATGGAGCATGTGCCGGGCACCGAAGAGGCATTACCCTGCCAGCTCCTGCTGATCGCAGCAGGTTTTACCGGCTGCGATCAGAAAACGGCAGAGTCCTTCCGACTGACTCTGGGTTCCAGGGGAGTGCCTGAAACCGAGAAGGGCAGCCATCGGATCGGCGGAAAGCTGTTCACCGCCGGTGATATGAAAACAGGGCAGTCCCTGGTGGTCCGTGCCATTGCTGACGGCCGGGCAGCTGCCGATGAAGCAGGATTTTTTCTGAAGTAAATATTTCAAAGAGGGCAAAGGCGTCCGGGAAAGCGGGAGAATCCGCTGAAACGGACACCTTTTCTCATAAAAAGAAGGAGTGATAAGACATGGATGAGACGATTCGCGAATTGGTTGCGGAGATGACGCAGGGACAGGTGTTCGGGGTTTGGTTCCTGATCGGCGCTGCGCTGGTGTTCTGGATGCAGGCAGGATTTGCCATGGTGGAGGCAGGCTTTACACGGGCCAAAAACACCGGCAATATTATTATGAAGAATCTGATGGACTTCTGTATCGGAACCGTGGTGTTTGTTCTGATCGGATTCAGCCTTCTGATGGGGGAAGACCTGGTCGGACTGATCGGCAAACCTGGATTTGACCTTTTCACAGCCTACACGGACTTTGACTTCTCCAGTTTTGTATTTAATCTTGTGTTCTGCGCCACAACAGCCACAATCGTCTCCGGGGCGATGGCAGAGAGAACGAAATTCCTTTCTTACTGTGTTTATTCCGCGGTTATTTCCGCAGTTATCTATCCCATTGAAGCACACTGGATCTGGGGCGGCGGCTGGCTTGCTCAGATCGGATTCCACGATTTTGCGGGTTCCTGCGCGATCCACATGGTCGGAGGTATTTCGGCGCTGATCGGCGCAAAACTGCTCGGCCCCAGACTCGGCAAATTCAAGAAGGATGAAAGCGGAAAAGTAACGGAGATCCATGCATTCCCCGGCCACAGCATCGCACTGGGCGCGCTGGGTGTATTCATCCTCTGGCTGGGATGGTACGGATTCAACGGCGCCGCAGCAACTTCCATTGAACAGATGGGATCCATTTTCCTGACTACGACAATTGCTCCGTCGGTCGCGACGGTGGTCTGCATGATCTTTACCTGGATCAAGTACGGAAAGCCCGACGTGTCCATGTGCCTGAACGCGTCTCTGGCCGGCCTGGTAGCGATCACGGCTCCCTGCGACGTGACGGACGCCCTTGGCGCCGCGGTCATCGGCGCGGTAGCCGGCGTGCTGGTCGTGTTTGGCGTATGGCTGCTGGATCAGAAACTGCATATTGACGATCCGGTCGGCGCTGTTGCGGTACACTGCATGAACGGCATCTGGGGCACTCTTTCGGTCGGCCTTTTCGCCACCAGCGCGGCTCCGGGATACAGCATTGCCAATGCTTCCGGGAAAACGCTGACAGGCCTCTTTTACGGAGGCGGATTTGAACTGATGGGACTTCAGCTGACCGGTTTTGTTTCTGTCGCAGCATGGACGGCAGCTACCATCACCGTCGTTTTCCTCATCATTAAAAAGCTGATCGGGCTTCGCGTATCCCGCGAAGAAGAAACTCTGGGCCTGGATACTACAGAGCACGGCCTGCCTTCAGCTTATGCCGGATTCGCCATGCTGCCGGATTATATTGAAGAAGGCGCGGCGCCTGTTGTGGTCAGCGGAGAAACCCCCGTCGCAGAAGCCGTTCCCGTGAAAAAGGTTCCCGCCTTTGAGGAGGGAACACCCAAGTTTACGAAGGTGGAGATCGTATGCAAGGAAGAGCGCCTGTATGCTCTGAAGGATGCCATGAGCAAGCTGGGCGTGACCGGCATGACCGTTTCCCACGTGATGGGCTACGGTCAGCAGAAGGGCAAGCCTGAGTACTACCGCGGCGTTCAGGTGGAGGCCAACCTGCTTCCCAAGGTGCAGGTGGACATCGTTGTGAGCAAGGTGCCTGTGCGCAGTGTGATCGAAACAGCCAAGAAAGTGCTTTACACAGGCCATATCGGAGACGGAAAGATATTTGTTTACGATGTGGAGAATGTTGTGAAGGTGCGGACCGGCGAGGAAGGGTATGACGCACTGCAGGATGTGGAATAAACCGGAATAACAAAAAGCGGCTTTCCCGGGAACGGGAAAGCCGCTTCAGGCTGTGAAGGGAAACGGCTTCATCCCAAAGCCCGCAGACTGTCAATCGTTTACAGCTTCGGAGATACATTATTAAGACAATATGCGACATCTATTTGCTGTGAAACGGTAAAAGGACCCGGTTGCAAAAAATAAACAATATGTTATAATACATCTTGCAGACATCTTCATAAAAGAGTCTGCGGGAAGGATGATGCAAAAGATGTGCGGAATTGTCGGATTCACCGGACACAGGCAGGCAGGCCCTATTCTGCTGCATGGGCTGGAAAAGCTGGAATACAGAGGATACGATTCGGCCGGGCTGGCCGTGCGGAACGGATCGGCACCGGCGGAGGTCGTCAAATCTACCGGGAAGCTGGTCAAACTGGAGGAAAAAACCGATAACGGGAAAGCTCTGGAAGGCTGCTGCGGCATCGGACATACCCGGTGGGCGACTCACGGAGAGCCTACGCAGATCAACGCTCATCCCCACGTGAGCGGAAACTGCACAGGTTCTGCTTCCGGAACAGTTGAGTCTGAAGTTGTCGGGGTCCATAACGGCATCATCGAAAACTATATCGAACTGAAGGAAAAGCTGCTCCGGCACGGATATAGCTTTTACAGCAGTACAGATACTGAAGTGGTCATCAAGCTGATCGATTATTATTACAAAAAATATCAGATCGGGCCGATCGACGCGATCGCCAAAACCATGGTCCGGGTACGCGGATCATACGCGCTGGAGGTTATGTTCAGCGATTATCCGAACGAGATATATGTTGCCCGGAAGGACAGCCCGATGATCATCGGCATTGCGGACGGAGAAACCTATATCGCTTCCGACGTGCCTGCCATTCTGAATTATACCCGGTCAGTCTATTACATTGACAATCTGGAGATGGCGAGACTTTTGCCCGGAGAAGCTCATTTCTTCAACCTGAACGGCGATGAGGTGCAGAAGGAGCTTACAGAGGTGACATTTTCCGCAGAAGCAGCGGAAAAGGGCGGCTATGAGCACTTCATGATGAAGGAGATCCATGAGCAGCCCAGAGTGATCGCTGACACGCTGCACAGCGCCGTACAGAACGGAATCATCGATCTGGGACTGGATGAGGAGCAGCTCCGGCAAATCCGGCAGATCTATATCGTGGCCTGCGGTTCCGCATACCACGTCGGCGTGATCGGACAGTATGTGACCGAAGATCTTACCGGCGTTCCCGTCCGGGTTGAACTGGCCAGTGAGTTCCGTTACCGGAAAATGAAGCTGGAAAAGGATGCCCTCGTGATCATTATTTCCCAGTCGGGCGAAACGGCGGACAGCCTTGCCGCACTGCGAGAAGCCAAAAAGAACGGGATCCGGACCTTTTCCATCGTCAATGTCGTCGGGTCCTCCATTGCCCGGGAAGCAGACTCCGTTTTTTATACCAAAGCCGGTCCGGAAATCGCCGTAGCCACAACAAAAGCCTACAGCGCGCAGCTGATCGCCATGTACCTGTTTGCGATCCGCCTGGGGGAGGTTCGGGACACAATCAAGGATACAAAGCCCCTCCTGGAAGAACTGGAGAAGCTTCCGGACAAGGTAGAGCGCCTGCTCGAGGACAAGGAACGGCTTCAATGGTTTGCATCCAAGCTCGGCAATACCAAAGATGTTTTTTATATCGGAAGGGGACTGGATTACGCCATTTGCCTGGAAGGAAGCCTGAAACTGAAGGAAATCAGCTATATTCATTCCGAAGCTTACGCAGCCGGAGAACTGAAGCACGGAACGATCAGCCTGATCGAAGACGGACGACTGGTGATCGGATGTCTGACACAGCCGGAACTGTATGAAAAAACACTCAGCAATATGGTGGAGGTCAAAAGCAGAGGAGCCTATCTGATGGCGGTGGCCAATTACGGCTACTACAGCATTGAAGACACTGCGGATTTCACGGTTTACATTCCCAGGACGGATCCCCATTTCGCGGGAAGCCTGGCTGTGATCCCGATGCAGCTACTGGCCTATTATACAGCCGTAGGGCGCGGAGAAGACGTGGACAAACCCCGCAATCTGGCCAAAAGCGTTACGGTAGAATGAGAAAGGACCCGCTTCAGAGCGGGTCCTTTTTTTGACTGATCTTTTCTTCAAAGCGGGATTTTTTCATGACGGCGGGGGGAGAAACGGGATAACCTCCTCCAAAGCAGGCTGTGCAGAAACCCGGACAGCCGTCCGCCAGCTGCCGGACATGATCCGTGCTCAGATAACCGAGGGAATCAGCGCCGATCATCCGCGCTATTTCATTTTCAGTATGCCTGTTGGCAATCAGGCTTCCGGCATCGTCCACATCCGTACCGTAGCAGCAGGGGGCAATAAAGGGCGGAGAGGAGATCCGCATATGAATCTCCACCGCGCCGGCATCCCGAAGCAGGTCAATGATCCGCCGGCTTGTTGTACCGCGGACTATGGAATCATCCACCAGGACAATTCTTTTATTCGCCACTGCCTCACGGATCGGATTCAGCTTGATCCGTACACCGTTTTCCCTGACGGACTGTTCCGGCGAAATAAAAGTGCGGCCGATATATTTATTCTTTGTAAAGCCGATCGCGTAGGGGATCCCGGACCGGACGGAATAACCGAGAGCAGCATCCAGACCGGAATCGGGAACCCCGATGACGGCATCCGCCTCCACGGGATGCTCTTCAGCAAGATAGGCACCGGCACGCCGGCGGGCAGCACTGACCGGCATCCCGTCAATCACCGAGTCCGGCCGGGCAAAATAGATATACTCAAATACACACAGGCTTCGCGGCACGCTGCCGCAGTGTGAAGTATCAAAGCGAAGATCTCCGTCCTCAACGACAGCAATTTCCCCGGGCAGAAGATCACGGACAAAGGCAGCCCCGACCGCGTCCAGAGCGCAGGATTCCGACGCAAAGACAATTCCCCCGTCCGGACGCTTTCCATAACACAACGGGCGGAATCCGTTCGGATCCCGAACCGCAATCAGCTTCGCCGGAGAAGAGATGACGAGGGAGTAAGCACCCCTGACGATATTCATCGCAGCGGAAACTGCTTCCTCAATGGAAGCAAGACGGAGACGCTGCTGAACAATCACGTAGGAGATGACCTCCGAATCCGTGGACGAATGAAAGATCGCCCCACCTGCTTCCAGCCTGCTACGCAGCTCAAACGAGTTGGTCAGATTCCCGTTGTGTGCCAGCGCCAGGTGCCCTTTTCCGTGGTTGACGACAAGAGGCTGGATATTCCGTTCACTGTCCGATCCGGTCGTGGCATACCGAACATGCCCCACACCGATCCTGCCCGTTCCGAGAGAACGGAGTTCATCTCCATGGAAAACTTCACTGACCAGCCCGGAGCCTTTTCTGACGGAGAAAACCCCGTCATCGTTGAGAACAATACCTGCGCTTTCCTGTCCGCGATGCTGCAGTGCATACAGTCCATAATAAACCAGGCCGGCGACCGGCGCAGGATCCGGGGACCAGATACCGAACACACCGCATTCCTCATGAAGATGAGCTGCTTTCATCATTCCTGATCCGCCTTCAGCCTTTTCATTACTTCAATATATGCTTCTTCCACATTTCCCAGGTCCCGACGAAAACGGTCCTTGTCGAGCCTGGTTCCAGTCGCTGTATCCCACAGACGGCAGGTATCGGGGCTTATCTCATCCGCGAGAATAACCGTTCCGTCCGGGGTTTTGCCGAACTCGATCTTGAAATCGACCAGCGTAATACCGCGTTTTGACCAAAAAGAGCGCAGAATCTCATTGATCCTGAGAGCATACCCGGAAACCGTATCGAGCTCTTTCTCAGTGACAAGATGAAGGGCAAGGATATGGGACGGAGCAATCAGCGGATCGCCAAGCGCATCGTTTTTATAAGAAAACTCCACGGTCGGACGGTCGAAAACCGTTCCTTCGCTTACCCCGTAATTTTTAGCAAAGGAGCCGGCGGCAATATTCCGCACGATGACCTCAAGGGGGATAATCGCAACACGGCGCACAAGAGTATCCCGGTCACTGAGCTCCCTGACAAAATGAGTGGGGATCCCTTCCTTTTCGATCAATGCCATCAGATAATTACTCATCTGATTATTGATGACACCCTTTCCGGCAATCGATCCTTTTTTCAGGCCGTTAAAAGCTGTGGCATCGTCCTTGTAGGAAACGATCAGAAGTGACGGGTCATCGGTTTCAAAAACTTTTTTTGCTTTCCCCTCATAAAGCTGCTTTCCCTTTTCCATTTCAAAGCCCCTTCTTTCACACGTTCAATGGGAAAAAACAAAAGCGTCTTCGGGTCAACAAAACCCAAAGACGCCATTGCCTTTACACGGTGTATTTTAATTCCGGACCCTTTCCGTGTCAATAAATCAGGATGGCTTTTCCGTGTATTTTGGACTGAAAACCGAAAGAGACATCAAAAAAACAGGATGCCGGTTGACAATAAAAGCCGAATCCTGTATAACATCAGCATCCAAGGCAAAGGCGTCTTTGAGAATCACTCAAAGACGCCTTTTTCTATTTCCGGGAATGCCGGTTCCAGAACGAGAGGGGGAGAACAGACATGTGCTCCATCATGGGTTACTGTGACAGTTCCGTTACCAGAGAAAAATTCTGCCGCGGTTTTGAAAGGACCGTTTCCAGAGGGCCGGACGACAGCCGGATCGTCGATACGGGGAAGGGTATGCTCGGCTTTCACCGACTGGCGATCATGGGGCTGCATCCGGAAGGAATGCAGCCGTTTGAGCTGGACGGAAGCTGGGTCGTATGCAACGGAGAGATCTACGGCTTCCGGAAGGTGAGGGAAGAACTGATCCGGTGCGGCTACACATTCAACAGCGACAGTGACTGTGAGGTCCTTCTGCCCATGTACCGGGAGTACGGAACGGAAATGTTCCGCATGCTGGACGCGGAGTTCGCTTTGATCATTTATGACGGTTCAAAAGGAGAATATATCGCAGCAAGGGATCCGATCGGTATCAGGCCGCTGTATTACGGCTACGGAGAAGAGGGCGCGCCCGTTTTTGCCAGCGAGGCCAAAAACCTGGTCGGGCTTGTCGATAAAATATATCCGTTCCCCCCGGGATGCTATTACCGTGACGGCAAGTTTTTCCGGTACCGGGATATGACTGTTTCTCTTCCGGCAGGCGAAAAGACAGTGGACGGTGTCTGCAACAGGATCCGGGAGAAACTGACGGAGGGCGTCAGAAAGAGGCTTGTGGCCGATGCCAAGGTAGGATTCCTGCTCTCCGGCGGGCTGGATTCCTCTCTTGTCTGCGCGATCGCGGCCCGGGAGAGCCGGGAGAAGATCCGCACCTTTGCCATCGGGATGAGTACGGATGCCATAGATCTGAAATATGCCCGTCAGGTGGCTGAATATATCGGGAGTGAGCATACAGAGGTCTTCATGTCCCGGGAGGAGGTGCTGGAAAATCTGGAAAATGTGATCGCCCTGCTCGGCACCTGGGATATCACGACCATCCGGGCCAGTATGGGCATGTATCTGGTCTGCAAATACATACATGAAAATACGGATATCCGTGTGCTGCTGACAGGGGAAATCTCGGATGAGCTCTTTGGCTATAAATATACGGATTTTGCCCCTGACGCGGAAGCATTTCAGGAGGAAGCGAAAAAAAGGATCCGCGAGCTTCATATGTATGACGTGCTGCGCGCCGACCGCTGTATTTCCGTCAATTCCCTGGAAGCCAGAGTCCCCTTCGGAGATCTGGACTTCGTGGATTATGTAATGGGTATTGATCCCGAACTGAAGATGAACCGGTATCAGATCGGGAAATATCTTCTGCGGCACGCGTTTGAAAAAGATCGATTATTACCGGAAGGGATCCTCTGGCGGGAAAAGGCCGCTTTTTCCGATGCCGTAGGACATTCCATGGTTGATGATCTGAAGGAATACGCGGAAAAGACATATACGGAAGAGGAATTTGAAGAAAAAAGGAAGAAATATTCTTTCGCGCAGCCTTTTACGAAGGAGTCCCTGCTTTACAGGGAAATCTTTGAAAAGCATTATCCGGGACAGGCGGAAATGATCGCCGATTACTGGATGCCGAACCGGGCGTGGAAGGGCTGTGACGTGAACGATCCTTCCGCAAGAGTCCTCTCCAATTACGGAGCAAGCGGGAAGTAAGGCGGGAGTGAAAAAGAGGAGCGGACAGCATGGCAAACTGCGCGGTTGTCGGAATCAACTGGGGCGATGAAGGAAAAGGCAGGATGGTGGATCTGCTGACCCAAAGATACGACGTTGTTGTACGTTATCAGGGGGGCGGAAACGCCGGACATACGGTGATCAACGAATTCGGAAAATTCGCGCTGCATCTGCTGCCATCCGGTATCTTCCGGAAGGGTGTGATCAATGTACTGGGAAACGGGGTTGCACTGGATCCGGAAAACCTGTGGAATGAAATGGAAAATGTCCGGACCAAGGGGGTCCTTATCTCACCTGAAAACCTGAAAATCAGTGAGAGGGCATCTGTGCTGCTTCCCTGGCACCGGGAGCTGGACAGGCTGGAGGAGAGCAGGCTCTCCGACAGGAAATACGGTTCCACGATGCAGGGTATCGCTCCGTTCTATTCGGACAAGTATCAAAAGAAGACCATTCTGGCCGGCGAACTGTTTGACCGGGACGCGCTGCGGGAAAGACTGAAGGGGATTCTGGAATGGAAAAACCTGACGCTGACCGGTGTTTACGGCGCGGAGCCCTATACGATGGAGCAGATGGAGGAATGGCTTGATCGCTACGGCGAAGCGATCAAGCCGTACATCTGCGATACAGCAGCCCTGCTGGAAGAAGAACAGAAAGCCGGGAAAAGCATTCTGTTTGAGGCTCAGCTCGGCGCACTGAGGGATATTGATTTCGGCATCTGGCCCTATACCACGTCCTCCAACGCAATCGCGGCCTACGCCCCGGTCGGAAGCGGGCTGACCGGAGCAAAGCTCGATGAGGTCGTCGGAGTGGCCAAAGCCTATTCAACCTGCGTCGGAGAAGGTCCTTTTGTGGCAGAATGGTTTGGCGCAGAAGCTGAAAAGCTGCGGGAAGCCGGCGGAGAATACGGCGCAAAGACAGGAAGGCCGAGAAGGGTCGGACCGCTGGACCTGGTTGCCACCCGATACGGCGTGAAGGTACAGGGCGCAACCGCGCTGGCGCTGACGAAGCTGGACGTTCTCAGCTATATGGATCAGATTCCGGTATGTGTCCGCTATCTGGTGGACGGCAATGAAACAGACAGATTCCCCTTCCCGAGCAGACTCGCTTCCGCAGAGCCTGTTATTCAGTATGTTCCCGGCTGGAAACGGGACCTGACCGGGATCCGCCGCTGGGAGGATCTGCCGGAGGAAACACGCGCCTATGTAGAGTATGTGGAGAAGGAAGTCGGATGTCCGATCCGGTATGTTTCCGTAGGACCGGAACGGGACGCCTGTATTGAAAGAAACTGAAATCCAAAACACTCCGGAAAGGATCACAGAAATGGCTGAACATTATGAATCACCGCTGGCATCCCGATATGCCTCCGAATATATGCTGAACCTGTTTTCCGCAGAGAAAAGGGCGGAGACCTGGCGCAGACTCTGGGCGGCGCTTGCCGACGCGGAAAGCCGGCTGGGTCTCCCGATTTCCCGGGAACAGGTCAGAGAATTGGAGGAACACATTGCCGATATAGATTTTGAGGCTATACGGAAGAGAGAAAAAGAAGTGCGCCATGACGTCATGGCGCATGTCTATGCGTTTGGACGGGCAGCGCCCTCCGCAGCCGGCATCATTCATCTCGGAGCAACCAGCTGCTATGTGACTGACAACGCGGACCTGATCCTTTACCGGGACGGCCTGAAATATCTTCGCGCGGAGCTGCTGAAGGTCATCCGGAACCTGGCGGATTTCGCAGAGAAATACCGGTCGCTTCCGACGCTGGGATATACCCATTTCCAGCCGGCGCAGCTTGTGACGGTCGGGAAACGCGCCGCTCTGTGGCTGCAGGATTTCCTGGCCGATCTCGAGGAGCTCGATTTTGTTCTGGAGCATATTCCTTTTCTGGGCTGCCGCGGCACTACGGGAACGGAAGCAAGCTTTATGGAGCTTTTTGACGGGGATGGCGAAAAGATCGACGAGATGAACCGTATGCTGTGTGAATCGTTCGGCTTTTCCCGTTGCTTTACAGTATGCGGACAGACCTATCCCCGCAAGCTGGACAGCAGGATCCTGAACTGCCTGTCGGCTGTGGCGCAGAGCTGCTGCCGCATGGCCAACGATATACGGCTGCTGCAGCATGACCGCCAGCTGGAGGAACCCTTCGAGAAAGGACAGATCGGCTCTTCCGCCATGCCCTATAAGCGAAACCCCATGCGGTGCGAGAGAATCTGCTCCCTGAGCCGCTACCTGATGACGGATGCGATGAACGCACCGCTGACCGCTTCCCTGCAATGGCTGGAGCGGACGCTGGATGATTCCGCAAACCGCCGGATCTCCCTGCCGGAGGGCTTCCTCTGCGCGGATGCCGTACTGCGGCTGAGTCAGAATGTGACGGACGGCCTGGTCGTGCGGGAAAAGGTTATCGGGAAGGCGGTCCGGGAATATCTGCCCTTTATTGCCACCGAAAATCTGATGATGGAAGCGGTCAAACGCGGGGGAGACCGGCAGGAGCTGCATGAAGTGATCCGGCAGTGCTCCATGGAAGCAACGGAGCGGATGAGAAACGGAGAAGAGGGACGGCTGCTGGAACTGCTGGAGAAGCATCCGGAATTCGGACTGAACCGCGAGGAGCTGGAAAAGGCACTCGATCCCGCCTGCTATACCGGCCGGTGCGCGCAACAGGTTGAAAACCTGCTGAAGCAGGTCAGGCCCCTGCTTGAAGACGTGGAGGAAGGCTCCGCGGACATACAGGTATAAAGGAAACGGATACCCGGAACAACCGAACGGAGGCACAACAGAGATGGCGGAAAAAATACTCGTTCTTGATTTCGGCGGGCAGTATAATCAGCTGATCGCCAGACGGGTCCGTGAACAGAGGGTTTACGCGGAGATTATCCGCTATGACCGGATCACGCCCGGAGAGATCCGGGCGGCCGGATATCGGGGCATCATCTTTACCGGCGGACCGAACAGCGTCTATGAGGAAGAATCCCCGCATTATTCTCCGGAGATCCTGCAGCTCGGCATCCCGGTTCTGGGAATCTGCTACGGCTGCCAACTGATGGCATGGATGGAGGAGGGAGAGATCCGCTCCGCCGGGGAAGTCAGTGAGTATGGGAAGGTTCTGCTGCATACCGAAAACAGCGGTATTTTCCGCGGACTGAAGACGGACAGCATCTGCTGGATGAGCCATACCGACTATATCAGCCGGACGCCGGAAAGCTTCCGGGTCATCGGCACCACAGAGCACTGCCCCTGCGCGGCCATGGCAGATGAGAAAAGAAGGCTTTACGGCGTGCAGTTCCATCCCGAAGTGACGCACACGGAGCTGGGAAAAGAAATCATCCGCCGGTTCCTGTATGAGATCTGCGGGTGTACCGGAGAATGGACCATGGCTTCCTTCGCCAGAACGACCGTAGAAAAGTACAGAAAAGAGCTGGCCGGAAAGAAGGTACTCTGCGCGCTGTCCGGCGGCGTGGATTCTTCGGTCGCAGCCGTGCTGATGCATCAGGCAATCGGGGATGATCTGATCTGCGTTTTTGTGGATCACGGCCTGCTGCGCAAGCATGAAGCGGAAAACGTCGAGAAGACTTTCCGCGGACATTATAAAATGAACCTGATCTGCGTGGACGCAAAGCAGCGTTTTCTGAAAGCGCTTGAAAACGTGACTGAACCGGAACGGAAAAGAAAGATCATCGGTGAGGAATTCATCCGCGTATTTGAGGAGGAAGGCCGCAAAATCGGCAAGGTACACGCACTGGTGCAGGGGACGATCTATCCGGACGTGATCGAGAGCGGACTGGGAGACGCCGCTACCATCAAAAGCCATCACAACGTCGGCGGACTGCCGGACGTGATCGACTTTGACGAGATCATCGAGCCACTGAGAAATCTGTTCAAGGATGAGGTCCGCGCAGTGGGCGAAGAGCTGGGCATACCGCACGAAATGGTCTGGCGGCAGCCCTTCCCGGGACCGGGGCTGGCTGTACGCATTCTCGGCGGGATCACCGAGGAAAAAATCAGACTGACGCAGGACGCGGATGCCATTTTCAGGGAGGAGGCGGCAAAGGCCGGCCTGGAAAAAGAAATCAGCCAGTATTTTGCCGTTCTGACCGATACCCGCACCGTAGGCGTTATGGGCGATGCCAGAACCTACGGCTATACTGTGGCACTGCGCGCAGTTACAACGGACGATTTCATGACGGCAGACTGGGCCAGGATCCCTTTCGAAGTCCTGGAGAAGGTTTCCTCCAGAATCACCAATGAGGTGAAAAATGTCAGCCGTGTTGTCTACGACATTACCAGCAAGCCGCCGGCTACCGTCGAGTGGGAATAACTGACAAAACCCGCAAAGCCTTGAAAACACTGGGTTTTTGAAGCGGAAACGGGGCATTTGATAGCAAATTGATAGCAGATACCAAAACCGGATTTACTTTGCTCACTCCTGTATAGCGGGTGGTTTGCG
>JAFWQA010000011.1 GCA_017509255.1 Clostridia bacterium | reverse complement strand
CTATTAGACAAGTATGTTTATTACTTCAACAACCAACGCTGCCACGCTGCGCTGGGTTACAAAAGCCCAGTTCAGTACAAGACCGAACTGGGCTTCTTTTGATTGCCTTTTTCCCTTGTCTACTTTTGCTTGACAGGTTCAGCCGTTTGTTCAGACGGCTTCCCCTTTTTTTATTCTTTTTACCCGGGCGCGCGGAAGCGCAGGGTTTTGATCTCAAAGGGCCGGAAGGGGAGGCGGACGGCGCCGTTCTCCGTTTTGGGCTCCTCCAGGGGCCTCTCCTCCAGATCGCACAGGCATACGCCACGGAAGGGGAAGCCGGGTATCAGGGTCACGTCCCGTGTGCCGCCCATGTCCTCAAACAGGCGCACGACCGTGTCGCCGGAGCCGTCCTCCGCGAGCTTGACGCTCTCCACGGTGATGCAGGGGTCACTCAGGGTCAGCAGGGACGGCAGGCTGTACCGGCCGGGGAGCACCGTGACGGGGACGTTCAGCTCTTCCGCCGCGCCGTTGATGCCGGAGGCTCCGAAGGGGCCGTCCCAGACGTAGCAGGCATAGCGGAAGTGATGGCTGCCCCGGTCGGCTTCGGCGTCGGGATAGGTCGGGGCGCGCAGCAGGGACAGGGAAATGACCCCGTCGCAGACGCTGACGCCGTACTTGCAGTCATTCAGCACGGCAGCCCCGCGGCTGGCGTCGTGCAGGGCGCTCCAGGCATGGCAGCAGACCTCGAAGCGGTCCGCGTCATATTTCCGGGAGCGGTGCGCCGGGCGGTCCAGATAGCCGAACTGGATCTGATGAGACGCCTCGGGCACGTCGATGCCCGTGTCAAAGCTGACCTTCAGCAGGCGGTGCCGCTCCTGCCAGCTGACCTCGGTGTCGAAAAGGAGCTTGCTGTCGCCGGCGGAAAGGGAGACCGTCTGGCGGAACAGGGAGGAGCCGAGGCGGGTCTCCACTTCCACGGCGGCGTACAGGCCCTTTTCCTTTACGATGCGGGCCGTGCTGCTCCTCTCGGGAAAGACCTCCCGGTTTTCCGTCTGGCTGTCGATGTCCCAGGCGTCAAAGCGCCGGGGCAGGTCCCGGTAGAGGCGGAAACGGTTGGAGGGGGAATGGACGTATTCCCGGCCGCCCTTCCGCAGGGAGAGCAGCTCGCCCTCCCGGCTGACCTTTGCGGTCAGCACGGCGTTTCGGAAGAGGAAGCCGTCCTTTTCCTCCCGCAGGCAGACCTCTTCGCAGGCCGGGGCTTCCGCGGGCCGCAGGGTAATGCCGCCCAGAGCGGGCAGGCTGACCCGGACCAGCGCTTTGCCGTCCCGGGCTTCCGCGGGATACAGGTTTCCGGCCTCGTCCCTCGCGCCCGCGGCAAAGGCTTCGGGCAGCGTCAGCAGGCGGAAGCCGCCCCGGGTGCCCGGGTTCACGCAGGTGACCTCGCCGCGGCCGCCTCTCCGGCGGCAGGCGGCCAGCGCCTTCTTCAGCCCGCGGTCAGCCTCGGCGAGTATGCTTTCATGATCCTTCCGGGCTTCCCGGTATACCTCGGCGATGGCCGAGCCGGGCAGGATATCGTGGAACTGGTTGATCAGCAGGGTCTTCCAGGCCTTCTCCAGCGCTTTGGCCGGATAGGCGGCCCTCCCGGCGCGGGCGGCAGCCATCTCCCAGGCGCGCAGGGCGGCCTCGCACTGCCGGTTCCCGCGCTTGACGGCGGCCTGGGTGGTATAGGTCCCCCGGTGGCAGGGGAAATAGAGCTCGCCCCGGTAGACGGGAAGCGGGTCCTTCGCGCGTTTGTCCAGATAGTCCCCGGGCGTGCACCAGTACAGGCGCGGGCTGCCCTGCAGGTCCTTCTGCCGGCGGATCTGCTCCATGTCGTCCCGGGTCGGCCCGCCGCCGCCGTCGCCGTAGCCGAAGGGAAGATAGAAATCCCCGGAGCCGTCCCGGTCCACGCGGGCCGTCCAGCGGGTGTGCAGCGTGGCGGCATCGACCTGGGTCTCATAGAACATATGCAGATAGGCGGGCACCGTGCTCCCGTCCAGCCCCTTCCACAGGAAGGCGTGATGGGGGAAGGGCTCGGAATCGTTGTAGGACCAGAAGATCTTCTGCGTGGTCAGGCCCTTCATGCCGAAGCCGCGGATGATCTGCGGCAGCGCGGCCGTATAGCCGAAGGTGTCCGGCAGCCAGATGACCTCGCTCTCCACGCCGAGGACCTCGCGGAAATAGCGCCTCCCGTACAGGATCTGGCGCACCAGGGCCTCCCCGCCGGACAGGTTGGTGTCCGGCTCGACCCACATGCCGCCCTCGGCGATCCAGCGTCCGCCGGCGATCGCCTCCTTCACCTCCCGGAAGAGGTCCGGATAGGCCCGGCGGCACATCTCGTACTCGGCGCACTGGCTGTGCAGGAAGAGCGCCTCCGGATATTCCTTCAGCAGCCTCAGCTGGGCGGCGAAGGTGCGGGCGGTTTTCCGCCGGGTCTCACCCAGGGGCCAGAGCCAGGCAAGGTCCAGATGGGAGTTCCCGATCACGCCCATGGCGGGCGCGAAGGTGCCGTTCCGGGCCCGCATGACCGGGGCGATCCATTCCCGGGCTTCGGAGCAGGCGGCCCGGCGCTGCTTCAGGGGCTGCTCCAGGTCCAGCCGGTCCAGCAGGCGCCCGACGTGCGCGGAGATCTGCTCCCTCATCGCGTCGTGCTCGGGCAGGAAACCGTACAGATCCCGCAGCATGTCCAGATCCAGCCACAGCTGATAGGCCTGCTCATTCCAGATGCCGAAGGTGCTGTGCCCGAGGAACGCGCCCCGGTCCCGTACAGTGCCCACGCCTTCCTCGGGAAAAACGGGGCGTCCGGGATGCGCGGGCAGTGGCGTTCCGGCATAGGCCTCCAGGGCCAGCGTGTGGCGCTCCCCGGGCTCGGCGGACAGGCTTACCGTCTGGTCGACGATATAGTGATGCGGATGGGCGACGCTGTCTCCGCGCCGCGTCCCGAAGGGCTTTCCGTCCAGGAACACCGTGCTCTCGCCGCCGGGGTTCAGGTCCATCACTACGCGCTCTCCGCGCGCTTCCTCCGGCAGGGTGAATTCCGCAAAGAACCAGGCGTAGCTCCGGGGCTCTCCCCAGTGCTCGCCCTCCCGGTACGGGCGGCGCTTCCGCTTTGCCGCCTCTTCGGGAGTCAGTTCCCCGGCGGCCCGGAAGCCCTCAAAGGAGAGCGTTCCCAGCGGATGGTACAGGTCCGCCGTCAGCGCGTCGATCACATGGTCCAGCTGCATGCGTTGTTCGTTGTTCAAGGATGCTTCCTCCAGACGTCAGAATCGGTTCAGGTCCCGCCGAAGGAGCCGGCGGTGCCCAGCGTGATGTCTGTTTCCTCCTTGTGGCGGGAGGCGGCCCGGCGCCGGTTCAGCAGCTCCAGGAATTTTTCCTCGTCAAAGGGCAGGGTGATCTCCTTCCCCAGCCAGGAGGACAGGTGCATGGCGTTGGACAGCGTCAGCCCGCGCAGGCCCTCGCGGCCGTCGGCCACCAGGGGTTCGCCCCGCAGGATATGTCCCGCGAAGGCGTTCATCACGCCCGCGTGCTGCTCGTTTCTGCCGTCCGTCTCCACCTCAACGGTCTCGCAGGGCGGTGTCTCAAAGCCGCCTTTGGCCTCCCGGCACCACACCCGCTCATCCACGGCGAGCCGCGAGAAGAGCAGCTTCCGGTTTTCGCAGACGAGCTTTCCCTTCGTGCCGGTGAGCTCCAGCCGGTTGCTGCCGGGCGCGTCGCCGGTGGTGGTCACAAAGACGCCCGTGGCCCCGCCCGGGAATTCCAGATACGCGGTCACGTCGTCCTCCACTTCGATATCGTGCCATTTGCCTTCGTGGCAGAAGGCGCGCACCTTCTCCGGCAGGCCGCACAGCCACTGCAGCAGGTCCAGCTGGTGCGGGCACTGGTTCAGCAGCACGCCGCCGCCCTCGCCGGCCCAGGTGGCGCGCCAGGCGCCGGAGTCATAATAGGCCTGCGTCCGGTACCAGTTGGTGATCAGCCAGGACATCCGCTTCAGCGTGCCCAGCTCGCCGCTGTCCAGCATCTCCTTCATTTTCCGGTACAGGCAGTCCGTCCTCTGGTTGAACATCAGGCCGAAGGTCAGCTCCGGATGCCGGTCGGCCTCCGCGTTCATTTCCTTCACCTGCAGCGTATAGACGCCGGAGGGCTTTTCCACCATGGCGTGCAGTCCGTGCCTCATGGCGGAAATTGCCAGCGGCGGATGCTGATAGTGCGGTACGCAGATCAGCACGGCTTCGCATTTGCCGGAGGAGATCAGCTCCTCGCCCTCACTGAAGACCGCCGCTTCCGGGAAGTGCTCCGTAAACCAGGCGCGGCGGGATTCCCGGCGGTCCGCCGCCGCGGTGACCTGAATTTCGGGGCAGAGGCCCTGAAGGAAGTTTTCCAGATGACCGGTACCCATGTTGCCGACACCGATGACGCCGAGTTTGACACAGTTCATGGCGATCCTCCTGTTTCAGATGATCTTCTTCAGCGCGGCGCAGGCCGCGTCAAAGGCTTCGTCGGAGGAGGCGTACATCCCCTCCGGGATCTCGGTTTTCTGTCCCTGCTCCAGCTGCGCCAGCCCGTCGAACACGCGCAGATGCGGCTCCAGGGTGACGCTCTCCCCGCCGCGGGCGGCAAAGTCCGCCAGCAGCTCCTTCAGGCGGCCGATGCCCTCTCCGGCCGGGACCACGGTGCCGTCAGGCAGCGCGTCCTTGATGTGCATGTAGTCCACGCGCTTCCCGAGCAGCTCCCACGCCTCCGGGATGTCCTGGCCGCACTGGATGAAGTTGGCCGGGTCAAAAATGCACCGCAGGGAGGGCACCGCGTCCAGCAGCTCCGCGCAGCGCGGGGCGGTATCGCCGTAGATGCCCTTTTCGTTCTCGTGGCACAGCAGCACGCCGTACGGGGCGGCGATCTCCGCCATTTCCGCCATGCGGTCAATGACGCAGCTCCGCCAGTCCTCCGGCCGGGCATCCTTCGGAAGATAGAAGGAGAACAGGCGGATGCGCCGGCTCTCCAGCAGGCAGGCGTTCTCCAGCGTGCGCCGGAAGCGCTCCAGGTGCGCGGGCCAGTCCCCGGTCTCGATATGGATCTTCCCGATGGGCGAGCCCAGGGACCAGACGTCCAGGCCCTCGTCCTTCAGCCGGCGCAGGACCTCCTTCGCTTTGGCGGGGCTCAGGTCGGACACGTTCCCGCCGTCCACGCCGCGCAGCTCGCTGCCGTTCAGGCCGTTCCGCTTCATGGCGGCGATCTGTCCGGTCAGGGAGGAGGCGGCTTCATCCGAAAAAGCATAGATCTTCATTGCCTGGTTCTCCTTTGTTCAGCGTTTCTCTCCGGGATAAAGCAGGAAGGGCTCGGACAGCAGTCCGGTCGGGGCCAGGCGGTACTGCAGCGTCCGCCGCATGCCGCCGCTCCGCCAGGCGTTTGGCCCGTACCAGATCACGGAGTAGTCGTTCAGGTGGAAGGTGCCGAAGGTGTTGATCCGGCTGGGCCATACGGTGATGTCCAGCGCGTGCGGCCCGGGGGAGAGCTCCCCGAGGTCCGCCCGGTGCGGCGCCAGGGACAGGTTGCCGAGCTTCTTTCCGTCCAGCGCGGCGGTCACACAGGGCGCGGCGAACAGGCCCAGCTGCAGCAGCGTCCTCCTGCCGCCCGCGATCTCAAAGTGATAGGTCATTTTCCCGCCATAGAAGGGGAAGCCCTGCGCCGTCCAGTCGCCGACGGCCAGCTCCCGCGCCGGCGCGGTGATCCGGATGTCTCGCCCGCGCACGGTCACGCCGAAGTCTCCGAGCAGGAAGCAGTTTTCCGCGGCGGAAGCGGCGCCGAAGGGCTTCGTGATCTCCAGCGTATGCTCCCCCGCGGACACCGGGCCCAGGGGCACGCGGCTCAGGGCGCTGTCGACAAAGCAGCCGTCCGGGCGGACCGGAACAGGTCTCCCGTCCAGCAGAAGCTCCGAGCATTCCGCGTCCTCCAGCGCCAGTGTCAGCGCCGGCAGATCGGCCTCGCTCCGGAAACGGCAGAGGACGGACAGCGTGTGGGCCGGTTTTTCCTGCGGCAGGATCCAGGGCTGGGCGCCGTTCACGGGATCCGCGGACAGGCCGAGCCGCTCCCGGACCTTCAGGCCGATGCGGAGCATCTCGTCCTCCTCCTGCCAGGGTCCGCCGTCCACGCGCCAGGCGGCCGTGTCCAGCAGGCATACGTTCGGCTCTTCGGGGGTGCAGGGCACCGGGTCCGGCGTCAGCGGCTGCAGGGCGGACTCGTCCGCGGGCACGAATTCCTCGCTCATCCGGATGCCGTAGCTCCCGGAAGCCCCATGCTCAGACGGAGCGGTGTCCTTTTCGCCCTCTTCCGCAGGGGTCAGCCGCAGCAGCAGGCTGTCCTCCGGCCAGCATCGCCATTCCAGCACGGTCCTGCCGTTCCGGAGGGCTGCGCGGGCCGTTTCCCGCTCCCCGGTCAGCGTGTTCCAGACCTCGGCCTGCCAGCAGCCGGCCAGGGTGACCGTCAGGCGCTCCTCCTCCGGCACGCGCCTGCGGTCGCAGGGCTGCGCGTGGCAGAGGAAAAGGTTCCGGGCCTCTCCGTCCTCGCGCAGGCCGTAGAGGATACCCTGCGCGGGCTGTCCGTTCTCCCGGGTGACGGCGACGTCCCGCAGGGGCTCCAGCGCCTGCAGCAGGCGGAAATAGTCCCAGGGCACGCGCTCGCATTCCCCGGCCAGCGCCGCGCCCTCGGGGGAGGGCAGGGCGTCCGTGTATTCCGGGGCATCGCCCAGGAAGAGCACCCGGCCGCCGGCCCGGCGGTACGCCCGCAGGGCTTCCACGGTCGTGGAGCGCAGGGTCTCGCAGGCGGGCACGATGACCAGTTCATAGGCCATTTCGCCCACGGTGAAGCGGTCCCCGCCGGGCCGGTGCAGCCGCGGCAGGGTGGATTCGCAGATGAAGTCGAAATCGACGGTGTTCTCCAGCAGCTTCCGGGTCAACTCGCTGAAGCGGCGGTCCAGCTCGGCGCGGCGCAGGCCGGTCCGGTCCCCGGGGCCGAAGCGGATCCAGTAGGACTCGATCGGGTGGATCACGCCGACGCGGACGCGCGGCCGGCCGCGCGTCATCAGCGTATTGACCCGGGCAAAATGGTCCTCCAGGTACGCGTATTCGGGATACCAGCAGGACTGGTGCCCGATGGACGCGGGATAGTCCCGCTTGGATTCCCCGTGCATGGAAGCCCAGTACAGGTGCGGCACGCGGACGCTGACGCCGAGGGCGGCCTGCCAGTCGCCCTGCAGCTTGTGGCCGCGGAAATCAAAGTCCCAGTTGGTCACGCCGTACAGCTCGCTCAGCACGCCGGGGCAGCCCTGCTGGTGGGCGGAGCTGGCGCTCTGCTTCACGGTGGTGAACTCCCGCCCGTCGCAGAGCATGTCCACCCCGGGCAGGGTGAAGGAGCGGTAGGAACGCATGCATTCCCCCACGGCGCGGGTCTGGGAGTACAGGGAGGCCTCGTCCATCATGTGTCCGGTCATCAGCAGGCCGTGGGCCCTGCACCAGGCGCCGATCTGGTCGCTGTAGGCGGAGGCGAAGCGTTCGGCGGAATGGTCATGATAGCGCCAGCGCACGGGCGAAATGCCCTCCGGCAGCTCCCAGATCACCTCCGGCAGGCGGTCCAGCAGGCTTTCCCCCCAGGCGGCGCGGTAGGTGTCGTCAAAGTCTCCGGTCCAGGAGAGCACGATATCCTGCAGGTCGGAGGAGCGGTGCAGCTCGGTCTTCCGGGTCATCTGCGGCTCGTCCGTAAAGATCGCGGGAACGGTCTTCCCGAATTCGTCCCCCACGGCTTCCAGGTATTTTTCATGCGTGACGGCGATGAAGTCCCGGACCGCGGCGGGGGACATGGTGTCCGCGTAGCCGCGGTAATGGAACCAGGCCGTGGGCGCGGTCGTCTGCAGCCATGCCGACCAGAGGCGGCCTCCGGCCGTTTCCCCCTCCCGCAGGCGGCGGTACCGCTTCAGGCTGCCGTCACCGTCCAGCTCCACGTCATAGCGGGCCAGCAGGCGTCCGCCCGCGGGCCGTCCGGCGGCGCGGCGCTCTTCCTCCGTAAAGGGGGTCAGCAGCAGGTATTTCTGCCGGTTCTCTTCCTTTTCGGTCACATAGCCGCCCGCGAAGCCGGAGGGCCACTTGTCCTCGTCATAGAGCCAGGCGAGCATTCCTTTTTCCCGGGCCCGGTCCACGCAGGAGCGGATCCGCGCCATAAATTCATCGGAGAGGTAGCGCACGGGCTGCCCGACGCGCACGTGCATATGAAAGCCGCCCATGCCCATCTGCTTCATGCAGTCGATCTCCCGGTAGAAAAGGCCGTCCTCCGGGGCGCAGTTCCATGCCCAGAAGGGCGTGCCGCGGTATTCCGCCGGCGGATCCCGGAAAAGGGCCGGGTCGGGCTGAAGGTCTGCGTTGCGGGGATACAGCAAAAGGATCCCTCCTTGTATGGAATGCTTTCTGATGATCCTGTCTTTCGGATATCTTCATGGTAAAAAGGAATCGTGGACCTGTCAAGAGAATTATTAATATCTGATGTGCAAAAAGTAAGATATGGCGGCGTAAAAACTGTCGGTTCAAGGAGGAGAAAACGCTCTATGCTGATCGAGTACGGCAATACGGCCACCCTGTATAACTGGCACCTGGACGAGCGGCAGGCAACGGGCTATTCCCGGATCTACTATGCCTATTCGGGGGAGGTGGAATACGAGTCCGGCGGGCAGATAACGCGCTTCCGGCCGGGATACCTGTACATCCTGCCGTCCACGCAGCCCTATACGGCGCGGCGCGCTACCCGGGAGGACTTCGTCTGCACCTACATGCATATTTCCTTTTTTGAGGCTCACGTCACCCGCCTGATCACTGTGCGGCCGGAGGAGGGCAGCTGCCTCTTCTACTACCTGAAGACCGTTCGCCACTGCATTTCCGAGGGAAGGACGGAGCTGCTGGAGCTGCTGGCGGATGCCTTTGACCAGTTCCTGAAGGGCGATCCCGCCTACGTCCGGGCCTCCGAAATGCAGAACACGGTGCAGCAGTACATCCGCGGGCACATCTCGGAGGAAGTGAAGATCGAGGATCTGAGCCGCCTCTTCTCCTACCATCCGAACTACTTCATCCGCATCTTCCGGCAGGAAACGGGCTATACGCCGCACCAGTTCCTGCTGCAGCAGCGCATGCAGTACGCCGTGGCGCTGCTGACCCGCGGCCTGGGCAACCAGGAGATCTGCGACGCCTGCGGCTATACGGATTCCAGCACCTTCACCCGCGCCTTCCGGCAGTATTACGGGGTCACGCCCCAGAAGTACAAGAACGGCTACCGGAGGCCGTAGGCGTTTTTTGCCAAAAGGGAACGGATGTTAATTTCAGCACATTTTATATTTGCGTAGGCACTTTCCTTTTGTACAGTTCGTTTGCTAATATTTTGTTGACGACAGAAGACGAAAAAAGGAAATAGGCCGGACAACGGAGGGAACGGATTTCACATGGAAAGAACAGGGGGAAGGATCTACCCGGGCGGAAGAAGCAGCTTTCTGAGCGGCTTCCGGGGCTACAGGAAGCATATCGCGCTGGCGCTGATGTTCCTGCCCGTGGTGGTGTATTTTATCGTCTTCAAGTATGTGCCCATGAGCGGCATCGTCATCGCCTTCAAGGATTACAAGATCAGCAAGGGCATTTTCGGCAGCGCCTGGTGCGGGCTGGACAATTTCACCAAGGCCTTCCGCACGTCCACCTTCACCCGCAGCGTGCGGAACACGCTGGTCATCAGCGGGCTGAAGCTGCTGTTCGGCTTTCCCGCGCCGATCCTGCTGGCCCTCATGCTCAACGAGGTGACCCACGCCCGCTTCAAGAAGGGCGTGCAGACGGTCACCTATCTGCCCCACTTCCTGTCCTGGGTCGTGCTGGCCGGCATGTTCCAGCAGCTGCTCTCCCCGAACAACGGCGCGGTCAACTATATCCTCAAAACCGTTTTCGGCGTGAAGGACTCGATCTATTTCCTCGGGGACAACCGCTATTTCCGCGGCACCCTGATCGTGACGGATATCTGGAAAAATGTCGGCTGGTCGTCGATCCTGTATCTGGCGACCATCGCGGGCATCGATCCCGCGCTGTACGAGGCGGCCACGGTGGACGGGGCCACCCGCTTCCAGTGTACGCGGTATATCACGCTGCCCTCGCTGGCCTCGACCATCGTGGTCATGCTGATCCTGAACGTCGGTTCGGTCATGGACGCGGGCTTTGACCAGATCTTCAATCTGTACAACAGCGCGGTGTACGAGGCGGGCGACATCATCGACACCTATGTCTACCGCTACGGCCTGGGCGATATGAAATACGCACTGGCTACGGCCGTGGGCCTGTTCAAGAACGTGATCGCCTTTGTGCTGGTGGTGGGCACCAATCTGGCTGCCAAGCGCATCAGCGGCAGCGGCATCTGGTAAGGGGGCGCAGAGAATGGTACAGAAACGCTTCACCCCCGGCAAGGCGCTGATCTACCTGCTGCTGATCCTGCTCTGCGCGACGATCGTCGTCGCCTTCTGGCACCTGCTGAACCTGAGCCTGTCCCCCTCATATATCGCCACAAAGGGCGGCCTGCTGCTCTGGCCGCGGGACGCGACCCTGGACAACTACGCCCGCGTGATCGGGAACCGGTATATCTGGCTGGGCTACAAGAACACGCTGATCCGCACGGCCGTCGGCACCGTGACCCAGCTGTTCTTCACGGCCATGGGCGCCTACGTGCTCAGCAAGCGCTTTTTCCCGCACCGCACCTTCTGGACCTTCTTCATCGTGTTCACGATGTTCTTCTCCGGCGGCCTGATCCCGAGCTATCTGGTGGTCAAGAACCTGGGCCTGCTGAATACCTACGGCGCCATGATCCTGCCCGGGTTCATCAGTGCCTACAACATGGTCATCATGCGGAACTACTTCCAGTCCCTGCCGGAGGAGATCGAGGAGAGCTGTCTGATCGACGGCGCCGGCCGGTTCAGGATCTTCCTGCAGATCATCCTGCCGCTCTCCAAGCCTATCCTGGCGACGGTGGCGCTGTGGCTGGTGGTCGGGCACTGGAACAGCTGGTTTGACGTGCTGATCTATATTTCGGACGATACGAAGTTCACCCTGCAGATCGTTCTGCGGCGGATCATCATCACGGGCTCCAAGGAGATCCTGGACACCAGCGCCGCGGTCAGCGCCGCGGCCACGGAGTCCGTTGTTTCCTCCGAGGGGCTGAAGGCGGCCTGTATCTTCGTGACCACGCTGCCGATCCTCTGCGCCTATCCCTTTGTCCAGAAATTCTTCGTCAAGGGGATTATGATCGGATCCCTGAAAGGGTAGAGTACCCTTTTGGAAATATTTTAAGGAGGGAATACCATGAAAAAGAACCGTATCCTTGCCCTGGCGCTGGCCCTGGCGATGCTCGTCAGCCTGGCTCCCACGGCGCTCGCGGAGGATGAACCGATCCATATCTCTGTCGCCGGCTACATGTTCGGTCCGGTCGATAACGAGAAGGACGTCATCACGCCTCTGGTCGAGAAGAAACTGAAAGAGGATCACGGCATCAACGTGGACATCGAGATCGTCTACGTCGAGCAGGCCAACTATGCCGAGATCGTCAACACCCGCCTGACGGGCGGCACCGCGCCGGACGTATTCCTGGCGCAGAGCGCGACGGCCCTGAATGCCTATTATGACCAGGGCGTCATCAAGACCTGGAGCAAGGACTTCTTCAAGGAGAATGCTCCCGCCGTTTACGATTTCATCGAGAACGGCGCGGCCTACGGCGACCTGAAGGGCGACGTGGACCAGTGGTGGGATGCCGCCATGAAGGGCGACGAAATGATCGTCATCCCGTCCTTCAAGCCCGACGGCTCCATGCCCTACAAGACCCTGATCTACCGCGGCGACTGGCTGGACAAGCTGGGCGTCACCGAGGAAAACCTGCCCAAGACCGTGGATGAGTTCGTCGCCCTGATGACCCGGTTCGCCAAGGAAGATCCGGATAACGACGGCCAGGACAACACCTACGGCATGTCCATCACGGGCATGAAGGCGCTCTTCGGCTCCTACGGCATTGCCACCGGCTTCAGCGGCAGCAATACCTATTGGATCAACAAGGACGGCAAGCTCGTGAACGGCGACGTGACCGACGAAGCGAAGGAAGTCGTGACCCTGCTGGCCAAGATGTACGCGGACGGCCTGATCGATCCCGAGTTCGTTGCGGGCAAGGAATCCGTTGAGGGCAGCTACTGGGCCATCTCCCACGGCATGGTGAACGGCCTGTACGGCGCTTCCGCCAACGCGTCCATCGACCATTACCGCCTCAAGGGCGTCACCAGCCCCGACGATGCCGGCGGCCGCTGCGCCACCGAGTACTGGGCCGTGAACGGTGAGGATTCCAAGTTCGTGTACGCTCCCTGGCCGAAGGGCCCGAACGGTGATTACGGCTGGGCGGTCGGCTATGCCGTCGCGGTCAGCGAGAGCGCCGTCTACAACGCCAAGATGAGCGACGAGAAGCTGGCGACCATCTTTAAGATCCTGGATGCCTTTGCCACCGATGACGACCTGTACATGCTGGCCGCCTACGGTATCGAAGGCGAGCATTATGTGAAGAATGAGGACGGCACCGTCACCCGCAGCGCGGACTTCTCCAACGAAGGCTTCAACGAGATCGGCCTGTGGGGCTGCCGCAGCCTGTACGGCGCGGACCGTGCCTTCTCCCAGACGTCCTATGACCTGGTGTTCTACAATGACAAGTCCATCGCGAACCGCCTGAACTGGTTCAAGAAGGATCAGTACAACAGCTACATCCAGGACGCCGTGTCCGTCACGCTGCCCTCCAATGACCTGTTCGCCGAGCTGAACACCATCCGCGACGAGACCTGGGTGAATATGATCACCGGCAAGGTCTCCCTTGACACCTGGGACGATTATGTCGCCCGGTACATGGCGGAAGGCGGCCAGACGCTGCAGGATGAAGCGAACGAATGGTTCCAGAATAAATAACGGATCGAAACCATAGACCTGACCGGGGGCTGCTGTGATCGCGCAGCAGCCCCCTTTCAGACAGAAAAACGGAAAAAACAGCGGAAAGAGGATCGCATATGCGGTATTTTGCGTGGGACGACGCTCATCTGGGCAATGCCCTGGAGCCGGAATTCGCGTTCACGGAGACCTACCGGGCTCATGCCGGGGACGGCATCGCCGCCCGGGAGGCGGCCTGCCTCGCTGTCTGCCTGCCTGCCTCGGCGCTGCCGCCGGAGCCGGGGGACTGGTTCGTCGGCCGCCGGAAGTACCGGCCGCTGGGCGTTTCGCCCAGCTACTGGAACGATGAGACGGACGGGCTGGACCATGTTTCGTATTACGCGGACCTGGACCGGCTGGCGCGCGTCATGGACCGGCCGGATCAGACGCCGGAGAACCGGGCGGCCATCGCCGGACTGATCGACTTCTGGAAGGACGAGAACGTCAACGCGAAGGTCCGCGCGCGCTTCGATCCGGAGCTGGCAAAGCAGATGCCCTCCGACCGCTGGACACGGGATTCCGGCGTGATCTTCGGCCTGTACCGCCTGGCCGGGGCGCAGCTGGACTATGACAAGCTGGTGCTGCAGGGCCTGCCCGGCCTGCGGCGCGAGCTGGAGCGGCTTCTGGCCGCGGGGGACTGCGATGAAAAGCAGCAGGATTTCCTGACGGCGGAGCTGAGCCTGATCTCCACGCTCACGGGGCTCCTGGCCTCCTATGAGGCGCAGCTGCGCGCGCTGGCGGAGGGCGCCGGGGAGGCGGACCGGGAAAGATGGCTCTCCATGGCGTCCTGCGCGGCGCGCCTGCAGCGGGAAAAGCCCGCCTGCTTCCAGGATGCCGTCCAACTGGTGTGGCTGTATTCCGCCTTTTCCGGCACGCTGGACTTCGGCCGCATGGACGAATACCTCGGCGACTGGTACGTTCATGACACGGACGCGGGCCTGCTGACGCATGAGCGGGCGATGGAACTGCTGCTGAGCTTTTATCGCCTCATGCGTCAGATCCACAACCGGGATACCCGGCTGATCCTGGGCGGCCTGGGCCGCAGGAATCCGGAAAACGCGGACCGCTTTGCCCTGATCGCCATGGAGGCCAGCGCGAAGCACGGGGAGATGCAGCCGCAGGTGTCCCTGCGCATGTACAAGGGCATGGACCCGGCCGTCCGCAGGGCGGGGCTGGACTTCCTGCAGCTGGGCATGTCCTATCCGCTCCTCTACAATGACGAGGCGTCCGTCGCCGCGGTCATGAAGGGCATGCGCGTCTCCCGGGAGGAGGCGGAGCAGTACGCCTTCTTCGGCTGCGGGGAGTATGTGCTCAACCGCATGAGCATGGGCACGCCCAACGATATCATCAATCTGGCGAAGGCGCTGGAGGTGACCCTGCACGGGGGCCGGGACCCGGTGGACGGCAAGGAGCACGGGCTGGACCTGGGAGCGCCGGAGGACTTCGATACCTTTGAGAAGCTGCTGGCGGCCTATAAAAAGCAGGTGGAATACTTCACGGAGCTGGCCGCGCGGCATCAGCGCCTCGTGTACGATACCGTCCGGGACAGCGGCGCCATGCTGATGATGAGCCTGCTCCTGAAGGACTGCGTCGCCCGGGGCCGGGCGGCGATCGACGGCGGTATCCGCTATCTGGCGGGCACCTATGAGACCTACGGGAACATCACCGCTGCGGACAGCCTGACGGCGATCCGCAGCCTGGTCTATGAGCAGAAGCTGCTTTCCCTCCGGGAGCTCAGGGAGATCCTGGACCGGGATTTCGAGGGCGCGGAGGAATGGCGCGCGAAGCTGCTGGCCTGCCCGAAGTTCGGCAATGACGATCCCGCCGCGGACGGCATGGCCGGGGAGATCGACCGGCACATCTTTGAGTTCACCGCCGCGCAGGCGGAAAAGCAGGGCCTTAGCTCCTACCTGGTGGTCATGATCAACAATGACGCGAACGTCGTGCTGGGCCGGAAAACGCTGGCCACGGCGGACGGGCGCAGGGCATACACCTATCTGTCCAACGGCAACGGCCCCATGGCCGGCATGGACCGCAGCGGGCTGACCAGCCTGATCCGCTCCATGGCCTCGACAGACATGTCCCTCACGGCGGGCACGGCCCAGAACCTGAAGCTCAGCCGGGACCTGTTCGTCCGCCACCGGGATGAGCTGAACGACCTGATCGACGCGGCCTGGGATCTGGGGATCCTTTCCCTGAACGTCAGCGTGATGAATCCCGGGGATATGGAGGACGCGATGGCGCATCCGGAGAAATATCCGAACCTGTTCGTCCGGGTCGGAGGCTTCAGCGCGCGCTTTACGGAACTGGATCCGGGCACGCAGCAGGACGTGCTGCACCGGACCATGTACTGAGGTAGGAGATCATGAACGGGATCATTACGGATATCCTGAGCTTTTCGCTCAATGACGGTCCCGGCATCCGCACCGCGGTGTTTCTCAAGGGCTGCCCGCTGCGCTGTCCCTGGTGCCACAACCCGGAGACGCTGTCGGGAACGCCGCAGGCGATGTGGTTCGCGGCGCGCTGCGTTCACTGCGGCGCCTGCGCCCGGGCCTGTCCGAAGGGCCTGCGGGCGGAGGACGGCTCCTGGCGGACGGACGGCGCGGCCTGTGTCGGCTGCGGCGCCTGCGTCCGGGCCTGCCCGGCCGGCGCCAGCGTCATGAAGGGACGGCGCGTCACTCCGGAGGCGGCGGCGGCGCGCATCGAGCGGGACCGGCCCTTTTTCCGGGGGCGCGGCGGCGCGACCTTTACCGGCGGGGAGCCGCTGCTGCAGGCGGCCTTTGTGAAGGAGACGGCGCTGCTTCTCAGGCGGAGGGGGATCCCCTCCGCGGTGGAGACGTCGCTCTTTGCCCCGGCGGACGCCGTGGACAGCCTGCTGGACGCCGTGGACCTGTGGCTCTGCGACTGGAAGGAAACGGACCCGGAAAAGCACCGGCTCCTGACCGGGGAGGACAACGCGCCCGTGCGGGAGCGCCTGCGCCGGCTGGACGCGGCCGGTGCGAGGATCGTCCTGCGCTGCCCGCTGATCCCGGGCGTCAACGATTCCCCGGAGCACCTGGCGGGGATCGCCGCCCTGGCGGACAGCATGAAGGGTATTGAAGCGGTGGACCTTTTGCCGTATCATAATATCGGCAACGATAAAAGGAAAAAGCTGGGCCTGCCGCCGGACGGCTTCACGCCGCCGGAGCAGGGGGAAAAGGAAGGCTGGGCAGCAGCCCTGCGGGGGCTGTGCCGGAAGCCCGTCCGGCTCGGCTGAAACGGGAAGGAAAACGGAGGGAAACGCATGACGCGCTGGGAGGAATATCTGCGGGAGCGGGTCGCGCCCCGGGTCCGCGCGGACGGCGGCTGGCTGGACTATGACGGCGAGGAAGGGAGAACGCTGCGCCTGACCGCCAAAGGGGAGTGCGCCCGCTGCGCGGCGCTGGACCGCTGCCTGAAATGGGTCGCGGACGGGGCGGAAAAGCGAACCGGCGTCCGGCCGGAGCTCTCGGTGACCCGGGAACCCTTCCTGTGGAGAAAGTGAGGCAGAAATGGCACATGTCAAGGTGATCCGGCGCTCCATGCTGCCGGATGAATGGACGGCCGTCCGCGTCCGCTGGCTGCGCGCGATGATGATCGGCCGCAGCGCGGAGATCACCTCCTGGACCGTGCAGGAGGGCCGCCAGACCGGGGACGACACCTATGAGATGGATGACGAAGCGCCCCGGCCGCTGCGCCGGGGCGACGAGTATTTCACGCCGGACGGCACGGCCTTCCTGCGGGCGGAGGCGGTGCTGCCGCCGGAATTCCGCGGGGAAAAGGAGGTCCGCCTGAGGCTGGCCACCGCGGCCGAGATGCTGGTGCGCGTGAACGGCCGCCTGACCGGGGGGATCGATCCGAACCGGGACACGCTGGTGCTTCCGCCCGCGGAGGACGGCCGTTATCTCTTTGAAATAGAAGGCTACAACCGCTCCAAGCCGGATGATGACCGGAATGAGGACGCGATCCGCCTCAAGGGCTGCCGCCAGGTCTTCCAGGGCGGCTTCTTTGTCACGCTCAATGAGGACGCGGCGGAGCTGTACTGGGACGCGAACCTGTTCCTGAACATCCTGCGGGGCGGCGCGTTTGACGAGGACTATACCGCCCTGGTGTCGGACCGGCTGTACCACGCGCTGTCCCTGGTGGATTACGAAAGCCGGACGGGGCTGAAGGAAGCCCGGGAGTACCTCCGGCGGGAGCTGTACGAAAACCGGCGGTACCGCGGAGCGGGGGGCGTGGCGCTGGTGGCGCACTCGCATCTGGATATCGCGTATTACTGGCGGCGGCACCATGCCGTGCAGAAAAACGCGCGCACCTGCCTGATCCAGCTGGAGCTGATGGACCGGTATCCCGCCCTGCGCTATACCCACACCCAGGCCTATCTGTTCGAGACGCTGGAAAAGTATTATCCGGAGCTCTTTGAGCGCGTCAGGGAAAAGGTGAAGACCGGGCAGTTTGAGCCGGCGGGCGGCATGTACGTCGAGTCTGACTGCAACCTGCCGGGGGCGGAGAGCCTGATCCGTCAGTTCCTGTACGGGCAGCTGTACTTCCGCAGCCGCTTCGGCAGGGCCTGCACCAACTGCTGGCTCCCGGACGTGTTCGGCAACAGCGCGGTCCTGCCGCAGATCCTGAAAAAGAGCGGCATCGAATATTTTGTCTCCAACAAGATGTCCACCTGGAACGACACGAACCGCTTCCCGCACAACAGCTTTCTCTGGCGCGGGCTGGACGGCAGCGAGGTCTATGCCTGCGTGCCGCCGACGCACTTCATCACGGCGGCGCTGCCCACGGAGATCATGGAAAACTGGAATGCCTATCAGGACAAGGATTCCGGCATCGACACGCTGTGCATGTACGGCTACGGCGACGGCGGCAGCGGCGTGACGGAGGAAATGATGAAGACCGTGGAGCGCCTCGGCAGGGTCTCGGCGCTGCCGGAGATCCGCGTAACGGGCGGGGAGGAATACCTGAAGCAGAGCTTCACGCCGGATAAAAAGCTCGCCGTCTGGGACGGGGAGCTGTATCTGGAAATGCACCGCGGCACCTTCACCACGAAAGCGGACCTGAAAAAGAACAACCGCCGGCTGGAGCTGCTGCTGCGGGACGCGGAGCTGATCTCCGCGCTGAGGTGGCTGCGCGGGTCGGAGTATCCGGCGCGGGAGCTGCGCGCGGCCTGGAAGACCCTGCTCATCAACCAGTTCCATGACATCCTGCCCGGCAGCCATATCCGGCCGGTCTACGAGGACGCCATGGCGGATTACGCGAAGATCGGCGCTGACTGCGCCGCGCTGCTCGGACCGGGCGGCGCGCCCTGGAACACTCTGCCCTTTGCCCGTGAAGGCTTCGCCTTCCTGCCGGACCCGGCCGGGGAGGAGCTGCACTGCGGCGAGCGGGGCAGCTTCCTGCGCGGGGAGATGCCCGCGCTGTCCCCGGTCCGGCCCGCGCCCGCGCGGACGGACGCCTGGCTCCGCACGGAAAAAACGCAGGCCGGGCTGCTGGTGGATACCGGCTGCCTGCGCGTGCTGGTGACGGAGGACGGAAGCTTCGCGTCCGTGAAGGACGCGGGCGGAAGGGAATACGTCCGGGGCGCGTTCAACGTCCTGCGGCTTTTCCGGGACGTGCCCGGGAACTATGACGCGTGGGACATCCTGCCCACCTACCGGGAGACGGAGCTGCCCCTGACGGTGCGCGCGCCGCTGCGACCGGAAAAGGCGGACGGGGAAACGGCGGTCTTCCTCTGCGAGCTGGCGACGGAAAAGAGCGTCTTTACGCGGCGGATCCGCTTCTTCCGCGGGCAGCGCTTTGTGGAAACGGACTATACGGTCTCCTGGCGGGAGGACCATGTACTGGCCAAAGCGGAGTTCGAGTGCAATGTCCGCGCGCCCTACGCGCTGTGCGACCTCGGCGCCGGCTTCCTGCCCCGGGAAACGAACCGGAACACGGGCTGGCAGCAGGCCCGCTTCGAAGTCTGCCACCACAAGTGGGTGGACCTGAGCGAAACGGGCGGCGGTGTGGCCGTGGTGAACAACGGCCGCTACGGCGTCGGCATTCAGGACAACCGCCTGTCCCTCAGCCTGCTGCGCGCCACCTGCCGGCCGGACCTGCTGTCCGACCGCGGGGAGCATACCTTCGGCTACCTGACCGTCTTCCATGACGGCGGCGCCGTGGAGGCGGGCATCAACCGCCTGGCGCTGGAATACAATACCCCGCTGCGGCGCTGCGAGCTGCCGGCGGTCCGCTGGCCGGACACGGGCTCCCTGTTCCTGCAGAGCCTGAAGCAGTCGGAGGACGGGCGGAGCGTCATCCTGCGCCTGACGGAGCAGGACGGCCGGCGCGGGGAGCTGAAGCTGCCGTTCCCGGCGCGGCTCCTGACCCTGACGGAGGATGAAGCGGGTGAAACGGACACGCTGGCCTACGGGCCCTTTGAGATCGTCACGGCGGCGCTGACGCCGGAGCAGGCGCGGGCCTGGCTCTTCGGATGACCCTGAATTCGAAAAGCGAGGAGAAGGTTTTTCCATGAGAACATGGCAGATCGATCTGATCCATCATTCCCATACGGATATCGGCTACACGGACCGGCAGGAGAATATCCGCCTGCAGCACGAGGGCTTCCTCCGGCAGGCGGTCGGCATCCTGAAGCAGGCGGAAAGCGGAGCGGAGCCGCGGTATGAGGGCTTTCGCTGGCAGTGCGAAAACTTCTGGCAGGTGGAAAACTTCCTGGCCTTCGCGGCGGAGGAGGAAAAGGCGGACCTGATCCGCTTCATCCGGGAGGGAAAGATCGGCCTGAGCGGCAGTTATCTGAACCTGACGGAGCTGGTGGACGAACGTACGCTCTCCGAGGCACTGGAACGGGCGGCGGAATGGGGCAGGAGCGCCGGCAGGCCGATCCGGAGCGCCATGACGGCGGATATCAACGGCTACGCCTGGGGCACGCCGGATCTCATGGCCCGCGCGGGCATGGAAAATCTTTTCTGCGCGCTGCACACGCATCACGGGATGTTCCCGCAGTACCGGAATCCGTCCTTCTTTCTCTGGGAGGGACCGGCCGGCGGGCGCGTGCTGACCTTTGTCGGGGAGCATTATCACTGGGGCAATGTGCTGGGCTTCTGCCCGAACGGGAACTCCTCCTTCATGATCCATGACGAGTTCCATACCGGCATGGATGACGGCACGCTGCTGCGGACGAGCGCGGAAAGGACGGAGGAGGAAGAGCTGGCCCTGGCGTCGGCCCGGATCACGCGCTATCTGCAGGGGCTGGAGGACGCCGCCTATCCGCTCTCCACGGTCCCGCTCATGGTTTCGGGCATTATTTCGGACAACGGCCCGCCGAACGGCAGGATCGCGGAGCGGGTCACAAAGCTGAACCGGCTGCTGGGCCCGGCGGTCCGGATCCGCATGGCGGTGCTGGATGACTTTTTTCAGGACCTGCGCGCGGAGGCCGGACAGATCCCGGTCTGCCGCGGGGACTTTACGGACTGGTGGGCGGACGGCGTCGGCTCCGCGCCGGCGGCGGTCAGCCTGTACCGGGCCGCGCAGCGGAGCGCGCGCCTGACGGAAAAGCTGGATCCGGACGGAAGCGAAACGGACCGGGCGGCGCTGGAAAAGGCGCGGCGCGCGCTGATGCTGTACGCGGAGCACACCTGGAGCTATTCCTCCTCGGTCTACCGGCCGTGGGAGCCTCAGGTGAATACGGTATCCTCCCGCAAGGCGGCCTTCGCGGCAGAGGCGGACAGCGCCGCCTGCCGCGCGCTGAACAGCGTGCTGCTTTCCCGGGGCATGAAGACCCTGTCCGCGGAGGGCACGCAGAACTACCGGGTTGTCAACCCGCACGGCTTCCGGGTCTCTCTGCCTGTGGAGATCACGCTGGCCAACTGGGAATACGTAAAGGGCTGCTATGTGGACCGGGACCGGCCGCTGGCGCTGAGAAACAGGCGGACCGGGGAGCTTCTGACCTGCCAGAACCGCTGGGGCTCCCGGGGCCTGGTCATTGAGACCGTGATGACGCTGGACGCCGGAGAGGCCGCGGAGGTGGAGATCTGCGCCGGTCCGGACCCGGAAAGAAAGCTGGACCATGTTCCCCGTATCGGCGCCGACGGCGTGACGGATATCGAGGGCGCGCCGGATTCCGTGCTGCCGTCCCTGATCCGGACGGACTTTCTGGAGCTGCGCGCGTCCGCGGAGCAGGGGGTCTTTTCCCTGCGGGACCTCCGCACGGGCGCGGAGCTGCTTTCCGACGTGCCGCCCTGCGGCGCCTTTGGCGCGGCATATGACGTCACGGCTCCCGCCGGGCAGTCCCAGACGGCCGCCAGGCGGTCTATGGGGCGCAAAAGGGTGTCGGTCAACACAAAGCGCGGCTTTTCCCGGGTCCGGAGCCTGACGCTGGAGGAAAACGGCCCGGTTTATACGGTGCTGAAGCTCTCCTGGGAGCTGCCGGGCTGCCCGCTGCTGGAAACGCGGCTGAAGCTGTACCGGCATCATCCGCTGCTGCAGGCGGACGTCCGGCTGCACAAGCAGAGCACGCAGGATTATGAAAGTCTCTATGTCGCGCTGCCCTTCCGCGCCGCCGGCGATACCCGGATCGACAAGACCGGCTGTATCCTCCGGCCGGGGATCGATCAGCTGCCGGGGACCTGCGGGGAATTCTGGCTGCTGCAGAGCGGCGCCGTGCGGGATAACGGAAAAGGCAGCACGGTGATCGCCGTGCGGGATACGCCCCTGATCACCCTCGGCCTGCCGGAGGCGGGCCCGGTCCGGCTCTGCGCGGGCAATGACGCGGAAAAGAACCGCGCGCCGCTCTGGTCCTGGGTCATGAATAATTTCTGGGAAACCAATTTCAACGTCTGCCTGGCGGGGCATTATGAATTCCGTTACACCGTGTCCCTGACGGACAGCGGGGATCCGGCGGAGACCTTTGCCCTGTGCGGGGCGCTGAACGAAGGCTTCGCGGTATTCCGCGTCTGATTCCGTACAGGCAGAAAAAAACCGGCCGGGAAGCGGCTTGATCGGCTTCCCGGCCGGTTTCGCGTCATGGGGGAGGGCTGAGCCGCTCAGGAAAAGGAGCGGAGCCTGTCCGGATAGCGCCAGGGGTCCCAGCGCCCGGTCAGGTAATGGATCAGGAAAAGGATGAAAAGCAGCATGTTGTGCCCGATCATGCAGCCCCAGGCGGAAACCAGCCCGAGGCCGAGCAGGCAGGTGCAGATCCAGGTGCCGAGGATGCGCACGCCCCACATGCCGGCCACGTTGTACAGGAAGGGCGCGGTGGTTTTGCCCACGCCCTGCATCAGTCCCTCGATCACGATGGGAATGCCGTAGAAGGGCTCGGATACGGCGACCATGCGCAGCACGGTCACGCCGAGCCGGATGACCTCCTCCTCGCGGCTGAACAGGCGCACCAGCGGCTCCGCCAGTACGAGGAGCAGCGTGCCGGAAACGAGCATCAGCGCGATCTCCAAAGGCAATATGGTGCTGCCCAGCTGCCGGAAGCGGTCGTGATCCTTCGCGCCCCAGGCCCGGCCGCTGAGCGCGGCGGCGGCGGTCTGCATGCCCCAGCCGGGGATGTAGAAGGCGCTTTCCACCGTGTTGGCCACGGTGTGCGCCGCGGAGGAGACCTCGCCCAGCGCGTTGATCATGGAGGCGAAAACCACGTAGCCGAAGCTGGTGGCAAAGCGCTGCAGCATGTTGGGAAAGGCGACCCGGAAGCAGGGCAGCAGGATCTGCCGGTCCGGCCGGAAGGCCTGCCCCCGCGGGGAGATCTCCCGGTGCCGCCAGAGCGTAACGGCCATGGCGATGCCGCCGGCGGTAAAGGCGGCCGCGCTGGCCCATGCCGCGCCCTCCACGCCGAGCCCGGCGCCGGGCATGGTGAAGGCCAGCTGTGCGACGGTGACCTCCCGCGAGGGATAGATCAGCAGGTAATTCAGCACGACGTTGATCAGGTTCATGGCGACCCCGATGCGCATGGGCGTCCGGGTATCTCCCGCGGCGCGCAGCAGGGTGCCGAAAAGAATGGAAAAGGTGCGGAAAAGCATCGGCAGATACAGGATGCGGAAATACCGCCCGGCCAGGTCCCGGATGCGCGGATCCGCCTGCATCCATGCGGGCACCCTGTCGGCAAAAAGCTGGATCAGCGCGGTCAGGGCAAGCCCGAGCAGCACGGCCACGGTGCAGGCCTGCGCGCTGGCGCGCCGGGCGTTCTCTTCCTTCCCGGCGCCCAGGGACTGGGCGATAAAGGCAAGGAAGCCGACGCCGATGGCGGACACCACGCTGCCGATCAGCCAGCTGACCGTGCCGGTGGAGCCGACCGCAGCGGTCGCCTGGGTGCCGAGACTGCCGACCATGGCGGTGTCGATATACTGCACGGCGGTCTGCATAAACTGCTCCAGCATGGTCGGCCACGCGAGCGTGAACACCGTGCTGAGCATGGAAAAGTCGAACCGCCTGCTTTGACGCATGAAAAAAACCTCCCGGTCGTGGTTTCAGGATTATACCACATCCGGGAGGCTTTCGCACCGGGTCATTCAGCTTTTTTCATCAGGTCCGCCAGCGACACGCTGTCCAGGAAACCGTTGATCCGGTCGCTCAGCTCGTTCCACAGCGGAAGGGTCCGGCATTCGGCCTTTCGCTTGCAGGGGGTGGCGTCGCAGGAAAGGCAGGAGACCGGCGCCAGATCGTTCTCCGTCAGCCGCAGGATCTCTCCCACGGGATAGTCCTCCGGATCCCGGGTCAGGCGGTAGCCGCCGCCCTTGCCCTGGATGCCCTCGATCAGCCGGGCCGAAACGAGGACGGGCAGGATCTTTTCCAGATATTTGAGGGAGATGCCCTGACGCTCGGAAACGGTTTTCATGGCTGTATAGTTCCCGTGGCTGTTTTCGGCCAGGTCAATCATCACGCGCAGCGCGTAGCGGCCCCGGCTGGAGATCATCATGGCTGTCATCCCTCCCTTTCGTGATTTATCATAATCCTTTTATGGCCTGAACGCAACGGCTGTTATTCCGCGAAAAGGGGAGTGGACAGATAGCGGTCCCCGGTGTCGGGCAGCAGGGCCACGATGGTCTTGCCCTTGTTTTCCGGACGTTTTGCCAGCTCCAGAGCGGCCCAGACGGCGGCGCCGGAGGAAATGCCCACCAGCACGCCCTCTTTCCGGCCGATGCGCTTCCCGACGGCAAAGGCATCCTCGTTCGTCACGGTAATGATCTCATCGTACACTTTGGTGTTCAGCACGTCCGGCACAAAGCCCGCGCCGATGCCCTGGATCTTGTGCGCGCCGGCGGTCCCGGCGGACAGGACGGGGGAGGAGGCGGGCTCGACGGCCACGACCTTCACGGCCGGGTTTTTGCTCTTCAGGTATTCACCGACGCCGGTCACGGTCCCGCCCGTGCCGACGCCCGCGACAAAGATGTCCACCTTGCCGTCCGTATCCTCCCAGATCTCGGGGCCGGTGGTGGCGAGATGGGCGGCGGGATTCGCGGGGTTCACAAACTGGCCGGGGATGAAGCTGTCCGGGATCTCCTTCGCCAGCTCGTCCGCCTTGGCGATGGCGCCCTTCATGCCCTTGGAGCCCTCGGAAAGCACCAGCTCGGCGCCGTAGGCCTTCATCAGCTGGCGGCGTTCCACGCTCATGGTCTCGGGCATAACGATGATGATCCGGTAGCCGCGGGCGGCCGCCACGGAGGCCAGGCCGATGCCGGTGTTGCCGGAGGTGGGCTCAATGATCACGGAGCCCTTCTTCAGCAGGCCCTTTGCTTCCGCGTCGTCGATCATGGCCTTGGCAATGCGGTCCTTGACGGAACCGGCGGGGTTGAAGTATTCCAGCTTGGCGATGATCTTCGCCTGCAGGTTGTCTTCTTCTTCAATGTGGGTGAGCTCCAGCAGCGGGGTCTTTCCGATCAGCTGGTCGGCGGTGGTATAGATCTGGCTCATGAGAGATTCCTCCTTCAAATAAATTCATTCAGAAATCAGATATGCATCCGGGATATCCGTTCTCTCTCCGGAACCGGCCGCCTCTGCGCGGAGGGCCGGACTCCGGCGCGGGTACATCGGAACTCTTCTGCCCGGTTTCTCACGGGTTCGGCCTCCTTCCTTCTCCGCTTCTGCGGGTTTTGCCAAATATACCATCAATTACCTACCTTGTCAAGGGGTAAATATACCGAAAAAAGAAAGCCCGGCAGCGGGCTTAACCGCGCAGCAGCCGGAGCAGCTTCTTTTCCTCCGTGCGGGGAAGGATCCTTTTCAGATGGGCCAGCATGGCGTCCCGGCTTTCCTCCGGCGCTTCGTCACAGGCGGCGTTCACCTCGTCGCAGCCGAAAACGGCCTCGGGCGTGGTGTACAGGGAAACGCCCCAGCCGTAGGGCCGGAAGTGCTTGTCCCGGTGATAAACGAAGTCGCCGATGATCACGTAGGTCTGCATCTGCAGCCGGGTGATGATGGTGTCGAAGCCTTTGTTTCCGCCCTTGCGGAAGTTGAGGTCGCTCTTGAGAAAGCCGGTCTCGATGGCCGTGCGCTCGCAGATCCGGTCGTACACGCGCTTGTCCTGATAGGGGACCAGCTGGTCCTCCCAGCGGGCTTCAAAGTCATAGCCGTCCCTGCGGTAATTGCAGAAGCGGGGCATCCATTCCCGGCTGACGAAGCCGGCCTTTTTGCCGAAGAGCTTGCCGTAGATGCAGGTTTTCGTCTGCGCGACGGGCCCCTTCCATTCCCAGGGGCCGTCGTTGTCCGGGGAGAACCACCGGTCCGGCGGCGTGCAGTCTTCGATGGAAAAGCCGCTGATCTCATTCTGAAAAAAGGGCAGAAAGCCCAGCTCCCGCACGAGCTCTGTCAGATCCTTTTCGCTGCGCAGGAGCGGAAGACGGATATCCATGCCGTTCGGTCTCCTCGCTTCCCTTTACCGGGTGATTTTTTCAAAGTCGGACGCGGGATGCTTGCAGACGGGGCAGATGAAGTCCTCCGGCAGCTCCTCCCCGACGTATTCGTAGCCGCATACCGTGCAGCGCCAGACGGTCTCGCCCTTGGGCGTGGTGCCGACCTTTTCGGGCTTCGGCTTGATGTTCGCGTGGTAATAGGCATAGGTCGCGCTCGGCGCGGAGGAAAGGGTCTCCATGTCCGTCACCTGCGCGATGAACAGGATGTGCGTTCCCAGGTCGACCTCCTGCTGTACCCAGGCGGAAATGAAGGCGTTCGTCCCCCTGGTGACGATCATCGTGCCGTTGAAGCCGCGCCGGCAGTCCCTGAAGTCCGCGAACTTGTCCGTGTCCCGGCCGGACTGGAAGCCGAAATGGCGGAAGAGCTCAAAGTCCGCCTCTTCGCTGATGACCGACACGGTCAGCTTCCGGGTGCGCCGGATCATGCCGCAGGTATAGTTGTCCTTGTTGACGGCAACGGAGATCTGGTTCGGGGCGGTCGTGACCTGGCCCACGGTGTTGGTGATGCAGCCGTTGTCCCTGCCGTTCTCGTTCGCTGTGACGACGAACAGGCCGTAGGTGAGCGAGTACATGGCTTTGCTGTCCATAGGAAAACCTCCTTTATTGTCGCGCGCGTCCGGGGCCCGGCGTAGTGCAGCGCCGCTGTCGGTGACCCCTTCCGTATATGGCTGATCTCGTTCTGCTCTCTTCCTTTATTGTACCGCTTTTTCCCTTCTTGTCCAGCAAAAAGAAAAAGCCCGGGGAGAGCGTTGCTCTCCCCGGGCGGAACGGCGGATGACTTACGCGGCCTCGGAAACGGCCGGTACCTGCAGGCGCTCCCGCAGCGCGCGGATGCACCGGAAATAGCAGGGAAAAAGGAATATGTCCGCCATGATCCAGGCGGCGGGGTTGGCGACGCACGCGCCGGTAAAGCCCAGTACGGGCACCACGAAAAGAGCCACGGCCGTCCGCGCGGCCATCTCGAACACGCCGGCGAGCATGGCGATCCGGGTAAAGCCCATGCCCTGCACGCTCAGACGCACGATGTTCACGAAAAGCAGGGGAATATAGAACGCGCCGTTCAGGCGGATATAGGTCTGCGCCATGTCCATCACGGCCGGGTCGGTCTCCCCGTCAATGAAAAGGGAAAGCAGCGTCCGGCCGAGGAACCAGATGACGGCCATGGCCAGCGCGCAGTAGACGCACCCGATGACGGAGGTGACCTTCAGCCCGCGGTGGATCCGGCTGATCTTTCCGGCGCCCATGTTCTGCCCGGCATAGGTGGCCATGGTGGTGGCCAGCGCGTCAAACACGCAGGCAAAGAACATGCTCAGCTTGCTGCTGGCGGCGATGGCGGCCACGGCGTCCACTCCCAGCGCGTTCACGGACCACTGCACGATCACGGCGCCGACGGCCGTGATGGAAAACTGCAGCCCCATGGGCAGCCCGGTCATCAGCATGCGCTTCATCAGCGCGGGATCGGCCTTCTTCTCCTCCCCGGTGGGGCGCAGGATCGGATAGCGGCGGCGGATCACGATCACGCAGCCGATGCCGGCGGTCAGCTGGGAGACCAGCGTGGCGACTGCGGCGCCCGCCACGTCCATGCGGAAGACGAGGATCAGCAGCAGGTCCAGCGCCACGTTGACCAGGGAGGCCACGATCAGGAAAAAGACCGGCGTGCGGCTGTCGCCGAGGGAGCGGAGGATACCGCTGGCCATATTGAAGAGCACGGTGACCGGGATGCCGATAAAGATGATGCGGATATAGGAAACGGAATCCCCGATGATCTCCTCCGGCGTGTTCATCAGCCGCAGCATGGCGGGGCACAGCAGGGCGGTCGCCACGGCCATGATCACGCTCACGGCGGCGCTCAGAAGCACGGAGGCAGACACGCGGCGGCGCATCTCATGGTGATCCTTCGCGCCGAAGGCCTGGGCGATCGGTACGGAAAAGCCCGCGCACACCCCCTGGCAGAAGCCGAGCACCAGGAAGTTGATGGACCCGGTATCGCCGACGGCGGCCAGCTTGGCGGCTCCGAGATACTTGCCCACGATGGCGGTATCCACAAAGCTGTAAAACTGCTGGAACAGGAAGCCGAAAAGCAGCGGCAGCGCAAATCCCGCGATCAGCCGGAGCGGGGAGCCCACGGTCATATCCTTCGTGCCGGTACGGTTCATGGGGAAATTCCTTTCAGTGCATGAAAAAATCGCATACAGCCGTATGCGCAAGAGTTGTACCACAAACCGCGGAAGGATGCAAGACGGATATTCCGGTCAAATCGGGCCCGGAACGGACAGGGGAAGGGACGGAAATTGTAAAAACCTGTTTTCCGATGGTATTATCATGGCGGATCGGGGCGGGAACGGGCTTGTCATTTGCTTCCCGCTGCGGTATATTGAAGGACAGGAAACGAAAGGAGAAGGGCAGGCGCGGCGGATGCCGCCGGCTGCCCGGATGAAAGCATGTCGGAGATCGGAATTCTCGGCGCGGGCACCTGGGGCATGGCCCTGGCGCGTATGCTGTACAACAGCGGGCACGCCGTAACGGTCTGGTCCGCGATCCCCGCGGAGGTGGAGCAGCTGCGGCAAACGCGCCGCCAGGCGAACCTGCCGGATATGGTCATCCCGGACGGGATCGCCTTCACGCAGAGCGTCGCGGAGGTTTGTACCGGGCGTGAGCTCCTGCTCTTCGTTGTCCCGTCGGTCTACGTCCGCTCCACGGCCCGCGCGGCGGCGCCCTTCGTGCCGGCCGGGCAGCTGGTGGCGGACGCGGCGAAGGGCATAGAGCCGGACACGCTCATGACCATGACGGAGATCCTGAAGCAGGAGATCCCGGGTATCCGCGCGGTGGCGCTGTCCGGGCCGACCCACGCGGAGGAGGTGGCGCGGGACCTGCCCACCACGGTGGTTTCCGCCAGTGAGGACATGGAGGCGGCCGAGCGGACGCAGGATATCTTTATGAACACCTGCATGCGCGTCTATACCAACCGGGACGTGAAGGGCGTGGAGCTCTGCGGGGCGCTGAAAAACATCATGGCGCTGGCGGCCGGGATCTCCGAGGGCCTCGGCTACGGGGACAATACCAAGGCGGCGCTGATCACCCGCGGGCTGGCGGAAATGGTACGCCTGGGCGATAAAATGAACTGTGAGCGGAACACCTTCTCCGGCCTGGCGGGCATGGGCGACCTGATCGTCACGGCCACCAGCCGCCACAGCCGGAACAACCGCTGCGGTTATCTGATCGGCAGCGGGATGAAGCCGCGGGAGGCCATCGCGAAGGTCGGCATGGTGGTGGAGGGAGTGAACGCGCTGCCCGCCGCCATGACGCTGGCGGAAAGGTACGGCGTGGAAATGCCGATCGTCCGCGCGGTGGACCGGGTGATCCGCTCCGGCGCGGATCCCGAGGAGGAGGTCCGCCGGCTCATGGCGCGGGACCGGAAGGCGGAATGGTAAAGGGAAAATATGGGGCGGTAATTTGCGGAACAGGCCCTGTTTTTTCCGATCCGGATATGGTACAGTAGCTTCACGGCGGAAAAGGATGTCCGCCGGATACAGGGAGGAAGGAAATCATGGATCCCATGTTCATGTGGCTGGCCTCGGTCGGCGTCGGCATGGCGGGCGGCATTTATCATTACGTCCGCAACCACCCCCGGAAGAACAGGAATGAAGAGGATGAAGAAGAGACCGAACCGGTCCGCCGCGGCGGAAACAGCGGTGACAGCTTCTATGCCAAACCCCGCGTGACCCGGGAGGCGCCCGCGGCCAAGGACGGCCCCAGGGAGCTGCTGGAAGCCGTCCATTACGGCGAGCGCGCGCTGGGAAGCCTGCGCATGGCCCGTTCCATGATGGACAGGGTCCGCGGCTGGGGCATGACGGATCTCGGCGGCGACATGGTGGCGGGCATGCTCAGGCAGAGCAGCAGGGATTCCGCCGAGCGCTGCATCGAGCAGGCCAGGGCGGATCTTAAGCGCTTCGGCAAGGAGCTCCGGGAAGTGCCCGCGGATCTCCTGGAGACGGACACCGGCACCATGCAGATCTTCTGTGACCGCTTCTTTGACGGCTTCCTTTCTGATTTGTCGGCGCAGGACCGCGTCCGGGAAGCCCGCCGGGATCTTGATGACGCGATCACCCGCGTCCGGGATACCGTGGACGGCCTGAGAAGGAAAATGTAAGAGCATACGGAAAACGCCGTCCCGCGGCTTTGCGGGGCGGCGTTTTTGTCCGGCCGGGGGTCATTCCCAGTCGAAAATGAACTCATCGTTGCTTTTCGCCCGGTCCAGCAGCTTCGCGAAGCGCCCGGCGTTCAGGGCGGAAAGCAGGTATACGGCCAGGGAGACCGCCGTGACCGCGGCGGCATAGGCCGCGGAGCCCGCGGTCAGGCCCGTGTCGGGCGGCAGCAGGTCTGTCATCAGGGTGCCGTTGGCAAACAGGGACAGCACATACAGCTCGCTTTCACTGTAGTTGAAATAGAAGGGCCCGACGGCCTCGGGCCAGCTTCCGGGTCCCATCCGGAGGGCGGGAAGGATCTGCGGCAGCGCCAGGTTCAGCGCCAGCAGCACAAACAGGGTCCCGGCCAGCACGGAGGTCAGGCGGGCAAAGAGGGTGACCTCGGTTTTGTCCCGCTTCTGGTTGGCGATATAGCGCAGCGCCCGCGTGACGAAAAACAGCATGCACAGCAGGATCACCAGAACGCCGAAGGCGAGCACCGCTGAAACGGTGTATTCGCTTCCGCCGGCGGGCACGCGCCCGTCCGCGGTCACCCGGTTCCGGTAGACGTTCATGGTGCCGCTGGTCAGCAGCGCGCCGAAGAAAAGCAGCAGCGCCCACAGCACCCAGGAGGTGAACTCCAGCGCGATGGCGCCCGCCCGGTGCTTTCCGCCGCGGATCAGCCAGGCGCCCAGGCAGGGCGCGCCGGAGAACAGGCAGCGGAAGACCCAGAGCACGTTCTGCAGATAGATATAGGTGTCGGCCTCATGCTGCACCACGCTGTGGGGCGGCCGGCTCAGATGAAGCGCGAAGCCGCATACCGTCAGCGCGGCGTTCAGGGAGAGCAGGATGCAGAAAAGCAGCCAGCTCCGTGATCCGGAAAACTTTTTCAAGGGTGGTTCCTCCTTTGCCCGGGAGCAGGGGGTCTTCTTCGGCGATCGGTTTTTTACAGGCTCAGCCCCATTATACCCGGGGCGCTGTTCGGGCGCAACAGAAATGCTTTCCGCGCGGGGCGCAGGGTTGCAAATCACGGGGAAACGGGTACAATAGAGGGAGCGGCCCCGCTGCCCCGGAGGGGGCGCGGAGGACCGCGCCGAAAACGGAGGAATAGGATCATGAAGCTGGAGCCCATCATCGTTTCCCTGCTGGATACGGACCTGTACAAGTTCAACATGAACCAGGTCATTTTTCATAAGCACACGAACCTGAGCGGGGAATACTATTTCCGCTGCAGGAACGCGGAGGTCACCTTCACGGAGGAGATGTTCCGGGAGATCAATGAGCAGATCGACCATCTCTGCACGCTCCGTTTCCGGAAGGAAGAGCTGGACTACCTGCGCTCCATCCGTTTCCTCAAGGACGACTATGTGGAGTTCCTGCGCCTCTGGCATCCGATCCGGGACTATGTACAGACCTCCCTGTCCGAGCGGCATCACCTGCACGTGGTGATCCGCGGGCCGCTCTTCTCCGCCATGCAGTTTGAGATCTATCTGCTGGAGATCATCAACGAGGTCTATTTCCGCATGGGCTTTGATTACAATATGCTGCTGGCCTCGGCAAAGGAACGGCTGGACCGCAAGATCGGGGATTTCCGCAGCGGGAAGTACACCTTCCGCTTTGCGGAGTTCGGCTGCCGCCGGCGCCTGAGCCGGGAATGGCTGGAGGTCGTGGTGCGCCGCCTGGCGGAGGAAACGGACAGGTGCGTCGGCACCTCCAATGTGTACCTGGCGTGGAAGCTGGGCCTGACGCCGGTGGGCACCTACGCCCATGAGTTCGTGCAGATGTACCAGGGCATCGACTCGATCCCCCTGGCCTATACCAACCATTACGCCATGGAGGACTGGTATGACGAATACCGGGGCGACAACGGCACCGCGCTGACGGATACGATCACCACGGACCTTTTCCTGCTGGATTTCAACCGCGCCATGGTCAACAATTTCACCGGCGTGCGGCATGACAGCGGGGACCCCTTCGAGTGGGGCGAAAAGATCATCGCGCATTATCAGAAATACGGCGTGGACCCGAGGACCAAGCTCCTGCTCTTCAGCGACAGCCTGGACTTTGACCGGGCGCAGGCGCTGTATGAACGCTTCCGGGACCGGGCAAAGGTCTCCTTCGGCATCGGCACCTTCTGCTCCAACGACACCTGCGCGGAGGCGCTGAACATCGTCATCAAGCTGCAGACGGTCAACGACCGCGCCGTGGCCAAGCTCTCGGACTCGGCCGGCAAGTCCATGTGCAGGGATCCGGAGTATCTGGAATACCTGAAGCGTTCCGTGGCCTTCCGCATGAGCCGGGAAAAGGAAAGATACAGATAAAGACACGGGAGGGGATGCCGGATGTCCGAGCCGAAAGCGCGCCGGGATAAAAAGAAGACCGCGGGGCTGCTGCGCCGCTTCGTCACTTATTACAAACCGCATAAAAAGCTCTTTGCCATGGACATGACCGCGTCGCTGCTCGTGTCCGTGATCGGCGTCGTGTATCCGATCATCACCCGCACCATGCTCAACGACCTGATCCCCAACCGCAATTACCGCATGGTGGTCATTTTCGGCGTCACGCTGCTGTGCCTGTATTTCGTCAAAATGCTGCTGAACTATTTCATCCAGTATCAGGGCCATATGATGGGCGTATACATGCAGGCGCGCATGCGCTCGGATATGTTCGCGCATCTGGAAACGCTGCCCTACAGCTTCTTTGATACGCATGAGACCGGCAAGATCATGAGCCGCATGACCAACGACCTGTTCGATATCAGCGAGCTGGCGCACCACGGGCCGGAAAACATCATTATCTCCGTGCTCAGCATCGTCATCAGCTTCACCTATCTGAGCACGATCAACATCTGGCTCACCCTGATCATTTTCGCCTGCGTTCCCTTCCTGGTGGTCATTTCCTGGACGCTGCGGCAGAAGATGCGCAAGGCCTTCCGGGACACGCGCTCGGCCATGGCGGATATCAACGCCAGCCTGGAAAGCTCGGTCAGCGGCATCCGTGTCACCAAGGCCTATACCAACTCGGACAAGGAGCAGGAGAAGTTCGAGGAGGGGAACAAAAAATTCCAGACCGCGCGCAGGGATTCCTACAGCGCCATGGGCCGCTTCCATTCCGGCAATACCTTCGTGACGGACGTCTTCAACGTGGTGGTGCTGATCGCCGGCGGCTTTTTCCTCTATAACGGAAAGATCCGGTTCGGCGATTATTCCGCCTTCATCGTTTCCGTCAATATGTTCATCGGCCCGGTCATGACCCTGATCAACTTCATGGAGCAGTTCGAGAACGGGATCACCGGCTTTGAGCGCTTCTGCGAGATCATGGACGCCGAGCCGGAAAGGGACCGGGAGGACGCCGTGGACGCCGGCACGCTGGAGGGGCATATCCAGTTCAAGGACGTCAATTATGCCTATGACGAGGACAAGACCGTGCTCCGCCACGTGGACCTGGATATCGGCAAGGGCAAAAAGTTCGCGCTCGTCGGTCCCAGCGGCGGCGGCAAGACGACCATCTGCCACCTGATCCCGCACTTCTATGACGTTATCAGCGGCGAGATCCTGCTGGACGGGAAGGAGATCCATACCCTGACCAACGAGAGCCTGCGCCGGAACATCGGCATCGTGCAGCAGGATATCTACCTCTTCAATGACACGATGAAGGAGAATATCCGCTACGGCAGGCTGGACGCGACGGATGAGGAGATCGTCGCCGCGGCGAAGCGCGCCAATATCCATGACTATATCATGTCCCTGCCCCGCGGCTACGATACGCCCATCGGCGAGCGCGGCATCCGCCTCTCCGGCGGCCAGAAGCAGCGCCTGAGCATCGCCCGGGTCTTTCTGAAGAACCCGCCCATCCTGATCCTGGACGAGGCGACCCGCGCGCTGGACAACACCACCGAGATCCTGATCCAGCAGGCGCTGGACGAGCTGTGCGTGGGCCGCACGACGCTGGTGGTCGCGCACCGGCTCAGCACCATCAAGAACGCCGATGAGATCGCGGTCGTTTCGGACGGGAGGATCATCGAGCAGGGCACCCACGATCAGCTCATGGCCCTCGGCGGCATGTATAAGGAGCTGTATCAGCTCCAGTTCCGCGTCCAGGAGGAAGCGGCGCTGTAAAACAAAAAAAGCTTTCAGAAGCGGCAGGAGCCCCGGGCACCCTGCCGTTTTTTGCGCGCCGGTTTCCGGCAGGAAGCAGGAATTCGGGCAGGAGATGTACAATCATTCCATCAGGGATAAAAACAGAAAAACGGAGGGAAAAGGCATGCTGCCGGTCAATGCGGACTGGATCACGGTATCGGAGGACACCGGGGACGTATGTCCCGTGTTCCTGCGGGAGCTGGAAATCGGAAAAAAGGTCGTCCGGGCAGAGCTGAGCCTGACCGCTCTGGGCGTTTATGAGGCCCGGATCAACGGCGCGCGGGTCGGCCGCTTTGTGCTGGCGCCCGGCTGGACGGCCTATGAAAAACGCCTGCAGGTGCAGACCTATCCGGTCACGGAGCTGCTGCGGCAGGGCGTCAACCGGATCGGCGTCACGGTGGGCAGGGGCTGGTTCCGCTCCCCGCTGGCCGGCTGGACGGAGCAGGAGTACAAGACCCGCCGCGTCGGGCAGCCCTGCGGGCTGATCGGGGAAATGCATATCGTTTACGCGGACGGATCGGAGGACACCGTGCGCACGGGCGCGGACTGGCAGTGGGCGGAGAGCCCGGTGCGTTTCTCGGAGATCTATGACGGTGAGAAATATGACGCCACCTTCGTGCCGTCCGGACGGCAGAGCGTGAAGCTGCTGGACTGGTCCAAAGAGATCCTGATCCCGCAGGAGGGGGAAAGGGTCCTGGAAACGGAGCGGGTCGCCGCCCGGAGGATCCTGCATACGCCTGCCGGGGAAACGGTGGTGGACTTCGGCCAGGAGATCACCGGCTACGCGGAGATCCGCCTGACGGCAAAGGCCGGGGACCGGGTCCGCCTCCTGCACGGGGAGGTCCTGGATAAAAACGGGAATTTCTATAACGCGAACTACCGCTCCGCGAAGGCGGAGGCGGAGTATATCTGCCGGGACGGGGAGCAGACCTGGCATCCCGCGCTTACCTTCTTCGGCTTCCGCTATCTGAAGCTGGCGGAATATCCGGCGGATCCGGAGCCCGGCCAGTTCACGGCGGTGGTGCTCTGCTCGGAGCTGAAGCGCACCGGCTTCCTGCGCAGCGGCGTCCCGGAGCTCAACCGGCTCTTCAGCAATATTTTCTGGGGCCAGAAGGGCAATTTCCTGGAAGTGCCGACGGACTGCCCGCAGCGGGACGAGCGGCTCGGCTGGACCGGCGACGCGCAGGTCTTCTGCAAGGCCGCGACCTATAATTATGACGTGGAGCGCTTCTTCCGCAAATGGCTGCGGGACCTGAAGGCAGATCAGCGACCGGACGGCGAAGTCGGCCAGGTGATCCCGGACGTGCTGCGGGAAAGCCCCTGCAGCTCCGCCTGGGGCGACGCGGCGGTCATCATCCCCTGGCAGGTTTATCAGACCTACGGGGATGCGGGCGTGCTGGAGGAGCAGTTTGACAGCATGGCCGCCTGGGTGGATTATGTGGAGAACCAGATGAATGAGGACCATCTGTGGATCGGGCATTTCCATTACGGGGACTGGCTGGGCCTGGATTCTCCGGTGGGCAGCTATACCGGCGCCACCCGGCACGATTTCATCGCCAACGCGTTCCATATTTACGCGGTGCGGCTGCTGATCCTGGCCGGCGGGGTCATCGGGCGGGATACGGAAAAATACGGAAAGCTCCTGCCGGTGCTTCTTGCCGCCTTCCGGAAGGCCTTCCCGGCCTGCCTTACGGAAACGGAGCTGGTCCTGTCCGTGCAGTTCGGCATCGCGGAGGACCCGCAGGCCGCGGTAAACGAACTGGCGGAACGGATCGCGGCGGACGGCGGAATGACGCGCACCGGCTTCCTCGGCACGCCGTACCTGCTGCATGTCCTGAGCCGCTTCGGGCACGGGGATCTGGCGTATTCCCTGCTGCTGCGGAAGGAATATCCCTCCTGGCTGTACCAGGTCGGCAAGGGCGCGACCACGGTCTGGGAGCACTGGGACGGCATCATGGAAAACGGCGATTTCTGGAGCCCGGACATGAATTCCTTCAACCATTACGCCTACGGCGCCGTGGCGGACTGGGTCTATGAGCGGGCGGCGGGCATCACCCCCGCGAAGCCCGGCTTTGCCGCGGTCCGGGTCGCCCCGGAGCCGGACGCGCGCCTCGGCTGGCTGGAGGCCTCCATCCGCACGGAGCACGGGCTGGTCTCCTCCCGGTGGACGGCGCTGCCGGAGGGCGGCTTCCGCTATGAGATCACCGCGGAAATGCCCGCGGAGATCGTGATCGGGGGACGGACCGTGACCGCCGCGCCCGGCACCTATACCTTCTGGAGTGAATAAGGGATCCGGTCCCTGAAACAGAAAAGGAGAATCATTGCATGAATAAGCTTCACGGTTTCCTCAGGGGCAGGCTCGGCACGCTGCTGGTCATCCTGGTCGAGCTGGCGATCGGCGTCCTGCTGCTGATCGACGCGGTCGCCTTTACCGAAAAGATCATCATGGTCTTCGGCATCGGGCTGATCCTGGCCTCCGTTCTTTTCTTCATCCGCTATTTCCGCGCTCCCGCGGTCATCAGCCCGGAAAAGCGGTACCTGTCCCGGGCGCTGATCGCCCTGCTGGGCGGCGTCTTCTGCCTGTTCGGCTACAGCAGCGTGATGGCGGCCTTCCCGATGCTCACCGTTCTCTACGGCGTGATCCTGCTGGTGCATATGCTCTTCCGCGTGCAGGACACGGTGGATATGATCCGCCTGCATCATTCCGTCTGGAAGCTCAGCGCGGTGCTGACCGGGCTGACGCTGATCCTGGCGGTCCTGATCCTGGTCAATCCCTTCGCTTCGGAATCCGCGGTCTGGATCCTCACCGGCATCAGCTATATCGTCTCCGCGGTCATGCAGACGGTACTGCTCTGCCTGATGCCCCGCAGGAAGGCAGCGAAGGCGGATAAGGCGGAGGAGCCGGAGGAGACCCCGCCGGAAAAGCCGGCGGCCCTTCCCGCGGAGACCGCGGAAAAGCCCGGGGAGGCCGCGGAAAAGCCCGCGGAGATCCCCCCGGAGGCGGAAAAGGAATAAAGCGCGTGCCCGTATAAAAACGAAGGCCCTGCGGAATGCAGGGCCTTCGTTCATTCTGGACCTTATTTGGTGTGCCAGTATTTTTTCAGCAGCTGGAAGATCTGCCGGCGGTAGATCATCAGCCCCAGCAGGAAAAGCAGCGCGGCCAGGGCGCTCAGCGTCCATACGGGCCAGGTGATCCGCTTCCCCAGCAGCTTGTACAGGAAGATCGCGCTGCCGGAAAACACCACCAGCACCAGCATGCTCATGGCCAGCGGCTGCTGCCTTTCCATGTCGATCACGGACAGCACGGCGGACACGATCAGCGCGCAGAGCGTGGCCAGCGGGATGGCCATGTCCGCCCAGCCGGGCGCCAGCAGCAGCTCGATCAGCACCATGGTCACGATCAGGTACAGCAGCGCGCGCACCAGAATGCTCACGGTCCCCTTTTCCACGGGCTCCGGGGAAAGGACCAGGCGGTACAGCGCCAGCAGCACCCACACGGCCACGGCGCTCCAGGCCGGGCCGCCGACGCGCCAGTTCACGATCGGCGCGGCGATCAGCAGGATCACCAGCGCGCGGGTCACGATCCGGTTCCAGCGCGCCTTTTTCCGGTCATTCGTGCTGACCGGCGGATAAACGATCTCAGTTTTCATAGGGCAGGCTCCCTGTTACAGTCGTTTCCAGCCCGTGCTGCTCCAGCTCCCGGTACAGCGACTCCGAGAAGCTCGGGTCCGCCGTGGACTCGGTGACGGTCAGCACGGATCTGTCTCCCAGCGTGACCATGGCGCACACGCCGCGGTTCTTTTTGCAGCCGCTCAGGGTGAACTCCGCGCGCTCCACGCGCGCCGCCATCTCCTCCGGCATCTCCACCACGCCCAGGTTGGACAGCACCGTGGTATAGGCGCCGATGCCGATGGTGCGGAAAATGGAGCGCTCCACGGGTCCCTTGATGAACAGCGGCAGGAAGCGGACGAGGCGCTTGGTGCGCACGGCGTCGGTCATCTGCTTTTCCATATTTTCCCGGCTGCAGTTTTCCACCAGCTGCTCCCCGGCCTCCCGGAACAGGACATCCTCGGGATCCTCCCGGTCCATGGCAAAGGCGACGGAGCCGAACATGGAATCGTTTCTCAGGGTGGGCGTCCCCTCCTGGAACTTGCGCATGTTGACGGGGATCTGGATGCGGAACACGCCGTCCGTCGTATCGGCGGAGCCGCGCGCCGCCCGGTAGATCAGCACGCTCAGGAAGGCCGTCACGGTCACGCCGGCGCGGTGCGCCGCGTCGACCAGCCGGGACGCGGGCATTTCAAAATGCAGCACGCGGTAGGGCAGGGCGTCCACGATGCGGCCGCTCATCTGCACGGCGCGCTTTTCGGTCAGGGATCCGCCCCTGGCCCCGGTATCCCGGAAGGCGCTGCGCATTTCGGAGGGCAGGGGGACTGCCTCGGGGTCCATCACGCCCTTTTCGTTGGGGATCTCCGCCCCGGTCAGGCGCAGGTATTCCGCCACCAGCGTTTTCAGGAAAACGGTGCCGCCGCTGCCGTCCGTCAGCACGTGGAAGCACTCCACGGCGATCCGTTTGCCCGAATACAGCACGCGGAAGGAGGGCATGGCGGAGGAGCCGAATCCTTTCGGCCGCAGGGGCCGGTCGGTATCCTCTTCCGCTTCATAAAAGCGCTTCACCGTGTCCAGATAATGCCAGAAAAAGCCCCGGCGGACAACGGTGGAAAAGGTGGGGAAGCGCTTGATGACAAAGGCCAGCGCCACCTTGAGCAGCGCGGGCTGCACCTCCTCCTTCAGCGTCATGGCCAGCCGGAAAAGGGAGGGCCCGCTCTGGGCCATGTTGATCGGATAGATCACCGCGGCTTCATCCAGCGGGAACCAGCGGTCCGCCGGGCGGACGTAGAAGCCGCCCAGCTGCGCCGGATCCAGCCGGCGCACGGCCTCCTCCGGGGCAAGCCCCTGCTCCCGGTACCATTCCAGCGCCTCGGAGAAGCATTTTTCCATGCGCTTCACGTCCCCGGCGGGGAGCTTCACATGCTCCTGAAAGGAGCGGCCGAACACGGTATAGGCGGCCAGCTCCTCCTCGTTCTGCGCCAGGGCGGCAAAGGGCTCCTTCTTGCTCCTGCTCACGGCTTCCTCCTGTATTTTTTCACAAAAAATCCTCGCTAAAGAGATACCACGAAACGGGGAGGATGTCAACTGAGGGCGGTTCCCACCGGGACGGATCTGTGGTATAATCCACAGGAAACAAATCCGGAAATATCCGTCAAAAAGGAGTGAGGCGCCGTGAGGGAGATCGACGCGCTGCTGCAGCGGCATTCCGTCAGGAATTACACGGACAGAAAGATCGGGCCGGAGGTGCTGGAAAAGCTCGGGGTCATGATCGATGACTGCAACCGGGCCGGGGACCTGCACCTTCAGCTGCTGAAGGACGCGGGAAAGACCTTCAGCCGCCTGCTGAACCGGGTGATGGGCCTGGGCAGCGCGCCCAGCGTGATCATCTGCGCCGGCCGGGAGAGCGACACCCTGGAGGAGCGGATCGGCTACTGGGGCGAAAAGGTCGTGCTCCGGGCGCAGGAGCTGGGGCTGAATACCTGCTGGGCCGGTACCTTCAGCGCGAAGAACGCGCCGGTAAAGCCTGTGGAGGGCGAACGCGCCGTGATCGCCATCGCCGTCGGCTACGGCGCGGATCAGGGCAGGCCGCACAGGTCCAAAACGATCGAGCAGGTAACGTCCGGCAGGGCGGACCGTCCGGCGTGGTTCACCCGAGGCGCGGAGCTGGCGCTGCTGGCGCCCACGGCCATCAACCAGCAGAAATTTGAGCTCCGGCTCAATGACGACGATACGGTCACCGCGGTCGACAAAGGCGGTCCCTTCAGCAAAGTGGACCTGGGCATCGTGAAGTATCACTTTGACCTGGCCCGGGAGGAAGCCGGCCTGCCCAAATTCTGGGACGGAATGAAATAAGGAACGGAACAGTACATGATATCGATCCATTTGGGAGCAAAGATCCATTCGGAATACCGCACCGTCCAGCTGGGAAGCCGCAGGCACCGGATACTGATCCTCCGTCCGGCGGATCAGCCGGAGGACAGGCTTTTGCCCGGCGTGCTGTGGATCCACGGCGGCGGCTATGTTTCCGGCATGACGGAAATGGTCTACGCCACGCGGGCCTTCGACCTGGTGGCCGCGGGCGGGGCCGTGGTGGTTTCCCCGGGCTACACGCTGTCCTTCAAGGCGCCCTATCCCGCGGCCATGGAGGACTGCTACAACGCCCTGCTGTATATGAAGAATAACGCGAAGGAGCTGGGCATCCGGGACGACCAGCTCATGGTCGGCGGGGAAAGCGCCGGCGGCGGGCTGACGGCGGCGGTGTGCATGTACGCGAAGGACAGGGGGGAGGTCAACGTGGCCTTCCAGATGCCGCTCTATCCGATGCTGGACTGCTATGACACGCCCTCCTCCCGGGACAATCACGCCAAGGGCTGGGACACCCGGCAGAACCATCTGGCCTGGAAACTGTACCTGCGCGGCCTGAACAGGGACGAGCCGATCCCCTGCTACGCGTCGCCCTCCCGCCGGGAGGATTACAGCGGCCTGCCGCCCTGCTATACCTTTGTGGGCGATCTGGAGCCCTTCCTGGATGAGACGCTGACCTATGTGGAGAACCTGAAAAAGGCAGGCGTGGAGGCCGAGGCGGACGTATGGCCCGGCTTCTGGCACGCCTATGACGTGATGCACGCCGAAAAGCCGGAATCGAAGCAGGCGGCGGAGAAATTCCTGCAGCGCTTCCGGGAGGCCTGCGAAAAGTATTTCGCGCCGCAGAACTGAAACGGCCGGCGCAGAAGGAGAAGAAGAATGGAAATGATTGAATTCACCGGTATGCCCTATCAGCGGCCGGACATGGAGCGCTACGCTCAGGCGCACAGGACGGCGATCGCGGCCCTGAAGGGCGCGAAAACCTATGAGGAGGCGCGCAAAGCGTACTTTGACCTGCAGCAGGAGGGGGAAAAGGTCTACACCATGTTCTCCCTGGCGCATGTGCGCAACACCCTGGACACCCGGGACGACTATTATGACGGCGAGATGGCGTGGCTCCGTGAGCAGAACGCGAATATGATCCCGCTGTTCAAGGAGCTGGAAAAGGTCTTTGTGTCATCTCCCTTCCGCCCGGATTTTGAAAAGGAGTTCGGAAAGCAGCTGCTGAAGCTGACGGACGCCTCCCTGAAAACGGCGGATGAGCGCGTCATTCAGGACACCATCCGCGCCGGGCAGCTGACCCAGCAGTATCAGAAGGACAGCGCCATGGCGCAGACGGAGTTCCGCGGGGAGAGCTGCAATTTCTACGGGCTGCTCAAGCATATGGAGAGCCCGGACCGCGGCGAGAGAAAGGAAGCGTTCCTGGCCTGGGCAAAGCTCTACGAGAGCATCAGCCCGAAGCTGGATGAGCAGTATACCGAGCTGGTGCGGCTGCGTACGAAAATGGCAAAGACGCTGGGCTTCCCCTCCTATACGGAGCTGGCGTATCTCCAGCGTTCCCGCTTCGACTACACGCCGGAGGACGTGGCGGTCTTCCGTCAGGGCATCCTGGAAACGGTGACGCCGGCGGTCGCGGAGCTGCGGGAGCGGCAGAGAAAGCGCCTCGGGCTGGATTCCCTGCGCTTTTATGACGAGTCCCTGATCTTCCCCGGCGGCAACGCTGACCCGGAGGGCACCGCGGAGGAGCTGGTGGCCAAGGCGCAGCGCATGTACCGGGAGATGAGCGCGGAGACCGGTGAGTTCTTTGACTTCATGGTCAGGTACCGGCTCTTTGACCTGGAGACCCGGCCCGGCAAGCGCATGGGCGGCTATATGACGTCCTTCCCGGGCTACAAGGCGCCGTTCATCTTCTCCAATTTCAACGGCACCTCCGCGGACGTGGACGTGCTGACCCATGAGGCGGGCCATGCCTTCCAGGGCTATCTGGCCATGCGCTCCATCCCGCTGGAGGAGCTGACCGGCTCCACGGCGGAGATCAATGAGATCCACTCCATGTCCATGGAGCATTTCGCCTACCCGTGGATGCCGCTGTTCTTCGGAGACAGGAGCGAGGAATACATTACGGCGCACCTGATCGGCGCGCTGACGGTCCTGCCGTATATGTGCTGTGTGGACGAGTTCCAGCACCGGGTCTACGCGGAGCCGGAAATGGACGCCATGGCGCGCCGTGCCGTCTGGCGGGAGATCGAAAGGAAATACATGCCCTGGCGGGATTACGACGGGGTGGAGTTCCTGGAGCAGGGCGGCTTCTGGATGCAGAAGCAGCACATCTTCCTCTATCCGTTCTACTATATCGATTACGCCCTGGCGCAGATGTGCGCCTTCCAGTACTACGGCCGCATGAAGACGGACCGGGAACAGGCGTGGAAGGATTACCTCCGGCTCTGCCGGGCCGGCGGCACGAAGGGCTACTTCGAGCTGCTGCAGGAGGGGAACCTGCTCAATCCCTTCCGGCCGGGCACCGTGGCGGAAAGCGTCGGCCATGTGATCGCGGAGCTCAGGGCCCGGTACTGATCCGGATATACGCGAAACCCGCGGAGGCTGATGCCCCCGCGGGTCTTTGTTTCCTTTCCGGCCTTCTGCTCAGCCGTCCGCTTCCTCTGTTTCCACAAAGGCGCCCAGGTACAGGCGCACGCGGATGCCGTCCGTCTCCACGGTCAGGCTCCTGTCGCCGCTCATCCGGATCGTCGCGACCAGATAGCCCTCGTCGCTCTCCTGCGCGCCGTAGCTCTTGACCAGCCAGTCCCACAAATTGGCGGTGGTGCCCTCCTCCGGGTCGGAGGAATAGCTGTTCCAGCTCGTCACCACGTCATCGGCCCACATCAGGTCGATATATACGATCGGGGAGGCGGAGGTGCCGTCCTCGGTTTTCGCGTAGAAGAAATTGCCTTCCGGCGTGGCGAAGACAAAGGTGCCGTCCTCCTCCGTGCTCACGGGCCAGCCGACGGCGGCCAGGTCGTCCGGAGCCGTTTCGCCGAGGACGTATCCGATATCGTTGATCTCAAAGGTCAGCAGCAGGGTCTCCGCGTCGTTTTCCTCCGCGAAGGCGCAGGCTGTCATCATCAGGATGCAGAGAAGCAGGGAAATCACTTTTTTCATTTCCGGTTCACTCCTTTTTCTGATCCGCCGCGCCCGGGCGGGGCGGCGAAGGGGATGCTCATGTGCGCGGGCTGCCCGCCCGCGAAAACCTGTCATATAAAATTCGCTGTCCGATCGCTGGAATCCTGCAGGAAAGGGCCCGATCGCCGCACAGAATTGTTTTCGCCCGGAAAGTGGCGGATCGCCCCGCTTCATGGTATAATGCTCCTGCGTCAAAAGAAAAAAGACCGGGGAAAGACAAGACCGTCGGAGGTGCTTTTCATGAAGAGATTACTGGCCTGGCTGCTGTGCGCGGCGTTCCTGCTCGTCCTGGCGCCCGCCTGCGCGGAGGAGGACACCGTCACCGAGTATGTGGTCAACTGCGAGGAATGGGTATCCCTGCGCGAGAAGGCGGATATCAAATCCAAACGGCTGACCACGGTGCCCCTGGGCGCGGAGGTGACGGACTGTGAGGCGGTTGACGGCACGGGCTTTATCTCCTGTGTGTATCAGGGTCAGAAGGGATATATCCGTTCCATCTATCTGGACCTGATCCCGGACGCCCACACGCCGGAGCAGCTGCTCTCGCTCGGGGACCCGGTCATCGATGAGCCCGTGGGCATCGGGAAAACGCAGCGCCTGCTGGCCGTCAGATATTATTCTCCGGACAGGGAACGCCTGCGCGCGACGGTGTTTGACGCGCAGGGCCGTCAGCTCAGCAGCCTGTGGATGGACGCGGGCGGCGGGAGCCAGGCCTCTCAGCTGCATGCCGTCCTCGGCGGCGCGGACCGGTCCCGGCTGTATCTGCTGGACGGGGAGGAGAATCTCCTGTCGGCCTATGAGGTCGGGGAGAACCTGAGCCGGCGGAAGCTCTGGTCGATCCCCTTTATCGGCAGCGGCTTTGCCACGGCAGTGGATGACAACGGCACCCTGTATGTGACCGGCTATTTCGGCACCGCCCCGACCTGCGTCTCCCCGGACGGGGAGATCCTGTGGCAGGGCTCCGCGCCGGAGGAGGACATTTACTGGCCCTACCGGATCGGGATCCGGCCGGACCGGATCGACGTGACCTATGAGCACGGCCCGGAGGAGGGCGCGCCGGCCATCGTCTCCTTCTCCAGGACGGACGGCCATATCCTCGATACGCGCAAGGCGCTTCCGGTGAGCCTGGAGTGGGAGGAATACAGCGGGGCCGAGCCGGACGAGTATTTTGTCATCAGCATGGAGGAGCCCGTGGCCAAGGTGCTCCTGTCCCTGGACGCCGCGGTCAGCGATCTCCGCCTGCTGGAGCTGGAGCTGTCCGCGGACGGCGATGAGCCGATTTGGACGGCACAGGAGCTGAAGCGCTGGGACGGCCCGGCGGGATTCAGCCATCTGCTGATCTATATGACCTTTTACGGAGATATTCCCTCCAACGGCTTTGCCTATACGGACGAAGCCGGAGCGGAGCATGCGTATACTATTGAGATCAGCGGGGAGGACGGAGACCTCATCGCTCAGGAAATAAGTCTGCGGTAAGGAAGCCGCGGTTTTCCGCCTCCGGATGGCAGTAGCCGTAGTACCAGCATTCGTACGGGTGCAGGCACTGCTCGCCGGGCTCGGCGTACACCTCCTCCGGCTGCTTCTGCATCCGGTTCAGTTCCCATATGTGATCGTTGATCCAGCCCTCGTATCCCTTCGCCTCCGCGGTGATCTCCACGGGCACGAAGGGATCGCTTTCATCCTCCCCGTGGGTGACGATACAGATCCGGCCGATCTTCAGGCCGCTGCGGTGCAGGATGTAGTACTGGAAGCCGGCGTCCTTCACGAACTGCGGGTGCACCGCGGAGGCGTTCTTGACCTCGTAGAAATCATAGCCCGTTTCCGTTTTGCGCAGGATGTCCACGGCGCAGTAATTGTTGTAGTACAGGAAGGCTGCCTCGCAGATGACCGGCGTGCCGAGCCGCAGATGCTCCTGCGTGCGCGCCGCCATTCTTTTCTTGTCCGGGATGCGCGTCCCGGGCAGATAGGCGGTCATCTCCTCGTAGGGGCCGAACATGCCCATGGCCCTGTCGCCGAAGTCGTTTCCCGCGTCCAGCCGGGCCTGTGTTTCCGGCGGGATCACCCTCAGCTTCGGCTTGTGCTTGTCCAGCCACAGCATTTTCGGACACTGCATGCCGCGCATGAAATCCGTTTTGGTAATGCCCATGTTTCCTCCCCGGCGCGGTCCGGCCGCGCTTTCTATGGTTCAGTTATAAAGCATTTTGGCAGAGATTTCAACTGCCGGAAAGGAATACCCGTGAACGGACCGGAAAGCCTTTGTATCGCAGGGAAGCAGACAGCCCTGTACGGAGACCCCGCGGCGCGCTGCCGCTTTCTGCAGCCGGTGGATGAGAGCGACCTGCGCGGCATGGCGGAGGAGGCGGAGGCGGTGAAGCGCCTGGCGCCGGGCATCCCCTTCTGCATCGCCGCCTTTTCGGTGGAGGACTGGAACCGGGAGCTGACGCCCTGGGAAGCGCCCCCGGCCTTCGGCAAGACGCCCTTCGGCAGCGGCGCGCGGGAAACGCTTTCCTTCGCGGAGGGCAGGCTGATCCCGGAGCTGGAAAGGCTGTACCCGTCCGGGCAGGCAGCGAAATACGCTCTCTGCGGCTACTCGCTGGCCGGGCTGTTCGCCCTGTGGGGCGTCTATTCGTCAGACCGCTTTTCCGGCGCGGCGGCGGCGTCGCCCTCCGTGTGGTACCCGGACTGGATCTCCTTCGCCGCTTCCCGGCCGGCGCCCGCGGTCCCGGTATACCTGAGCCTCGGCGACCGGGAGGAAAAGACCCGGAATCCCGTCATGGCCCGGGTCGGGGACTGCATCCGGGAGCAGTACCGGCTCCTGTCGGAGGCCGGAGGGGATTGCGCGCTGGAATGGAACCCCGGCAATCATTTCATGGACAGCGCCCTGCGCACGGCAAAGGGGATCGCCTGGCTGCTGCGCAAAGCAGAATAACGCGGATACGGAAAACGCCCGCCGGAAAAACTCCGGCGGGCGTTTCTTATGCCATGCCTTACTCGATGCCCCTCCAGTGGTCGAAGGGGAAAACGACCCGGCGTACGTGCCCCACGATCATATCCCTCGTGATCGGCCCCTGCGAGCGGCTGTCGTTGGAGTTGTTCCGGTGGTCGCCCATCACGAAATACTCTCCCTCCGGCACCTTGTAGGGATCCTCCGCGCTGCGGTACCGCCAGCCGTTGCTGCCGCCCTGCACGCGGTATCCGTCGCTCACGTATTCCTCTGGCTGCTTTTCCCCGTTCACGTACAGGTAGCCGTCCTCAATGTACAGCTCGTCCCCGGGGATCCCCACGATCCGCTTCACGAAGTTCGTGTCGCCCCGGCCCGGATACCGGCAGATCACCACGTCGAACCGCTCCGGATCCCTGGTGCCCACGGCAAAGCGCGGTGCGTTTTCCTTGGCGTTGTCATCCTGCCAGGGGAAGCTCAGCCACACGGAGCCGTAGTCATACTTGGACACCAGCATGATCTCGCCGTCCGCGAGCGTATCGTCCATGGAATGCCCGTCCACCTTCACGGGCTCAAAGATAAAGGAGCGGATCACCAGCGCGGCCGCCACGGCGATCACGATGGTCAGCACCCAGCTCAGGATCTCCTTCCACAGGGGCTGCTTGACCTTTTCCTTTTTGTTTTTCTTTTTGGGTTCCGCGGTTTCCGTCATGGGGTTCTCGTTCATGTTCGTCTCTCCGTTTCGTTTTTTGATTACAGGATCATCCACTGGGCTGCCCCCGTCACGGGCAGCAGCAGCGCGGCCAGCGCGGCGGCAAGGGCGCCGAGCAGGCGCGCGGTCACGGGCGCGCGGGAGGGGAAATGCTCCGCCGCTTTTTCCAGCAGAGCCAGCTCGCCGGCCCGGTCGAGTACCTTCTTCAGATATTCATCCATCCTGTTCACGCGCTCCTTCCCTGATCTTTCTGCGGATCCGGTGCAGCCGCACGCGGACCTGTCCGGGGGTCATTCCCGTTTCCTCAGCCAGCTCCCGGGCGGACCTTCCCTCCAGGGAAAAGCCCAGCAGCAGGCGTCTGTCCTTTTCGTCCAGCTTCGCCACGGTATCCAGCAGCTGCCGGCTTTCCAGCCGCTGCAGGCATTCTGCCTCCGCGGAATCCGCCGGCGGCTCGGGCAGCTTTTCCGACGGCACCGGCCGGTGCTTCCGTCTGCGCAGCTCGTCGATGCAGACGCGCCGCACCACCGCGGACAGGTAGGTCCCGAAGGCGTAGCCCGTCCCATATCGGTCCCTCGCGGCATAGATCCGCGCGAATGCCTCCTGCACCGCGTCCTCGGCCAGCTGGGGGTCGTGCAGCAGGCTGTTCGCCAGCCGTTCGGCGCCGCCGCGGTGCATCGCGATCAGCCCGGAAAACGCTTCGGTGTCTCCCCGGCTGAAGCGGAGCGCCAGCTCCCGGTCGTCCATCTGCAGCCGTTCCCCCTTCCTGCTCTTATACACGCACAGGCGCCGGCCATGTTACACCCGGCGAAAAAAAAGATCCAAAAAAAGGAATCAGGCTTATTATAAACCAAATTCCTTTTTTGCCAACCGTTCCTTTGTCCGAAAATAACGGTTTCTTTCGGCGGCTTACTGGTCCGATTCGCTCTCGAAGTCGGAGCTCTTCATGAACTGGGTCTCATACAGCCTGCGGTAGATGCCCTCCTGAGCCAGCAGCTCCTCGTGGGTGCCGCTCTGGGCGATCTTCCCTTCGTTGATGGCCAGGATGCGGTCCGCGGCGAGGATCGTGCTCAGCCGGTGGGCGATCACGATGCTGGTGCGGTCCTTCATCAGCAGGGAGAGCGCCTCCTGGATCGCGGCCTCGGAGATGGAGTCCAGCGCGGAGGTGGCCTCGTCCAGGATCAGGATCCGCGGATCCTTCAGGATCACGCGGGCGATGGAGATGCGCTGCTTCTCGCCGCCGGAGAGCTTTAGCCCGCGGTTGCCGACCTCGGTGTCGTAGCCGTTGGGCTGGGAGGCGATGAAGTCGTGGATCGCGGCGGCGCGGCAGGCGGACTCGATCTCCTCCTGCGTGGCCTCCGGGTTGGCGTAGAGCAGGTTGTCCCGGATGGTGCCGTTGAACAGGTAGGTATCCTGCGTCACCACGCCGATCTGCGACCTCAGGTAGGTCAGGTCGAATTTCCGCACGTCCACCCCGGCTATGCTGACGCTGCCGGCGTCCACGTCGTACAGGCGGGGCAGCAGGTTCACCAGCGTGCTCTTGCCGGAGCCGGAGGGCCCGACGACGGCCACCATCTGCCCGGGCTGGATCTCAAAGCTCACGTCGCTGAAGATCTGCACGTCCTCTGAATAGCCGAAGGCCACGTGGTCGTAGCGGATCACGGCGCGGTCCAGCGGGGGAGAAACGGCGTCCGGCGGGCTCTGGATGTCGATGGGCCGGTCGAAGTAGTCAAAGATGCGGGTAAAGAGCGCCATGCTCCGGGTAAAGTCGACGGAGATGTTCAGCAGGGATTCCACCGGGCGGTACAGGCGGTTCACCATGGAGACCATGGCGGTCACCGCGCCGATGGTCAGGGGCGTGGGGAAGAGGCTGCTGTCCATCACGCCCATGATCAGGCAGCCGCCCACGAAGTAGATCAGCAGCGGCCCGATCTGGGTAAAGATGCCCATCATCAGGAAGAACAGGCGGCCGGAAAGCTGCTCCTTCAGGGAGAGCTTCGTCACCTCGCCGTTCACCTTCTCAAAGCGCTCGTATTCGGTCTTCTCCCGGGTGAACAGCTTGGTCAGCAGCGATCCGGAAACGGACAGCGTTTCGTTGATCAGCTGGTTCATCTCGTCATGCTTGGCCTGGCTCTCGGTCAGCAGCTTCCAGCGGGATTTGCCGGCGCTGCGGGTCGGCAGGATCATCAGCGGGATGACCACGATGCCGACCAGGGCCATCAGCCAGTTCATGGTGAACATGGCGATCACGGAGGTCACCACGGTGGCCACGTTGCTCAGGATGCTCTGCAGCGTGCCGCTGATCACGGAGGACACGCCGCTGATGTCCGTGTTCATGCGGGTGATGATGTCGCCCTGCTTTTCCGTGGTGAAGAACTGGTGGCTCATCCTCTGCAGGTGGGCGTACATCTGGTTCTTCATATCGTAGATGATGTGCTGGCTGATCCACGCGTTCAGATAGGTGGTCAGCAGGGATACCAGCTGGCTGGCGGTCAGCGTGGCCAGGGAAGCCAGCAGCAGCCACACCAGGCGGGAAAGCTGCCCGCCGGGCACGATCGCCTGATCCACGATCCGCCCGGTGATGATCGCGGGCAGCAGCCCGAGCACGGAGCTGATCAGGATCGTGATGAACACCAGGATGAATTTCACCTTGTATGGAAGCATGTAGGAAACGATCCGGCGCAGCAGATCTTTGGTGATCTTCGGCTGGTTCGCTTTTTCCGCGTCCGTCAGAAAACCGCGGGGGCCCATTCCGCCCATTCGCTGCATTCGCTTTTCCTCCCGTGATCCGGTCCGGACGCCCGGGCCGTTTTTTCTGGATCAAAAGATGTTTTTACTGTATTTTGACACGGGAAAGGGGTTTTCCTTCTTCTTTTTTCCGCTTGACAGGGAAGGGAAAAATCCATAAATTTGATTTGGATCAAACTTTTGGAAAAACGGAGGGGTTTCCGTGAGCGAAGCGGATCGGGTTTTGGCGGGGCAGCCCTATCGGGAGCGCGGCATGGGCGGCTTCGGCAGCTTCCTGCTGGAGTACCTGCCCGAGGAAAGCCGGCAGAAGCTGCTGGAGGGCGTGGTCTTCCGCACGGTGCCGAAGAACAAGTTCATCTTTGAGGAGGGGCAGAGCGCGGACTATATCTGCGTGATCCTTTCCGGCCGGGTCAAGCTGTCCCGCTTTGACGCCGAGGGCCGGGAGAGCATCGTGATGATCCTTTCGGAGCACGACACCATCTGGGAGAGCCTGTTCCTTTACGGAGGCGTGTTCCCGTATTCCGCGGTCACCATGACGGACGTGCGCGTGGGTAAGATCTACCTGCGCAATTTCTACCATATCCTGGACAACCGGGAGGCGGCGCTGCAGATCGTGACGCTGCTGAGCCGCAAGCTGCATGACGCCAATGAGCGGAACCTGATCCTTTCCACCCAGGACCCGCTGTCCCGGATCGCGGGCTTCCTGCTGTATTCCGCCGAGCGGTCGGAGGACGGGGAGCTGAAGCTCCGCCTGGAGGATATCGCCGCGGCCAACGGCCTGCGGATGGAAACGGTCAGCCGGAAGCTGAAGCTGCTCCGGGAGGCGGGCATCGTCCGGCGCAGCGGGAACGGAAAGCTGCGGATCCTGCGGGAGTCCGCCCTGCGGGAGATCTTCCGCGGGCAGGCGGAACAGGAAGAAGAAAAGTAATTTCTTGATTTAAATCAAGGAATAAGGAAGCGGGATCGGATAAGATGGTCCTGCGGCGGGAAGGGGAGCGGAATGACCCGCTTCCCGGATCCGAATATCAAGCGCACGCCGCGCGTCGGAGCCGCGGGCGCTCGGCACGGAGGAATCCATGAACAATACTGCAGCCTGGAGAGATTTTCGCGGTAAGCATTGGCGGGATGAGATCAATGTCCGTGATTTCATTCAGAACAACTATACCCCCTATGAGGGCGACGAGGGCTTCCTCGCCGGCCCCACGGAGGCGACCGACCGGCTCTGGACCCGTCTGCAGGAGCTGCAGAAGGAGGAGCGGGAGCACAACGGCGTGCTGGAATGTGAAACGGAGATCGTTTCCTCCATCACCGCCTACGGCCCCGGCTATATCGACGCGGGCATGAAGGACCTGGAAAAGGTCGTCGGCCTGCAGACGGACAAGCCGCTCAAGCGCGCCTTCATGCCCTACGGCGGCATCAAAATGGCGGAGCAGGCGGCGGCCACCTACGGCTACAAGGTCAACCCCAAGTTCCACAAGATCTTTACCGAATATCACAAGACGCATAATCAGGGCGTGTTCGACTGCTACACTCCGGAGATGAAAAAGGCGCGCCACGCGCACATCATCACCGGCCTGCCGGACACCTACGGCCGCGGGCGCATCGTGGGCGACTACCGCCGCGTGGCGCTCTACGGCATCGATTTCCTCATGCGCAAAAAGCAGGAGGACTTTGACAACTGCGGCAGCGGCACCATGTTTGAGGAGGTCATCCGCCGCCGTGAGGAGCTGGCGGACCAGCTGCGCGCCCTGGACCAGATGAAGCAGATGGCGGGCGCCTACGGCTTTGACATCTCCCGCCCGGCGGAGACCGCGGCGGAGGCGGTGCAGTGGCTGTACTTCGGCTACCTGGCGGCCATCAAAACGCAGAACGGCGCCGCCATGAGCGTCGGGCGTGTTTCCACCTTCCTGGATATCTACATCGAGCGGGATCTCCGCGAGGGAAGGATCACCGAGGAGGAGGCCCAGGAGCTGATCGACCACCTGGTCATGAAGTTCCGCATGGTCAAGTTTGCCCGCATCCCTTCCTACAATCAGCTGTTCTCGGGCGACCCGGTCTGGGCGACCCTGGAGGTTGCCGGCATCGGCATGGACGGCCGCAGCATGGTCACGAAGAACGACTACCGCTTCCTGCACACGCTGGAGAACATGGGCCCGTCCCCGGAGCCGAACCTGACGGTGCTGTATTCCGCTCGCCTGCCGGAAAACTTCCGGAGGTACGCGGCCAAGATCTCCGTCACCACCAGCTCCATCCAGTATGAAAACGACGACGTCATGCGCCCGGTATGGAAGGACGACTATTCCATCTGCTGCTGCGTGTCCGCCACGGAGACTGGCAAGGAGATGCAGTTCTTCGGCGCCCGGGCGAACCTGGCCAAGGCGCTGCTTTACGCGATCAACGGCGGTGTGGACACCAAGACCCGCGAGCAGGTCGGCCCGGAGTATCCGAAGATCACCTCGGAGATCCTGGACTACGATGAGGTCATGCGCAGCTATGACCGCATGCTGGACTGGCTGGCCGGGCTGTACGTCAACATCCTGAACCTGATCCACTACATGCATGACAAATATTACTATGAGGCGGCGGAAATGGCCCTGATCGATACGGACGTGCGCCGCTCCTTCGCCACGGGCATCGCCGGCTTCAGCCATGTGGTGGACTCCCTGTCCGCCATCAAATACGCGAAGGTGAAGCCCGTCCGGGATGAGGATGGCCTGGCGGTCGATTATGAGATCGAGGGGGAATTCCCCCGCTACGGCAACGACGACGACCGGGCGGACGAGATCGCCGTGTGGCTGCTCAAGACCTTCATGACCAAGATCCGCCAGTACCACACCTACCGGAATTCCGAGCCCAGCACCTCGATCCTGACGATCACCTCCAACGTGGTCTACGGCAAGGCGACAGGCGCCACGCCGGACGGGCGCAAGGCCTTCACGCCCTTCGCCCCCGGCGGGAATCCCTCCTACGGGGCGGAAAAGAACGGCCTGCTGGCCTCCCTGAACTCGGTGGCCAAGCTGCCCTACGAATACGCGCTGGACGGCATTTCCAACACACAGACCATCAGCCCCGGCGCGCTGGGCCATAACGAGCAGGAGCGCGTGACCACGCTGGTCTCCCTGCTGGACGGGTATTTTGACCGTGGCGCGCACCACCTGAACGTGAACGTGTTCGGCACCGAAAAGCTGATCGACGCGATGGAGCATCCGGAGAAGCCGGAGTACGCCAACTTCACCATCCGCGTTTCCGGCTACGCGGTCAAGTTCATCAGCCTCACCCGTGAGCAGCAGCTGGACGTCATCGCCCGCACCTGCCACGAAGCGCTGTAAGGAGGTCAGGCCATGGAGCAGGAGATCACGGGAAGGGTCCACAGCACCGAGTCCTTCGGCGCGGTGGACGGGCCGGGGATCCGCTTCCTGATCTTTCTCTCCGGCTGCCGCATGCGCTGCCGCTACTGCCATAACCCGGACACCTGGGACCCGGCGGGCGGGCAGGAAATGACGGCGAAGCAGCTGCTGGACCGGGCGGAGCGCTACCGCTCCTACTGGGGCAAGACCGGCGGGATCACGGTCAGCGGCGGGGAGCCGCTGCTGCAGATCGGTTTCCTGCTGCAGCTGTTCCGCGGGGCGAAGGAGCGCGGCATCCATACCGCGCTGGACACCGCGGCGCAGCCCTTCACGCGGGAGGAGCCCTTCTTTTCCCGCTTTGCGGAGCTGATGGCTCTGACGGACCTGGTCCTGCTGGACCTGAAGGAGATCCGCCCCGACAGTCACCGTGCCCTGACCGGCTGGGGCAATGAAAACATCCTGGACTGCGCCCGGTACCTGAGCGATATCGGCAAGCCCGTCTGGATCCGGCATGTGCTGGTCCCGGGCGTGACGGATACCGATGAGGATCTGAAAGCCCTGGGCGATTTTATAGCCACGCTGAAGAATGTGGAGAGGACGGAGGTCCTGCCCTACCACAGCATGGGGGAGGCCAAATGGGAACGCCTGGGCATCCCCTATACCCTGCACGGCGTGCAGCCGCCGGCGGAGGACCGCGTGCGGAACGCGGAAAAGCTGCTGAACCGGAAATGATTTTGAAATCGGAGGAAACGACCATGAGTGAACCCAAAACCGTCTTGTTCCTGGCCAGCTTCGGGACCAGCATCCTGCGGGCCAAGGAGGTCAGCTATGACATGATCCAGAAGGATCTGGAGGAATCCACCGGCTTGCCGGTGTGGCAGGTCTTCACGGACGACGCCACGGCCCGCGCCATGAGCGGCGTGGACGGGCGTACGATCTTCACCGTGGAGGACGCGGTGGAGACGGCCGTCATGCATGGGTATGAAAAGATCATCGCGGTGCCGGTCTTCTTCGCGGAGGGCGAGCTGTACCACAGCCTGCGGACCCGGCTGGACTACTACCGCGACCGCATCGATATCTCCATGACGGACTCCGTGCTCTATGAGGCGGACAGCTGCAAGGAGGTCGGCAATATCCTGCTGAGCATCCTCCGGCCCACCTTCGGCAGGGAATACCTGCTGGTCGGCCACGGCGCGCAGGGCTATCACAGCGAGGGCTACGGCATCCTGGAGGAGTACCTGAACTCCCGGGGCTATGAGAATATCAAGGTCATCCGCCTCAAGGACAGGGACTGCGTGGGCCAGGCCATTGCGTGGCTGAAGGCGCGCGGCGCGGACATGCGTGATGAGCAGGTGGAGATCGTGCCGCTGGTGGTGGCCTGGGGCGACTACATGGCGGGCGAGCTGTACAACTCCGAGGATTCCTTCATGTGGCAGCTGCGCAAGGCGGGCTTCCGCACGGTGTTCACCGGCAAGGGCATGGGCGAGTATCCCGAGTTCCGCAAGGTGTACGCCTCCCGTCTCGCGGCGCTGAAATAAGCTCTCAGTAAATTCTCATTTTCTTCTCATCATTTTCCGGCCGGATTCTCAAGCAATCCGGCCGGAAAACTGCTATCATTCATCCCGTCGGCAGGAAATGCCGGACAGATACGGGAGGATGAAAGAAAATGAAGAAGCTTACCAAGAGCCTGAGACAGAGAAAGATCGCCGGCGTTTGCGGCGGCATCGCGGAATATCTGAATGTGGACGTCACGGTCGTGCGCCTGGTGACGATCGCCCTGATGATGGCTGCCGGCAGCGGCCTGCTGGCCTACATCGTGGCCGCCGTGGTCATGCCGGATCCCGAAGAAGAAAAATACGAGGAATGATGAGAGATGAAAAAGCTTGCACTGGCGGCGCTCGCCGTCCTGGCGGTATTCTGCCTGGCCGGCTGCTCCTGGAACTGGGGCTTCGGCGGGCTCTTTTCCGGCTTTGACTACGCGGACGGAAACAAGTATAAGACCGGCGCGTTCGAGTATAACGCGGCGGATGTGGACGCGGTCGTCGTCAACTGGGTCTCCGGCTCCGTGACCCTGACGCAGAAGGACGGAAACGGCCTGAAGGTCAGCGAGGAGGAATCGGGCCTGTCCCAAGCGCAGAAGATGCGCTGGCGCCTGGACGGCCGCACCCTGCGGATCCAGTTCTGCGAATCCGGCTACGTCGGCGTGATCAGCCGGGAAAAGAAGCTGACCGTGGAGATCCCCTCCGGCATCGACCTGCGGGTCGCCGTGACCAGCGGCAATGTCCTGCTGGACGAGCACGACCTGAAGAAGGTGGAGTTCGACGCCACCTCCGGCGATATTTCCATGAAGGCCCTGCGGGCGGACAGCCTGGACGCCGCCCAGACCTCCGGCAGCATTTCCCTGGGAGATCTGCGGGTGAAGGATGACCTGAAGGTGACGAGCACCTCCGGCAGCATTTACGGGGACAGCGTGAAGGCGAAGAACGCGCGGATCTCCGGTACCTCCGGCAGCGTGAAGATCACCGCGCTGGAGGCGGAGGAGGAAGTCAAGATCGTCAGCACCTCCGGCGGCGCTTCCCTGAAGACGCTTACGGCGAAGAAGGCGGACATCGGCTCCACCTCCGGCTCCCACAGCGTGGAGGAGGCGAATGTGGAGGAGCTGAAGATGGGTACCACCTCCGGCACCGTCACGGCCGGCCTGAAGCAGGTGAAATCCGCGGACTTCGGCTCCACCAGCGGCGCCGTCCGGCTGACGCTGCTGTCCGGCCTCGGCGCCACCGTGCGCTTCGATACTGCCAGCGGCGATCTGAACGGCAAGGGCGGCGACGACACCGTGATCTTCGGCGACGGAAGCTGCAGGATCCGGGTCGGCACCACCAGCGGCGACCTGACAGTGAAATAAAGGCCAATGGCAAACAAATTCCCGCGGAGAAAGCTCCGCGGGAATTCTTTTGCTGATATCTGAAGGAAAAAAGGAAGGCGTTCCCGCGGGAGCGCGGTTTACCTCGTAAACACACAAAAAAAAATCTCCGGCGGAGGTCCGCCGGAGATGCTTTTTATGGGGCTTATTTGCCGGAGATGGTCACGCCGTTGAAGGCCATGTAGGGGATGGCGTTGGAGCCGTCGTACAGCACGTCGCTGCTGATCGCCCGCAGGTCCATCAGCATGTCCGTCACGTTGCCGCTGATCATGGTCTCGTTCAGCGCTTTGGCGATCTTTCCGTTCTCGATCAGGAAGCTGTTCTTGGCCACGCCGGAGAACTCGCCGGAGGGGGAGGGCTGGCCGCCGGAGAAGCGGAGCACCAGCACGCCGCGGTCGATGCCGGCGATGATCTCGTCCACGCTCTTTTCGCCCGCGGGGACGCAGACGTTCCAGCCGGTGTTTCCGCAGCGCTTTCCGCCGGTCTTGTTGGCGGCGTACTGGCTGAGCATGAAGCTGACCAGCTTGCCGTCTTTGATCACGTCATAATCCTCGGACGGGAAGCCCTCGCCGGTGTAATCCTCGCTGCCCAGCGCCCAGTCAGCGGAGGGCGTCAGGGAAACGGTGATGCGCTCGTCCGCTACCTGCGTGTTCAGCTTATCCTTCCAGATGGAGGTGCCGTCGATCAGGCTGCCGTCGGATACGAAGTTGCCCAGCACGGTCCCGAGCACGACGTCCGCCGCGCTGGGGGCCATGATGACCGGGCCGGTGAACTTGCCCTGCACGCTTTCCGGATCCAGCTGCTTTTCAATGGCGGAAAGCTCACGCTCGATGAAGCCGGTTTCGATGACGGGCCTGTCCAGCTTCGCCAGCTTGATGCCGCTGCCGAAGAAGGAGGTGGCCTTATCGCCCTCGTGGGCGGAATACATTAGGCTGAAGTTATAGCTGCCGGTCTTGGAATAATAGGTGATATCGTCGGAGGTCATGAACACGCCGTGCCAGAAGTCATGGCTGGTGATCATCTGCTCCATCAGGATCTTCGGGTGCTTTTCGGCGATGTCCGCCATCAGCTCCTTCGTGCGGGAAAAGAGCAGGTCGGTGTCGCATTCGGGGCTGCCGCTGCAGAACTGCTTTTCCGCGGGGCCCTTGGCGTATTCCCAGGCGGGGTCCGGCTCGGCGCTCTCGCTGGCCGCGATGCAGTCGCGTACGGCCGCCTTTACGGCCGCCTCGTCAAAGCGGTTGATGTTCACGGAGCCCTTGCGCTGATCCTTCAGCACGGTCACGGACACGCCGCGGTTGAACAGCGTGCGCATCAGGGAGAACTCGCCGCCGTCCACATTGAATTCCTTTTTTTCGCTCTCGGAGATCCGGCAGACAACGGTCTGCGCGCCGAGCGCTTTGGCCTCATCGATTATCATCCGGCCGATCTTGATCATTCTTTCCATTTTAACGTCCTCCGATCATCACTTTGCAGCGGAGCGCGGGACCGCCCATGCCCACCGGCATCGGCTGCTTCTTGCCGCACATGCCGGAGGAGGTCCACCAGATCTTGTCTCCGACCATGTCCACGGTCTTGAGCATATCGAAGGCGACACCGGAGATGGTGGTGTCCAGCAGCGCCTTGCCCAGCTTGCCGTGCTTGATTTCATAGCCCATCGTCACACCGAACATGAATTCGCCGGTCGTGTCCGCCTGGCCGTTGTTGGATTCGATCAGGTAATAGCCGTCGTCCACCGAGGCGATCATGTCCTCCAGCTTGTCCGTTCCGGGATGGATGGAGGTGTTGCGCATGCGGATCAGCGGCTCGTCGGAGAAGGACCAGGCCCTCGCGTTGCCCTGCGGCTTCATGCCGAAGTGCTGCGCGGTCTCCCGGCTGTTCATGTAGCCCTTCAGGATGCCGTTTTCGATCAGCAGGGCATCCTCGGCGGGCGTGCCCTCGTCGTCCGTATACACGGGCAGGGGAGCGGTCTCGCCGAAGGCGGTGTGGGCAAAGTCCGTCATGGTCACCTTTTCGCTGGCGACCTGTTTGTTCAGGTTGGGTCCGGCCACGCTGCCGCCCAGCACCAGGTCCGCCTCCACCGTGTGGCCCACGGCCTCGTGGGAGAGCATGCCGGTCATCATGCCGCCCAGGATCACGGTCTTCACGCCCGCGTCGGCATAGACGCCCTCGCGCTTTTCCATCAGCTGGCTGTACAGCTTGTCGATCCCCGGATACAGCGCGGCGGGATCGGTAAAGTTGACGTCAAAGGTGTTCCGCCCGCCGAAGGCGCGGAACATTTCCACCGGCTTTCCGTCCGGTGTGGCGGCGGTCAGGATCACGTACACATAGGAGCGCGGCATGATGAAGTGCGCGTCCGTCGCGTCCGAGGTGCAGAGCAGCTTCTCCATGGAGTCCTCGCTGGCGACCACGGTGCGGCTGATCAGGTTCGGGCAGTGGGACGTTATATAGGCGTCCACCTGCCGGAGAAAGTCGATATACACGCTCTGCGCCGGATCGCTGATATCCTTCTCCAGCGGGCGCACGGCGCGGGGAAGCTTCGGCAGCGCGGGCTTGCCGCGGCCGGCGTGCTTCTCCATGAAGGCGGCGTTTTCGGAAGCGGCCTTCAGTACGGATCTCGCGGCCTCCTCCGAAAGCTCCGCCATGGAGGAGAAGCCGTAGGAGCCGCTGCGGTAGACCCGGGCGGAAACGCCGGAAACGTCGGACCGGCCGTTGCTGACCACGTTCCCGGCCAGCAGGGCCACGCTCCGGCTCCGGTTCAGCTGGGCGCGCAGCTCGGTGCTGGCTCCGGCGGAAAAGTCCGCCCTGACGGCGGAGATAACATCCTGCAACATAGTTTTTTAACCTCCCGTTAGGAATATATGGATGCTTTATGAAAAAATTAAAACATAAAAAACCGCCCGGGGCAATGCTTCCGGGCGATTTTTCATCTGATTCTCATTTTCCCGCGGGGATCCGTATCCGGCGTCACGGCCCGGCCGGCGTTTTCCCGTACCCGCGGTGGTTTTTACTCCTGACCCTTGCTCAGGATCGAGCGGACGAAGGCCCGCGTCCGTTCCTCCTTCGGGTTTGAAAAGAACTCCGCCGTGGGCCCGGCCTCGATCACCCGGCCGCCGTCCATGAACACGACCTTGTTGGATACGCTGCGGGCAAACTCCATCTCGTGGGTCACCACCAGCATGGTCATGCCCTCCTCGGCCAGCTGCCGCATCACGGCCAGCACCTCGCCGATCAGCTCCGGGTCCAGCGCGCTGGTGGGCTCGTCAAAATAGATGATCTCCGGCCCGGCGGCAAGGCCCCGGGCGATGGCCACGCGCTGCTGCTGCCCGCCGCTGAGCTGCAGGGGAAAGGCGTCCGCCCGTTCCGCCATGCCCACGCGCTTCAGGGCGGCCATGGCGGTCTTTTCCGCCTCGGCCCGCGGGATGCCGCGCGCGGTGGTCAGGCCCAGCGTCACGTTCTGCAGCACGGTCTTGTTCAGGAAAAGGTTGTAGTTCTGGAACACGAAGGCCGTTTTCCGCCGGATGGCGGCAATGTCCCTCTTGCTCACGGTGTGCATGTCGAACTCCTGCCCGTCAAAGGTCATGCGCCCGCTGTCCGCGCGCTCCAGGAAGTTGATGCACCGCAGCAGCGTGGTTTTGCCGGACGCGGAGGGGCCGAGGATGGCGATCACGTCGCCTTTGTTCACGTCCAGGCTGATGCCCTTGAGCACCTCCGTCTTTCCGTCAAAGCTCTTGCGGATATCCCGTACGCTCAGCATCATCTCGCACCTCCGTAAGCACCCAGCCTCTTCTCACCCCAGCGCTGGATCAGCGTCAGCAGCGAGCAGAAGGCCAGATAGATCAGCGCCACCTCGGTGTACAGCGCCAGGGATTCGTACACGCGCCCGTTGATCACGATGGCCTGGCGGAACATTTCCGTCACGGTGATCACGGAGGCCAGGGAGGTCCCCTTGACCATGGAGATCAGGCTGTTGAACAGGGAGGGGAACGCGGTGCGGAAGGCCTGGGGCAGGATCACGTGGCGCATGATGCTCATGTAGCTCATGCCCACGCAGTAGCCGGCCTCCAGCTGGCCGCTGGGCACGGCCTCCAGCGCGGCGCGCATGCTCTCCGCCATGTAGGCGCCCTCGTTGATGCCGAACACGATCACCGCGGTGGGAAAGGCGTCCAGCAGGATGCCCAGGCTCGGCAGCCCGTAGAAGACCAGATACAGCTGCACCAGCAGCGGCGTGCACCGGATGATCCAGATATAGATCCGGCACAGGCGCTGCAGTCCGCGCACCCGGGCGTACTGGATCATGGCCACGCCGACGGAGATGAGCAGCGCCAGGGCAAAGGACAGCGCCGTCAGGGGCAGCGTCATGGTGAAGAATTTCTCCATCAGCTGGGGAAAGGCGTCTGTCAGGATCCGGATAAGACGGTCGTTCATTTTTTCTCCTTCTCAGGAAACATACGGGGAGCGGCAGGCTGCCGCTCCCCGGAAAAATCATGCTTGAGCCGTATTACTCTGCAGCAGGAGTATAACCCGTCAGGTCCATTCCGTCAAAGTATTTTTTGCTCAGCTCAGCCAGCTTCCCGTTCTCCCGCAGGGTCTGCAGGGCTTCGTCGATGGCGGCGACCAGCGTGGCTGCCTCCGCGCTCTTGCGCACGGGGATGCAGCACTTTTCACCGTCCTGGGTCGCGGCGATCTTGATCTGGGCGTCCGGATGCTCCTTCAGGTAGTCGTGGATGGCGACGTCCGCGTTCAGCGTGGCGTCCACGCGGCCCTGCTCCACCAGGTGGATGGTGTCGATCAGGGCGTCCACGCCGGTGACCTCGGCGCCGTAGGCCTGAGCCTTGGTGGCGTAGTTGCTGGAGATGGTGTTGGCGGTCTTTTTGCCCTTCAGGTCCTCATAGCTCTTGATCTCATCGTTGTCGATACGGACCACGAGCACCATTTCGCTGACCATGTAGGGGGTGGAGAAGCTGTACTTTTCCGCGCGGGTCTCGTTGTAGCCGACGCCGTTGCAGGCGATGTCGAAGCGGCCGGAATCCACGCCGGCGAGGATGGAGTCCCAGTTGGTCTCCTCAAAGCGGGCTTCCACGCCCAGGATCGCGGCGATCTCCTTGCCGATCTCCACGTCGTAGCCGACCAGCTCGTTGGCTTCGTCATGGAAGGTGTAGGGAGCCCAGTCGCCCTCGGTGGCGATGGTGATGTAGCCGCGCTCTTTGATCGTGCTCAGCAGGTCGGCGGCGGGCGCCTCGGTCTCAGCGGGCGCCTCGGTCTCAGCGGGCGCTTCGGTCTCAGCGGGTGCTTCGGTCGCCGCGGGAGCGGGCGTTTCCGCCGGCTTGCGGATGAACAGGAAATAAATGCCTGCGAGGATCGCCAGCACGAGGATGGCGCAGATCACGGCGAGCAGCTTTTTATTCTTCATGGGGTACCTCCTTGATTCGTTCCGTGCCCTTCCGGGCGGTAAAAACCTTTTGCTACGGTCCTATGATAAGCTTATCCGTACAAATCAGTCAAGAACAATTTTTCGTAGAAACCGATTGTAAAAAGATATCTTCACTTTTCCCGGCGCGGGGCTTGAAGCCGGCCTCCGGATGGGGTAAGATAAGGCTGCGGAAGGTTCCGCGAATAAGGAGGAAAAACGGATGAAGACGATCTATCTGGCGGGTGGCTGCTTCTGGGGCACGCAGAAATTCCTGGACCAGTTTCCGGGCGTGGTCTCCACGCAGACCGGCTATGCCAACGGACGCACGGAGAACCCGACGTATAAAGAGGTATGCGGCGGCAGCGGCCACGCGGAGACCGTGAAGGTGGTCTTTGACGAGGCAAGGCTGCCCCTGGGAAAGCTGCTGGATTACTATTTCCTGGCCATCGATCCCGCCAGCGTGAATAAGCAGGGAGAGGACACCGGCGAGCAGTACCGCACCGGCATCTATTATGAGGACGCGGCTTTGCTGCCCGCCATCCGTGAGGTATATGACCGCAAGGCGGCGGAGCTGGAGCGCGCGGGCAAAAGGATCGCCGTGGAGCTCAGGCCGCTGGAGCAGTTCTTCTCCGCGGAGGAGTACCACCAGAAGTATCTGGACAAAAACCCCACTGGCTACTGCCACCTGCCCCCGGCGCTGTTCCGCGTCGCGGAAGGCGAAAAGTGACCCATTAACTCCATTTGCCCGTCTCTGCATACCGGTCGGCCCGCTCATGGGCCCGGCCGGTGATTTTTTCGTCAAAGCCGATCAGCCTCAGCAGGTTGATGGCGTTTCTCGTGGTCGCGGGACCGCTGCGGATCCGGTAGTCGAACCGGATCTCTTTTTCTGTCACTGTCTCCTCAAAGTGCGCGAGGGTGTAGTCCTCCTTCAGCAGGGCGCACAGCTCCATGTCGTGGGTGGCCGCCACGCACAGGAAGCCCTTCTCCTTCAGTGCCCGCAGCACCTCCGTGGACGCGGCGATGCGCTCCACGGTGTTGGTGCCGCGCAGCACCTCGTCGATGCCGCACAGCACCGGCTTTCCGCTGTCATCGTCCAGGATCCGCTTCAGGGATTTGATCTCGGCCACGTAATAGCTGTCGCCGCTCTGCACGCTGTCCTCCGGCGCCATGGAGGAATAGACGCGGAAGGCGGAGGCTTTGTAGCTTTCGCAGGGCGAGGTGCACAGGCTCTGGGACAGCAGGGCGCAGAGCAGCGCGGTCTTGATATAGGTGGATTTGCCGCTGGCGTTGGCGCCGGTGATCAGCAGCGGCCTGTCCAGCTCCGCGTCGTTGGGCACGGGCTCCCCAAGCAGGGGATGGATCAGGCCTTTGGCATGCAGGAAGGGCTTTTCCGCCTCAAAGGCGATCTCCGGCTTGCAGTATACGGGCAGGCTCTGCCGGAAGGAGGCGGCGGCGATCGCCGCGTCGATCCGGCCCACGGCCTCGTGGATCTTCAGGTAATCCGCGTAGTGTTTCGACAGCTGGCCCTTTGTGATCTCGTATACCTGCAGGTCGGTCAGGAATATGGGGGAAAGCAGGGACCCGATCTGGCTTGCCTTGATGGCGGAGACAGGGCCCAGCCACAGCAGGGCCTTCAGACGGCTCAGGCAGGGGTAGATGTCCCGCAGCGTTTCGTCCAGCCCGGCGTGGCGCAGGCGCTGCAGCCGGCGCAGGGCGAAAAGCAGCTCCACGCAGGTGTCCTGCGTGTCCATGTCCATCTCCAGCTTTCGGGTCTTCCATGTGTGATAATAGCCGTTCCCCGCCAGTGTGCCGACCAGCAGCAGCGCGCCAAGCTTCGGCTGCAGCGCCAGCAGCAGCAGGGCGCACACGGGCAGCAGGCACCCCAGCAGCAGGTATACGGCCAGCTGCTTTCCGGAGGGCCGGCGGCTCACGCGCTCGCCGGCCAGGTCCACATGCCGCTTCCGCCCGATCCGGTTCAGGATCAGCTGCAGCTTCAGCCTGGTCTCCGGCTCATTTTCGGCAATGGCGATCAGCCTTTTCTGCCGCTCAAAGGAGGCGGGATCCGCGGGGGAGCGCAGCATGCGGTACAGATACTGCTCGCCGGCGGTGGACAGGCCCGGGTTGATCCGCCTGTACACGCTGTCCATGTCCAGGTCGTTCCAGGTGGTGTCGTCGATCCAGAAGGCGTCCGGCTCCTGCCTCCGGCACATGTCGAAATAGGAGCGGATCCCGTCCATGTCTCCGGACAGGTAGTCCACGTCGGGCGTTTTTCCGTAGCCCGCCCGGAACTGCGCGGCCAGCTTCTTTTTACGGCTCATGGGACACCTCCTGATAAAAAAGCCGCCGTCCGGAGGACGGTGGCATGACCCTGTTCATCTGTTGGTTTCCGTCTTGACGGATACAGCATAGCATGGATGCTTCTCCGGTACAACGGCAAATCAAGCAAAATAGCGCCGGTTAATTTTCTTGCTTTAAAATGTATGATCCGGAAAGCATGCGAAACAAGGGTTCATGCCGGCCGGTGGCGAAAATGATGGTTGAAATCGTGTGCTATGGAACAAAACATTCATATGACAATCGGAGGATGATGAACGGGACTGATATAAAAGCAATTAAACCGGGAAAATAAACACGCAAAGCAGGTGAAAAAATGACTCAATACATTTTTCTTTCTCATTCGCGGAACGATATCAAAAAAGTCAGAAAAATCAGGGATTATCTGGAAAAGAAGTCTTTTGAGCCTATCATTTTCAACCTGAAATGTCTGACAGACTCCGATGAACTGACCAGCCTTGTCAAACGGGAGATCGAGGCAAGAAAATGGTTCCTGTATGTGAACAGTGAGAATGCAAGAAAGTCGGCCCGTGTTCAGGAGGAGGTCTCGTATGCCAGGAGTATTCAGAAAAAGCATATATTCAGGATCGATCCGGACAAGGCCTGGTTTCTTCAAAAGATCACACTGAACAGAATGATCGGAAAAATGAAAGGATCAAAAGATGGCTTATCATGATCAAAACAAAGGAAAGTCTTTCTGGAATTACCTGGGCGGCGGTTCTGTTTTCATTTCGCATTCACATAAGGATCTCCCAAAGGTCCGCCTGATACGCAACTATCTTGAGGAAAAAGGGTTTGACCCTCTTTGTTTCTATATGCAGTGCCTGACCGATGAAGACGAGATCGAAGGGCTTCTGAAAAAGGAGATCGACGCAAGAGACTGGTTTGCCTTTATGGAAAGCCCGAATTCCCTGCAGTCTGCCTGGGTGAAAAAAGAGAGAGATTATATCCGGAACAGCCGGGATAAAAAGATCATCCACTATAACCTGCAGGAGAACTCGCCGAAAGATATCGCAAATCAGATTGCGGATTATATGACCGTGTACGTATGTTATTCCGCAAGAGAAAGGGAATACGGGAGACCGCTCGCGAAGGCACTCAGCAATATGGAATTCCGCGTTTACGACCGTTGCGGCGATGAGATGGATGATCTTTTATCGCCGGATAGTCTGATGCGTACGGAGGAAGCGATCAGAAAAGCGGGAGAACGCGGATGCTTTCTCTATCTTATGACCGAGAAATCAAAACAGGCTTTGATCATGCACAAGGAACTGGAATATGCAATTATGTACGGCGCCAGAATCGTCGTTGCGTTTCTGGGAGTCAGCGAAGGGGATATTCCCTTAAAACTTCGATACCTTATCAGAGATGCCGCCTGTACGGAGATAGGGGAAGATATGCAGGCTGCCGCCGAGCAGATCGCCACCCTGATCGGACAGACGCTTCATCAAAATGAGGGCTGAACTGTCTGATACGCTTGATGGCTGAACGCATCCGGACTCCCGGTTATTTGACTGCTTTTCAATGCGTCGGTTTGACGCGTTTTGTCTTGATTCGCAATGATGAAGATGTCACGGCAACAGTGACTAAGGGGTTGGCAGGACGCCCCTAAAACGCGGCAAAACGCTACAAAACGCGGCAGGCAAAAAGGAAATTACTACTGTTTTACTACTACTGGTGAAATTTTGCCGAAAACATGAATATCAACACCATACGAAAAAGCGCTGGCCTTTGAAAAACAAGGGCATAGCGCTTTCTTAGCGGTTATTCATATTTCCGGTCAAGCGGGTATGTTGTGGCTTTATCGGCTGAGTAGATTGATCAGTGCCAGCCGGATAAGGTTTATAGTTGACTTTGTTCGGCAACAGAGTGATTACTACAACGATTCTATTGAGGAGGAGCAGTCAATGAAAGTGCCGATCAATCAGAAATACATGCTTACGATTACCGAGGCAGCGGAGTACTTTGGTATGGGGACAAAAGTACTACGCAAATTCGCTGCCGATCATCAGGAAGTATCAATACGTTACGGAAAACGCTGGAGGATTATCCGAGAAAAAATGGAGGATTATGTGGCAAGAGTTGGCCTTGGAGAAGAAGGCACGAAAAGAGAAATACTTTGATTGTTAACTGAGCGAAACGAGAAATGTGGAGGCAATTATGAAACAGATATCCAACAAAGAATATGAAAGATACCATAAATACCAGATTGACAGGTTGTACGGGCGAATACTTACTCCGGATGGTTTACGCTTGATCTGTGCTGCTCTTGATTACGATCCTGAGAAGATTGGAAAACATATGTTGGAAATGCTGGCGAAATTTAGAAGTGAAGGCATAATTGAACAGTAGGGTAAAGTTACTATTTCTGTATAAAACTATTGGGAAGGAAATGAAAAAGCGCTGAACTTGAAAACACAAGGATTAAGTTCAAAAAAGCGGCACGTAGGAAAGATGAAAAAAATCTCATTGTATTCTGTGATGTCAGGAGGAAGGACGTGGAAAAGTTTATCCATGCTATCGAGGAGAAGAATCAAGGATTCATGGCTCACTCCTTATGCCCTTATTATACTACATATCACCCTCTAAATGTTGATTTTATAGGCTTTTCAGCACTTTTATATGACAAAATCCGAGGCTTTTGCCTCGGACTTTGTCGACAGTCTGAAACGGCTTCCGGGGCGGAAGGCGTTTTCTTTGATTTATGACGGAAAGTTGCTTTCTGATCCTTCTGATTTACGGTGAATAATGGTATAATGGTTTATCGTTGGAAACGGTTGTGTTTTGGAGGAAAGAGGAGTCGCATGTCCAAAGAGCAGAAGGTTACCCTGAAGGAATGGCTGTATATCACGATCGGTATCCTGATCATGACGGTGGGGATCTATTTCTTTAAATTCCCCAACCATTTTTCCACCGGCGGCGTGACGGGTATCGCCATTGTTCTCGGCCATTATATTCCGTCCATTACACCCGGCACACTTGTGACGATCATCAATATCGGGCTGCTGATTCTTGGCTTTGCGGTCTTTGGAAGATCCTTCGGGATCAGGACAGTCTACGCATCCCTGCTGATGTCCGGCACACTGCGGCTGCTTGAGGTTATTTGTCCCATGAGCGGCCCGATGACTTCACAGCCGCTGGTGGAACTGTTTTTCGCGGTCGGACTTCCGGCGGTCGGCTCCGCCATCCTGTTTAATCTGGATGCATCCTCCGGCGGAACGGATATCATCGCAATGATCCTGAAAAAGCATACGGCACTGAACATCGGTGTCGCGCTGCTGTGCAGCGATATCATCATTACGGTATCCGCCTGTTTTGCCTTCGGTATGGAGACGGGCCTTTTCTCCGTTCTCGGACTGATCATCCAATCGCTGTTCATGGACCAGGTGATGGACAACCTGAAGACCAAGAAGTGTTTCCAGATCATCACCTCCAATCCTGAACCCATCGAACAGTTTATTACCGCGGAGCTTCACCGCGGAGCGACCCGGCTGCACGGGGAAGGATCCTATACCCATGAAGGGAAGACTGTGCTGCTGGCAGTGGTATCCCGGCATGAAGCGGTGCAGCTGCGGAATTATATCCACAAGCAGGATCCGGCAGCCTTTATGATCATTACCTCCAGTACGGAGATTATCGGAAAAGGATTCAGGGGCGTAAATTAATAAAATGAAAATCTTTAGAAATACAATGAATTATCCAGAAATTCTCAGGAAAACAGACTAAGAGGGACAAAAAGCATACAGTCGCCGGATAACGGAGTAAATCGGCCAATCTTAAGTTTGACTTTCTTTGATCTTAGAATATAATATAATCAGCGTTCGGAAGAACGGGGTGGCCGGAGACCACAAAGTGCACGACCTGCATAAAGGCCAGATTGCGACCCGGCATGACGGGTGAGAAGCCCGGCGATGAAGGCCATGAATGGAGGTTGTTATTATGAGTACTTATCTTCCCAGCGTATTTGGTGAGAACCTGATGGATGTCTTTGATGACTTTGACCGAAACTTCTTCCGTGGATTTACCCGTCCTGAGCATGTTCTTTACGGCAGAAATGCACAGCACATGATGAAGACGGATGTAAAGGAAACGGATGAAGGATACGAAGTCGATGTGGATCTGCCCGGATTCAAGAAGGAAGAAATCAAGCTGAATCTGGAAAATGGTTATCTGACCATTGCGACAGAGAAAGCACTGGAAAAGAAGCAGGAGAACAAGAAAGGTAAAGTCCTGCGTCAGGAGCGGTACTCCGGTACAATGCAGCGCAGCTTCTATGTCGGTGACAGTGTGACCGAGGAAGACATCAAGGCGAAGTACGAAAATGGCGTGCTGAGCCTGATGATTCCGAAGAAGGAACAGCAGAAGGTTAATGAGAAGAAACAGATCCTGATCGAAGGTTAACCGGCATAGCCGCCAGTCGGCATGTGCAAAGCAAATCAAAAGGGCTCCGGCTCAACAGTGAGTCGGAGCCCTCTGCCTTTTCTGCAGCTTTTTTCTGTTATTCTTCCGTTTTTCACTTGCCCTTTTTATGTTCAGGATATAAGATACCTCTAAGAAGGAGATGGCCTTATGATCAAAGATTCCAATCAGAATAAAAAGCCGCTCATTTTCTACATGGCTGTTGCAGTCATCGTGATTATGCTGCTGAATGCGTTCGTTTTTCCGATGCTTTTGCAGCGCCAGGTTCAGGAAGTCGGTTACAGCGATTTTCTGAAAATGGTGGATTCAAAACAGGTATCAGAAGTATCCATGGATGAAAACGGAGAACAATTGATTTTCATCGCCAAAGGCAAAGACGGACAGGACGGCATCTATAAGACAGCGGTTTTCCCGGATAACAGTCTGCGCCAACGGCTGGAGGATGCCGGAGTTTCGTTTTCCGCACAAATTCCAACGCAGAACAATCTGCTGATCAGTTTTATAATCAGCTGGGTAATCCCGATCGCGCTGTTCTGGGCACTGGGCCGGATATTATCCAGGCGGATGACAGGCGGGATGAATGCGCTGAGCTTCGGCAAATCCGGTGCAAAGATTGTTGCTTCAGAATCAACGGGCGTGACTTTCGAGGATGTGGCCGGTGAGGAAGAAGCCAAGGAAGCACTGAAAGAGATTGTTGATTTTCTGGAGCACCCGGGTAAATATGCCTCCATTGGCGCTAAACTGCCTAAAGGCGCGTTGCTTGTCGGACCGCCCGGAACAGGTAAAACTTTGCTGGCGAAAGCTGTGGCCGGCGAGGCCAAGGTTCCTTTCTTTTCCATTTCCGGCAGCGAATTTGTGGAGATGTTTGTTGGCATGGGTGCAGCAAAAGTCAGGGACCTGTTCAAACAGGCGAACGAAAAGGCACCTTGTATCGTTTTTATTGATGAAATTGATACAATCGGGAAAAAACGTGATACCGGAGCCGGCATCGGCGGCAATGATGAGCGTGAACAGACTCTGAATCAGTTGCTGACAGAAATGGATGGCTTTGACGGGAAAAAGGGTGTGGTCATACTGGCAGCAACCAACCGGCCTGAATCCCTGGATCCAGCTCTTCTGCGCCCGGGTCGTTTTGACAGAAGGATTCCGGTTGAACTGCCCGATGTCGGCGGCCGTGAAGCGATTCTGCGTGTGCACAGCAAGGGGATCAGAATGGCCGATAACATTGACCTGAAAGCTGTCGCCAGGGCAACAAGCGGTGCAAGCGGTGCGGAACTGGCCAATATCATCAATGAGGCAGCTCTGCGTGCGGTGCGGTTGGGCCGCGATACTGTAACACAAGACGACCTGATGGAAAGTGTGGAAACGGTTATCGCCGGTTATCAGCGTAAAAATGCAGTCTTGTCTGAGAGTGAAAAAAAGATTGTTTCCTATCACGAAATCGGTCACGCACTGGTGGCATCTCTGCAGACCAATTCGGCACCTGTGACAAAGATCACGATTATCCCCAGAACATCCGGCGCTCTTGGATATACCATGCAGGTGGATGAAGATGAGCATTATCTGATGTCCCGTGAAGAACTGTATAATAAGATTGTTACCCTGACAGGCGGGCAGGCGGCTGAACAACTGGTTTTCCATTCCATCACCACGGGTGCGAGCAACGATATTGAAAAGGCTACCCGGCTGGCACGCGGGATGATTACCCGCTATGGCATGGGTGATTTCGGCATGGTGGCACTGGAAACACTGAACAGTCAGTATCTGGGTCAGGATACCTCCCTGGCATGTAGTCCTGCTTTTGCGGAAAAGGTTGATGAACAGGTGGTCGCGCTGGTAGAAGAAGCCCGGAAGAAAGCAGATAGTATTCTGCGGGAACACGAAGATAAACTCCATGAACTGGCAGAATACCTTCTAAACAAAGAAACAATTACCGGTGAAGAGTTTATGAGCATCCTGAAGGCTGATGATCAAAAGCCATAAACAGATCGACGGAACTGAACGCTATTGATGAAAATAAAAAACTCCTGAAGTTTGCGCATGACGACTGTGTCAGAGAGGAGCCTTTTGATATCCAGATGGAATTGCCAATCATAATCTGACGGAGATTACAGTACCTGTTGGGTCACAGCGACATCAGCGTGACGATGAACACGTACACACATCCGGGTCTGGAAGATTCAGTTGAGGAGATGAGCCGGGTGCAGGAGACTGGAAACGCCCCCGGCAGCGCCCAAAATAATAAAACCCTCGGAACAGGAAATGATTCCCGGCTCCGAGGGTATCATTCTGTATTCAGTTATCTGCGATCTCTTTTCTCCATGGAATAGAATCCGCTGCGCCATGCCGGGTCACACTGATTGCCGAAGCTTTTGCCGCTTCCTGCATACATTGCTTTAAGGACTTTCCGGCCATTAATCCCGCAATGAAATAGCCCGTGAACGTATCTCCCGCGGCAGTCGTATCCACAGCTTTTACTTTTTCCGCTTCCTGCTTTACATTCTCAATTCCGTTTTCCGTCACGGCGTAAGCAGCGCTTCCGTTCTTTCCCAAAGTGATCAGAACAGAAAGATCCGGATAACGTTCATGCAGGATCTGCCACACTGCTTCCGGTTCACCGGAGCTGGTGATCTGTTCCGCTTCAACTTCGTTTACCAGCAGCCAGGACAGCTTCCGGTAATCCACCTTGTCCAACTTTTCGTTAAAGGGGGAAGGATTCAGAACAATCCGCATTCCCCTGTCATATGCCTGTTCCACGATTTCCGGCAGCATATTGATCTCATTCTGAAGAACCAGCCAGTCACCCGGCGCGAACTTCTGAATCGTTTCACGGATTTGTTCATCGGTCACCTGCTGATTGGATCCGCCATACAGAATAATGCAGTTCTCTCCGTCAGGATTCACCTGGATCACCGTATGGCCCTGCATCTCTTCAACCGGTACCAGCGCTTCCGTATCCACTCCGTTTTCACGCAGGACCTGCCGCAGGCTTTCTCCGCCTTTCCCCAGGCATCCGGCATGAGCCACATCCGCTCCTGCCCGTGCGAGAGCGATGGACTGGTTCAGTCCCTTTCCTCCGCTTTTCACGGTCCGGGAGCGGGAGCTGATGGTTTCTCCCGGTTTTACAAAATGATCCACAGCATAAACGTAATCCAGATTCATGGACCCGAAATTCAATACGCGCATATTCTTAACCTCACAAGCATGGACGCGGCGCCGGAAAGCCGGCGCTGCTTTGACAGATTCGGATGTGCCCGAAGAATCCCGGATTATTTTACTCCCTTCTGGAGTATAATGCATCCGTAAGGCTGTGTTTCGCTTGTACAGATGACCACATAGGCCTTTCCGGCTTTCTCATAGAATTTCATCCGTTCCAGAGTGCCGATACACGCAGGATCATATCCGTGATGCTTCACAACCTTCCGGACCTCCTGCCAGACAGGAGAATCTTCCATGACGATTCCGGAATCAGCGTCAGGAACGATATAGGATATGGGTTTTGCCTCATATTCGACATCCAGCGGAACCAGCTGCAGCACAGCATCCAGCATCTGAGCCGCTCCGACTCCTTTGGCCTGGATACTGACTGCCTGAGGCGCCTTGGTAACCGGCGGATAAAAATGATCCGCAATCACAATCAGATCACCGTGTCCCGTGTCTGCCAGGGCTTTCAGCAAATCCGAACCAATGATATCAGGAATCCCGATCAGCATATTGCTTCCTCCTTTTTATCTGCTTCTCACCATGTCAACGGCCTCGTGCCAGCCGTCCAGTTTGCTCTTTCGCTCCGACGCGCTCATCTCCGGCTGATATCCGGTTCGTTTCAGGCGTGTAAAGACCTGATCATTATACAACCCGATTGAAAGACCGGCAGCGTAAGCAGCGCCGATACCGGACAGTTCTTCCTGATCCGGAACCTGAACAGGAATGTTCAGCAGATCGCTCTGGAATTGCATCAGGTACGCGTTCCTTGTCGGTCCTCCGTCTACTCTCAGTTCGCTGATGGTTGTCCGCGCGCTTTTTTTCATCGCGGTCACAATATCCGTAATCTGATAGGCAATGCAGTCCAGGGCAGCCCTTACCACCTCGTTTTTACCGGTAACACGGGTCATCCCGCTGATGCATGCCTTTGCCCTGCTGTCCCAGTAAGGCGCTCCCAGGCCGGAAAAAGCCGGCACCAGATAAGTTGTATCTTCTTTAGCGGCAGCCCTTGCCATCGCTTCCGTCTCGCCGGGATGATCAATCAGTTTCAGGTCATCTTTCAGCCAGGTAATCACCGCGCCGGTATAGTTGATATTCCCTTCCAGCACATAATTGATTTTCCCCCGGAGTTTCCACGCCAGGGAGGTCACCACACCCGATCCGCTGAATACCGGTTCTTCTCCGATGTTCATCATGATGGACGAGCCTGTGCCGTAGGTCGCTTTGACCATACCGGGTTCCAGGCAGCCCTGTCCCAGCAGCGCCCCGTGGGAGTCGCCCAGCACGCCCCGGATCGGAATCGGCTTCTCCAGCCATCCATCCAAATCGGTTTCACCGAAATCCCCGTCTGAATCCGTTACCTTGGCCAAACATTCATGCGGAATGCCAAACAACGCAAGCAGTTCCGGATCCCATGAGAGGGTTTTCAGATTAAACAGCTGTGTGCGCGACGCGTTGGAATAATCCGTCTGATGCCTCTTTCCGCCTGTCAGCCGGTAGATCAGCCAGCTGTCCACCGTACCGACCGCGATTTTTCCTTCTCTGGCCCGTTCGGCTGTTCCTTTGACATTCCTGAAAACCCAGGACAGTTTTGCCGCAGGAAAGTACGGCGAAAGCCGGATACCGGTTTTCTGCCTGACTTTTTCCCCATAGCCTTCCCGCTCCATGTTTTCACAAATAGCCGCTGCCCTGGCACACTGCCAGACAATGGCGTTGCATACCGGCTTTCCGGTTTCCCGGTCCCAGCACACAGATGTCTCCCGCTGATTGCTGATACCGAGTACTGCCAGAGCTTCTTTGTCAATGTCTGCTTTTTCAACCAGGTCACGGATGACCTGCAGCGTATTGGCATAGATTTCTTCCGGATCATGCTCCACCCATCCGTGCGCATTGGTTATCTGTCGGTGGGCCTTGTCTGTACGGCACAGGAGGGCCCCCTGATCGTCAAAGAGCAGAGCTTTGGTTCCCTGGGTACTCTGGTCCACAGACAATACATACTTGGCCATTGTTTTATTCCTCCAATGCCTTACAAACGCTTGCCGCGATTCCCTCCGTATCGAGTCCGTAATAATGGAACACCTGAGCGGATGTTCCGGTAATCACCGGCGTGTCAGGCAGTGCAAGGTTTATCACCCGCTTCGGATCATTCGCGCTGATCACCTGTGCCACCATGCTGCCAAGGCCGCCGAAAGGCGCATGTTCTTCCACTGTTACAACAAGCTTCTTGCCCTTAGCTGCTTTCAGCAGTCCTTCACTGTCCAGCGGCTTGACACAGTACATATCCAGTGCGCCTGCGGAAATGCCTTTTTGTTTCAGCAGTTCCATCGCGTCCTTGGCCGGCCGCACCATTTCGCCGCAGGCAACCAGGAGCACATCCGTTCCCTCGCCCAGTACTGTTGCACGATCCATCTCAAAGGGGACGTTTCCTTCTTCGTAGGTATCCTCCACAGGATTGCGCCCCAATCGGATATAGGCGGTTTGATGATCCTGAAGCAGTGTCTCAAACAGCTTCCTGGTCTGATGCCTGTCGCTGGGAAGATAAACTCTCATGCCGGGAATCGCGCTCATCGCCGCGATATCCTGCGCGGAATGATGGGTCATGCCCAGCGCACCATAGGACACGCCGCCGGAGATGCCGACCAGCTTCACGTTTGTGTTGGAGTAAGCACAATCCACCTTGCACTGCTCGTAACTGCGGGTGGAGATAAACGAAGCAGGAGATACCGCAAAGGATTTTTTGCCGCAAGAAGCCAGGCCGGCCGCAATACTGACCAGATTCTGTTCAGCAATACCCACTTCCACAAACTGTTCCGGATAAGTATCCGCAAAAGAAGTCAGCGAAGCGGATCCGCGGCTGTCACTGCAAAGCACCACAACATCTTTGTCTTTGGAGGCAGCTTCTTTCAGTACCTCGCACATTACGGCACGGTTTGCGATCTTATTCATGCTCAAGCGCCTCCCTCCTGGCTTTCAGTTCCTTGCTGATTTGTTCATACTCTTCCTGGTTCGGCAGGTGATGATGCCACGATGCCTTGTTTTCCATCAGGGCGGCTCCCTTTCCCTTCACGGTATCGGCAATAATCACAGTAGGGCAGCCCTTGATTTTTTCTGCTTCATCAAAAGCGGCATTCAGCTGGTCGATATCATTTCCGTCGGCCACATTGATTACGTGCCAGTCAAAGGATGAGAAGCGGGCATGTAAGTCATGATGCCCCATCACATCTTCTGTATTACCCGAAATCTGCAGATGGTTCCGGTCCACCACTGCGCACAGATTGTCCAGTTTATAGTGGCTCGCTGCCATCAGGCCCTCCCAGATGGAACCTTCCGCAAGTTCGCCGTCACCCATCAGAGTGTAGACCCGGTATTTTTTTCCGTCCATACGGCCGGCCAGAGCCATGCCTACGCATACGGAAAGCCCGTGTCCCAGGGAGCCTGAGTTCATCTCTATCCCCGGAATGGTGTTATGGGGATGACCGATATACTCACTTCCGAATTTGGAAAACTTTGCCTTGACTTCTTCAATGTCCAGGAATCCTTTCTCCGCCAGCACCGCGTACAGGGTTTCCACGCAATGCCCTTTGGAGAGGACAAACCGGTCCCTGTCCGGATCCTTTGCCTTTTCCGGGCTGACATTCATCCGGTTATAGAGTGTCAGCATGATTTCCACGCTGCTCATATCTCCGCCGATATGCCCGCCGCCGCCGGAAACGATGATGTCCAGCACATCCTGCCGGATTTTATATGCTTTTACCGCAAGTTCCTTCATTCGCTCATCCCCCGATTACTTTCCTGTTCATTCTCAGACTTCATCAAAAACAACATCCTCGCCGTGCAGATAAGCCTTCACTTTATCCTCAATCGGATCGTACAGGTCCGGCTTGACGCCGATATACTTGCAGGCTTCATAAACAACCGGCACAACATCACCGTGGATTGCCGCGACATGATGGATATAGGGACCTTCCACGACTTTTGCTTCCAGCCTCTTGAGATTGTTAACCTCCACCCATACATAGGTTCCCCGGGTCCAGGGGCCGTCAATTCCGCGGGCATGGCCAAGCAGAATGGAGTATTCACCTTCGTCCCCGTCAAAGCGTACCAGGCTCATGGGTCCGTGCTTGGCCTCGGCGGAAACCGCTCCGTTCTGCGGGAAAGCAACCGGCACACAGATGGTTGGCTTTTCCTTCGCGACAGAAATCGGCCAGGGGCCGCAGTGCTGCAGCAATTCGCCGTTGTCATTGTCCGGATGGCGCACCGTCCAGTCAGAGAACATTACCCGGCGCTCATTCATGGAAGCGGCCTCGGCGATCAGCTGTGAAATTGCCCCGTGGATATCTGTTTCGCAGACAACCGGAATGCCTTCTTCATTCAGCAGTGCGTTTGCCGCACAGGGCATGATATGAATCTCGGACTGCAGGGCGTTCCAGCACTGAATGGCAATGGCATTGCAGCCGTACTTCTCCGCCAGGCTCTTCATAGCCACTTTTAGCTCAGCCACGCTGTGAAGATAATTGTCTTCAATATGCAGTTTGTGCTGGATGGCGTCATCATGACGTATTCCGGCGGCGCCATGATCAATCCCAAGGTTGCCAGCGCCACCGGGCGGCAGATTGTGCGTGCGGTACCGGATGCTTTCTTCGCCATGGGATCTTCGCCCTGGATCATCATTATTATGCTGATCGCTGTGGTAGTGGTTGAATTGTTCCTCACCTATACAAAACATGGCCGCATTCTCTACATGGTAGGCGCCAATCCCGGCGCTGCCCGCCTGTCCGGCGTCAAAGTCGGCGCGTATATCACCCTTGCCTTCTGCCTGACGGCAGTATTCTCCAGCCTCAGCGGCATGATGATCGCTGCCCGCTCCGGGACTGTCGCTTCCACCGTTGGAACCACATTCCTGATGCCGGCCATCGCCGCAGCTAATATCGGTTTCTCTTTCGGAGGCCGGGGCAAGGCCAACGCGGTGGGTACCTTCGTAGGCGCGGCGCTGATCGGTGTCGTTGAAAACGGCCTTTACGCAATGGCGTTCCCGTATTACTCCATCAACATCATTAAGGGTCTGATTCTGCTGCTGGCGCTGATCATGAGCGCAGCCACGCAGCGGACCCGTAAATAAAAGGCTGATATCCGTCCGGAATGAGGAGAAAGGAGCACAGAGGCTTATGGACTGGAAAAAGAATCCGGAACTGATTGATTTTTCGCCCCTTCACGATTATCTTCTGGAAGACGAGGATGGCAACATCCTGCCTGCAGACGTACCCTATTTCAAAGAGAAGAAAATCGCTCCCGGCACCTGGCAGATCCTGTCCCACGGGGATTATATCTACCTGGTCGAGGGCGAGGACGAAGCGATTGTGATCGACAGCGGCATCGGATGCGGAAATATCCGTGAATTCTGCCAGAGCCTGACGAATAAGCCTGTCTGGCGGATGCTGCTGACCCACAACCATTATGACCATACGCTGAACTGCTATCTGTTTGACGCGGTGTATATGTCCCCCAAGTGCTACGAGAAGCGCTGGGATTCCATGGGCAGCGTTTACGGCGCGCTGAAGGTGCCCACCGATTATCCGGTCGTCTTCCTGCATCACGGCGATGTGATCGATCTGGGCGGAAGGCAGCTTCAGGTGCTGAACATCGAGGAGCACTGCAGGGGTTCGCTGCAGTTCCTGGACAAAAAGGAACGCATTCTGTTCTGCGGCGATGAGCTGAACGGCAACTTCTGCGACAGCCGCATTTCCGTGGAACACACCTTCCGCAACATGTGCGCATGGAAGGCCCTCCGCGGGGATTACGATACGCTCTGCGCCGGAAACGGCATCCATACTGCGGAATACGTGGACCGGTATTATGATACGCTCAAGTACATCCTGGAAGGCCACATCGGCGAAGGTAAGGAGTACTATGTGCCCCATATGGACGACCGGGCCAAAGTCTCCGAGCTGGACGGCAAAAAAGTGCATCTGCGCCGCAGCCCGGACATGGATATGGTGGTGGATCTGATGCGCGCGGCGGGTATGGAAAAGCACCTGGAGAATTCCGGCGGTCTGGGCTGCTTCTGCTGGCTGCGCAAGCTGACGCCGGACGGCGCTTTCGACCGGCAGTTGGAAATGAACGACTGCAGAGTCTGCTACTACATCAACCGCATCTGGGATCCCAAGGAAGAGCGGGGTAGCGCGCTGTAACCGGAAACCGCTTTCCGCGTTCTTTTCCGGTTCCGCGGTGCGTCAACCGGGAATCCGTAAAAGATCGATCCTGATCATCGCAGTCCTCATAATATAAACGGACGCAAAATCGGACGAAGATATTATTGCCCGTATTTGCGTCCGGTTTATATTTGCAACAGTTATTTCCGCTGTGATGAAACAAGCTGGTACTGTTTTATTACTATTGACGCGGGGAAAAAAGTGAATGAATTGGCGATGCCTCTGAAGATGCACCGTATTATCTCGGCACACTGATTGTTTCCCGAGAAAATGATCAGTATGAAGTGGTCGATGGTCAGCAGAGATTGACAGCGCTATATCTGCTTTTGAACTGTTTGGGCGAGGATGTGAAAAATACTCTGACATTTGCTTGTAGGGAGAAATCGAACTACGATTGGTGAAATTTTGCTGAAAACATGAATATCAGAAAACGATGATACCGACTGGAGCGATCCAGCCGGTTTTTATTGCCCGGGTTTTCTTTCTATGGTATTCTATGTCAAGAAAGAAACGGCTCCCAGGGTATTCCGAGTAGTAAACCGAAGCGCGTTTTATTACTTTTCTGCTGCTTCTGACGGTCCCGATCTGACAATGAAAAGCGGTAAATGAGGGAAGAGACATATGGGGGAAGAGAACTGCCGGGAAACGATTTCTTCTGAGGAACTGTTTTTCTTTGACAGAAAACCGGCGGCATTGCCG
>JAFWQA010000043.1 GCA_017509255.1 Clostridia bacterium | reverse complement strand
GCGGGTCAGGGTGGCTATCTCGACAGCCAGGGAGCGGATATCCTGCTCGTCCCGCACATAGAAGTTGTTTCCCGTCAGGTTGACGGAAGAGGTGTTGTTGTAGGTTTTCCGGTTATCCGTAGAGCCAAAGGCGATCGCGCCTTCCTGCGCTTCTCCAGTCAGATAGCGGGCGGCGTTCCTTACGATTTTCGCTTGCACCTTGCTCTCCTCCAGGATGCCTTCTCCAAAGCCCTTCATGGTCATGGAGCCGATCTCGTCCCGGAAGACTTTAGAGGGAGAAGCAATCTTCAGGGCCTGCTTTGCCGCTGTAACAGCAGCCTGTACAGCAGACCTTAGTGCAGTGATCACACTGAAGCGACCAGAGTTAATACCTTCTTTCAGGCCAGCCATGGCGTTCACACCGACATTCTTCAGGGTTCCCGGAAGCGCGGCTGAGATTGCTGTCTGCAGGGCGGTTACCATGGAAGTCACATCTGTAGTAAAATCATAGCCAGTCATGCCTTCACCGATACCGGCGGCAACGTACTCACCAGTCGGTTCCATGCGCTTAGATGGGCTTTCGATGATGAAAGCGCTGTTGATGGCTTCCTCCAGATTCTCCGCTACGGTTTCAGCCGTGGTATCCCATCCGGCCTCTGTCATGCCTTCCGCGATGCCTGCGGTCACGTTACCGCCAACACCAACAGCATCCAGTTCCTGAACAAAAGCCAGAATATTCTGCAGATTATCCATATCCTCCTGACTGACTGCTTCACCATTCTGAATTGCTTTCACAATTTCTGCCACATAAGTGGAGAGCGAAGCTATACTTTCAGGATCAAATCCACGCTGTATATAGTTGTCCAGTATTTCCATTCGACCGCTTTCGCCGCCGTAGATAAAGGAATACCATGCTTGAGCATCCTCTTTAGCCGTTCTAATCTGAGCACGCGCCTGGGAAATATAATCCATAAGTGTTTTGGGCTGAACAATTAGTTTCCCAAGGCTGGTCAATCCCAGTTGATCCACTTCCGCGACCTGTTCCCGCATTTCGGCGATTGCCTCTGGTGCACCGGTCACCTCGGCGGTGATTAGGACGTGCATGGTGCCATCCTTGTCCAGGACAGCAACGTCTTCCGGTTTCAGCATGTCTTCTGTGACAGCGGATACCGGGATTTCCTGCCCGTCCTTCCAGAACTTCACCCCGGGATCATGCAGGGCACCGGTCGGATCTTCATAGGCTTCCGACAGGCGGACAATGCCTTCAACCTCGACTTTGTTGTTTTTCAGCCACTGGCGGTATGCCAGCATATCATAGCCAGTCAGGCCGACCTGCATATTCAGGGTCGGTTTTTTCACACCGTTGACTTCCTTGTACTCCGTGATGTAGGCGACAAATTCCTTCATCAGCTCAGATTTATCACAGCCAGTTGCCTCAGAGAACTTCGTAACGATGCCTTCGATCTGCGCGGAGTTCAGCGCGGAAAGATCCACGTTTTCCGCTTCGGCGTATTTGACAATCAGACCGACGATGTCAGAGGGCTTCAGGGCAGCAGTGGAAGCGCCGCCGGTGATTTCCTCATACGCCATGACGGTCGCGGTAACGGAGTCAGGCGTCAGGCCGGTGGTATCAACCTCGTTCTCCTCCAGGTATTTGAAAACGTAGGCCGTGATCTCACTGGGCTTCAGCTGAGAAACATCCGTGCCGGAAGCCAGTTCCTTATAAGCGCTGACGATACCGGTGACGTTTGTCGGATTCAGGCCGGAAACATCTACACCCGTGGTGGACTCGGCATACTTGGTAACGTATGCCAGAATGCCTTCCGGGGTCAGCTGTGCGGTGTTTGCGCCTTCAGGAATCTCCGTGTATTTCGATACGAAGGCTTCCACGATGGGCTGCTGCTTTTCAGCATTCTCCGCCTCGGAGTATCCGGCGATGATCGCGTCTGTTGTGATTGCACCCGGGTTGCTGGCCCATTCCTCCCAGCGTGCTTTCGCGCCGGTCATGTCCAGATCTGTGGTGATCTTCAGGACTTCATCCCCGACAGCCTCGCCGAACATCTCGTTCAGACTGGTCAGGTTGGTATCCCATTTGTTATCTTTCAGGAACTGCTGTATCGCCGCCAGCTGATCCAGCGCTGCCGTGAAGTCGATATCCGGGAACATTGCCTGGACTTCATCTTCCGTCATCCCGCTGTCCAGTAGGGACTGGATCTGGGTAAGCAGACTGACATATTCCGTCAAAGCGCCCTCGTCCATACTGGCTGTCAGCTTGTTCAGTTCAGGGAGGAAGGCTTTCTTTTCCTCTTCGGTCTTTGCGGTGCTGTACTGGCGCAGGAGCTGCATCAGTTCACCGATCTGGCCTTTGGCTTCTTGAACGTTATCCTGCTGCCAGACGGGATTCACCATGTCCGCCATAAGCTGGGCGTACTCCTGCGCGGCGGCACGGCGATCCGCATTGTATTTGGCGTTCAGGGCATCCAGAGCAGCCTGACGCTCCGTGGCATCCTCAATCAACTGGATCACAGCGTATTCCTTGTCATACTGCGTATCGAGTGCGGAGTTGACGGAGGCCATGCCTTCGGCAGCTGCTACCATGGCCTCCTGATAGACCTCTCCGCTGACTTCCTGTCCGCGAGCTTCCGCACGGGCAATCTCCGCCTCCACCTTTTTCCGGATGGTTGTAAAGCCTTCCGTGTCGGCGGCGGTCAGTTTGTACTTGACCTCGATCGCTTCACGGGTATCGATCAGCTCCTGCAGGCGGAGTTTATCCTTTTCTGTCAGTTTCCGGTTCTTCCGCTTTTTCAGGAGAGCGGTGATCTCCTTGTCCATGGCGTCCAGCGTTTTGATGTCTGCCTGCAACTGATCCGAAACAGATGTATACCCGGCGGCATCCGCTGTATCCTTCATCTCCTGCAGGGATTCCCGGGTCGTGGCGGTCAGGCTCTTGAAGGATTCCGTCCAGGATTCAACGATCTCGTTGGTTTCCTTTTGCCCGTCAGACCAGACATTGGTCAGGCCGGACAGCCATTCTTTTGCGCTGGCCGTGGTGCGGACAAAGTCATCCTTCGTCATTCCAAAGAAGGACAGGCCCTTGCTCCGGCTGTAGAAGGTATCCGCCTCGGTTTCTTTCCAGATCTTTGCTGTTTTCGCCATGCCCTCGAGGGCTTCACGGGCTGCTTTCGCGCCGGAGGCATAGTCCACCAGCTTAATGGCTCCGTACACTACAGCGGCGGCAAGGGCTACCATCGCCAGCTTGGAAGAAACCAGTGTTTTCAGCAGCCCGCCCAGTCCACCGCCAGCCATGCTTACTTTCGCTGAGAACTTTCCGATAGCGGTAAAGGCGGTACCCAGAGCGCCGGAGACCTTTCCGACAGCGCCGACCACTTTCCCAAGGATCAGGACGGCAGGACCGATGGCTGCGGCAAAAGCGGCCCATTTCACAATGGACTGCCGCTGGCTCTCGTCAAGGGACATGAACTTCTCAAGAAGGCCATTCACAGAATCAATGATCTGCTGAATCGTCGGATTCAGGTCGTCACCGATCCGCTGGGCGAACATGAGCGCTGTGTTTTTCAGGTTTTTCAGCTTGCTGGCGGTAGTACCGTATATGATACTGGATTTCTGTACCAGCGCGGTATTCTCTTTCCAGGCTTCTTCTGCCATATCCTGCGCGTTGGCAAACAGCTCTGTCGCGTTCACCGCACGGAGCATGGTATCACGCAGGCGGATTTCACTGATTCCGATTTCATCGAGGACAGCGACGGAAGAGATGCCTTCCTCGTTCATTTCAGAAAGGCTTTCAATGAACCGCTGGAATACCTTGATGGGGTCGCTCTTCCATGCGTTGACAAACTCCTGCTCCGTCATTCCGCTGACCCGAGCGAAATCCTTCAGGGCATCACCGCCGGTCGTAGCGGCGACTTCCATTTTGATCAGAGCTTTGGAGATAGAGGAACCACCGGCCTGCGCCTGAATACCGACAGACGACAGGGCTGTCGCAAGGCCCAGAACCTGTGCTTCCGTCAGTCCGATCTGTTTTCCGGCACCGGCGATACGCATTGCCATTTCAGCAATAGGCGCTTCTGTCGTAGCGAAGTTATTACCCAGCATGGCAATCGTACTGCCGATATTGGAGAACTGCGACTGGCTTGTGCCCATGATATTAGCGAACTTTGCCAGCTGGGTAGCGGCGGTATCCGCATCCAGGTCTGTGGAAGCGTTGCTCAGGTCAATCATGACCCGGGCAAATTCCTCAATGTGCTCAGTGGCAATACCCAGCTGTCCGCCTGTGGCCATGACGGCGTTGATCTCATCCGTGGAGGTTGCGATCTCGGTGGACATCCGTTTGGAGGCATCCGCCAGTTTGTCAAAGTCCTCTTCTGTGCCGTTCACGGTTTTCCGAACATACGCAAACGAGGACTCAAAGTCCATACTGGCTTTGACCGCTGTCGTTCCCAGAGCCACAATGGGTGTGGTGATGTGCGTTGTGAGCGTTTTCCCGGCTTTCGTCAGGGCTTTGGACAGGGTTCCGCACTTCTTCGAAAAGTTAGTCAGGGTTGTCCCGGCCTGCGTCCATGCGGACTTCATCCGGTAGAGCTCTTCCGTCAGTTTCTTGATCTCCGCATCTGTTTCCCGGGCAGCAGCTTTGGCGTTGTTCAGGTCCGTCGCAGCCTTGGAAGCAGCATCCGCGCTGTTCTGCATGGTTTTCTGCAGAGCCTTGACCTGGCCCTCCAGCTTCGTGACCTCTGCGGTTGCTTCAGCGTGTTCCTGCTGGTACCGTTCCAGATTCTGCTTGGCGGCGATGGTTGCGGAGTCCGTTTCCCCGAGGGTATCCCGGTAATGCTCATAGGCAACCTTCGCGGTTTCAACCTCAAAGCGCAGGGCTTCCTGACGATCCTTTGCCTGTTCCAGCCGGGAAGAATAGTCCTTGTGCCGGTCATAGTTCTCTTTCAGTTTGGCATTGGCGGCAACAAGGGCACGGCTGTACTGCTCCACAGCACGGTTCTGCTGGGTCAGCTTGTTTCCCAGCATGGAGAGCTTTGCTTCTGTTCCGGCAACGGTCTTTTCAAAGTTCTCCACGCCAGCGCCCGCTAGACGGAAGGTGGATTCGGCTTCCTTGATCTGCTGATTGATGGAGCGCATATTACGCGAGAAATTGCTGGAGTCCAGCGACAGCGCGACCACCAGTTCGCGCAGGGTTTCAGCCATGAATGTTCACCTTCTTTTCTTGCGAGATAAGGGGTTCAAGGGTTATAATGGACATG
>JAFWQA010000042.1 GCA_017509255.1 Clostridia bacterium | reverse complement strand
GTGGCGGCAATCACGCCGGGTCAGGACGAGGACTATCGCCAGGTTCAATGGCGTGTGGATGCGCAGGATCATGAGGTCATGACGCTGCACCTGTTGGGCATCCTTCCGCGCTACCAGGGCGCGGGGGTCGGTAGAGCCATGATGCGCAAAGCGCTCGGCATGGCGGCTGAAGGTGGTATGAAGGCGTTTCGGCTGGATACGCTCGCGTCGAACATTCCCGCACAGCGGTTCTACGAGTCGCTGGGATTTGTATTCTGCGGAAAACAGCACTGGTACGCGGAGAATACCGGGTGGACCGTTTTTTACCTGTATGAGCAGGAAATCAGAGGAGGAAAAACAGAATGAATGTGACCTATGAGAAGAAGAACGCCATGACCTTCATCGGCTATCATGCCGAGATTCGCCCGGAGGAGGCCTATCAGAAATGTCCGGAATTCTGGGACAGGGAATACGCCGCGAAATACGCACGGCTGTGGCAAACAATGAAGCCTGAAAATGACATGGAGAGGGCGATACTCGAAAACGGTATCGGCATGTATGCAATCTGCGCGGAATCTGAATGCGGTTTTACATACTGGATCGCGGGGCTGTATCAGGGCGGCGCGGTTCCGGAGGGGCTGGAGCTCTACAGCTTCCCCGAGAGCAGCTGGGCGGTGTTCACGGCCAGGGGGCCGATGCCGGGTTCTCTGCAAACGCTGAATACGGCGGTATGGCAGGAATGGTTCCCGAATGAGGGGCAGAAGTACCACGCGAACGGTACCGCGACGCTGGAGGTCTATTCCGCCGGGAATCCGCAATCGCCGGACTATGAGTGCGGCATCTGGGTGCCGATCCAATGAGCATGAGCAAATATGAGCCTTTGTGGAAATGGATAGCGGAAAACGGCACAGACAGCTTCAAACTGACCTTTGACGAGATCGAATCCATTGCGGGAATTCCAATAGATCATTCGTTTCTCCGTTACAAAAAGGAGCTATTGGAGTATGGCTTTCGCGTTGAAAAAATATCCATGAAGGAAAAGACTGTTGCCTTTATTCACAACAGAATGGAGAAAGAAGTGAGCCCATGAAGATTCTTGTTCTTAACGGAAGTCCCAAGCGTGAAAACAGCGACACCCTGCACATCACCCGCGCATTCCTGGAAGGGATGCAGGCGGCGTCGCCGCAGGATATCCATATCATTGATGTGATCGACAAACATATCGAATACTGCACTGGCTGCTTTGCCTGCAAGCGCAACGGCGGCACATGCATCCATGACGACGACATGCAGGACATCCTGAATGAGATCCTGGAGAGCGATTTGCTGCTGTTCAGCTTCCCGCTGTACTGCTATGGCATGCCCGCGCCGCTGAAGGCGCTGCTGGACCGCACCATGCCGCTGTCCTCCATGGCCATGCGGAAGGTGGGCGATCGCTATGAGCACGTCGGACAGGCGGATTTCTCCCGCCTGCGCTACATGATGATCTGTGGCTGCGGCTTCCCCAACAGCCAGCACAACTTTGAGCCTGCCATCGCACAGTTCAAACAGTGCTTCCCGCGCAACCACACGATCATCACCATCCCCGAAAGCCCCATGTTCAACGCGCCCGAGGCAGCGGTCGTCACTGAACCACGGCTGGTGCTGGTTAAGCAGGCGGGCAGCCAATATGCCCAATCCGGCGAGATCGACGGAGAGCTGCTTCATGAAATCGGCTCTCCCATGATCCCGGAGGATCAGTACGCGGCCATCGTGAATGGTGGAATGTAAGCGTTTGCTGAATCAGACCTTAAGCTGACACAAAGTACGGCGGGGAGCGCATCTTACCCGCCATTTTTTGCAAGTCACCGGCTGAGGTATGGACACAAGCAGATTTGTATGTACAATGGATTTCGGGGGTGGAAGGATGAGGGTGACGGTGGAGCAGATCGACCGGGAGCGCGAAGAAGAGCTGATCGTGCGCTGCCACGATCCCGGCGCGGCCTGGGTCCAGGGCGTTCAGGAGGCGGTCTCCGGTCAGCAGACAGTCTGTGGCTGGCGGGAGGATGAGATGCATCGGCTGAAGCTGTCGGAGGTCTTTTACTTCGAGGTCGTGGATGAACGGGCCTTTGTCTACACCCAGGCGGATGTATTCGAAGCAAAGGAGAAGCTTTACGAGTTTGAGCGGCTTTGCGCGGGCAGCGCCTTGTTTCGGTGCAGCAAGTCCATGATCCTGAACGCGGACAGGATCGACTACGTGCGGCCATCGCTGTCCGGGCGGTTTGAAGCGGTGCTCTCCAACGGGGAGAAGGTCGTAGTCTCCCGCAAGTACGTGGCAGAACTGAAACGGATGCTGGGGGTGTAAGCGTTTATGAAAAACATCATGCTCTGGGCGCGGCGGTATGTGACGATCTACGGCATCATCATGCTATGCACTTTTTTCATGTGCCTGCTATTCAACCCGACCTCGGAACTGCCGGTGGTGTCCTACTTTGGCCGCATCATGGTGTTCACGCTGCTGTCACTGCTTTCGATGGTCGTCTATTATTCCCGGGACGAGCTGACCCCGAAGGGCTGGTGGCTGCGCACTGCACTCCATGCGCTGCTGCTGGAGGCCATGCTGCTGCCGCTGGCCCACCGCTGGGGCTTCTGGTATAGTGGAACGGATATCATTGTCTATGCAGCCTTCATTCTACTGGCCAAGGCGCTCTGGCACCTGGTGGACTATGGCATCAGCGCCAGGACCGCCGCACAGATCAACGAGAGAATACGGGAAAACCGACTGGAGAAGAGAAAGGATATGATCCCATGAAGGATTTCATCATTCGTTTGGAAAACAAAGAGGACTACAGAGCGACGGAGAACCTGATCCGGGAGGCCTTCTGGAACGTGTACCGGCCCGGTTGCAGCGAGCACTACGTGATGCACGTGCTGCGGGACGATCCCGCCTTCATCCCGGAGCTGGACTTCGTGATGGAGCAGGACGGGAAGCTGATCGGACAAAACATGTTCATGAAAACGATGATCAACGCCGACGACGGACGGGATATCCCCGTGCTGACCATGGGCCCCATCGGCATCACGCCGGAGCTGAAACGGCAGGGTTATGGAAAAAAGCTGCTGGACTTCTGCCTGGAAAAGGCTGCGGCCATGGGCTTTGGCGCGGTGCTGTTTGAGGGCAACATCAAATTCTACAGCCATTGCGGCTTTGATTACGCCCGGAAATTCGGCATCCGCTATCACGATCTGCCGGAAGGCGCGGACGATTCTTTCTTCCTGTGCAGGGAGCTGGCGTCGGGGTATCTGGACGGCGTCACCGGCGTGTATCAGACGCCCAAGGGCTACTATGTGGACGATAAGGACGTGGAAGCCTTCGACCGGCAATTCCAGCCCAAGGAAAAACTGAAACTGCCGGGGCAACTGTTCGACTGATACACGGAGGACAATATGAATCGCAGAAAACGGAAAGGGTTTATCGCAAGTGGCGTTTTGCTTCTGAGTTTTGTCCTTTGGACACTTCTGATCCAATCGGTGGATGTGCAGCCCGTAGGCGTCAACGGGACAAACGTAGGTTTTTCCGCCGTCAACACCTGGTTTCACCAACTGACGGGTGTGCACATGGCCATCTACACCATCACGGATTGGCTGGGGCTGGTGCCCATCGCGGTGTGCATCGGTTTCGGCCTGCTGGGCCTTATGCAGTGGATCCGCCGGAAAAGCATTGCCAAAGTGGATAAGGATATCCTGCTGCTGGGCGGGTATTACATCCTGGTCATTCTGGGGTACCTGATCTTTGAGATGATTCCCATCAATTACCGCCCCATTTTGATCGACGGAGCTATGGAGGCGTCCTATCCGTCCTCCACCACGCTGCTGGTGCTCAGCGTGATGCCCACGCTGCTGTTCCAGGTGAACAGGCGGGCAAAGAATCAAACGATCCGGCGAATGACAGCGGTGTTTGTCATTCTGTTTTCCGCGTTCATGGTCATCGGTAGGCTGGTAGCCGGGGTGCATTGGCTCACGGATATCGTGGGTTCCGTGCTGCTGAGCAGCGGGCTGTACTGTCTGTATAGGTCCGCTGTGACTGCTATGGATCATTCATGATAAGGAAAAGAGGCGCGGACACTGATGCAACGAAATACAGAACGGCGGTCCAAACTGAAACAAGCGGCATGTGTTTGTATGCTTGCCGCAATGATTATCCTGCTAACCGGCTGCGGGACAGGCAGCGTTTTTGACGGGCCCAGGGTATCTGACGCATCCGGATTTCGGATGGAATACAGCATTCTGAATCGGGAGGAATCAGCCGATCTGAACCTGACAGAAGGCGATCGTCTGCGGGTTTCCCTGTCGCATACAGAAGGGTCTGCGGATGTGATCGTAGGCATGGAAGGGAAAACGCCGATTTACCGGGGAAACGGACAGCAGAACGCCGATTTTGTTCTGGAAATCGCTGAAACAGGCAGCTATCATATTTCCGTTTCAGGTCATCAGGCAAAAGGAAATGTTTCCTTCACCCGGATTTCTGGAGAGATAAAATGAAACAGGAGAAAAGCATGGCGGAACAACTGAATGTCTGCGGGAAATCCTATCGTATCCTCAGGCTCCTGGGCCATGGCAAGGGTGGATATTCCTACCTGGCGGAGGGCGACGGGCAGCGGGTGGTGGTGAAGCAAATCCACCATGAGCCCTGTGATTACTATGCCTTCGGCAACAAGATCGAAGCGGAACAGCAGGATTACGAACGCCTTAGGGCAGCAGACATCCGCATCCCGCAGATGCTGGCCATTGATTTGGACGCCGAGAGGATCGTGAAGGAGTACATCGAAGGTCCCACCGTTTTTGACCTGGTCAGGGACGGAACGTCTGCCGAGCCTTATCTTGCCCAGGTGCGGGACATGGCGGACAAGGCGAAGGCCGCGGGGCTGAACGTCGACTGGTTCCCCACCAATTTCGTGGTACGGGACGGGCTGATCTGGTACGTGGATTATGAATGCAACGAATATATGGACGAGTGGAGCTTTAACACCTGGGGCATCCGCTACTGGAGCCGGACGCCGGAGTTTGAAGCGTATTTGAAAGAACATATACCCGAAATTACGATCCGGGAAGAGCGGGTCACAGCGGAGGAATACATCGGTTTTCTCAAGCGTACCGACCTTGGCTCCCAGTACCCCAGGGAACGCTTTGAGGAGCGGATCGCCCGCCTGGTGAATACAGTTTCCATCAGCCTGACCGCGCGGAATGAACAGGGCCTGCTGGTGGGTGTGCTGTTCGGGTTGACTGATTACGCCTATTGGCTCTACATCACCGATCTTGGGGTGGACAGGGATTATACCCGCCAGGGAATTGGCAGACGCCTGATGAAAACCGCTCATCAGCTGGCCGGCGGAGAAAAGGATATCGCGGTGTATCTGATTGCCAACGAAAACGCCGCGCCTATCTACGAAAAATGCGGCATGAAAAGAGCTGACGATGTGATACAATACAATCATATCGAATGGACGGAGTTCACGGTGACATGATTGCGTGGGAGTTGACTTTTGCCCCGGTCTGCCCGTCCTGATGAGACCGTCAGATAAGAAATAAAGAACCCGGAGGACAGTGCAATGGCTTTTGATTTCAAAAAGGAATACAAGAAATTCTACATGCCGAAGAACAAGCCTTCCATATTGACGGTACTGACAAATCTTCATTATCACCTCCATATGAAGTTCGATGACGGTGGTCGGCTGACCGTCGCCTTTTTGTTTGCGTTGACCGTCATTATCATGTATAATAAATTTGATCTGCGCCTTTACAGACTTCTACGGGAAACACCATTGCAGACAAGTGCAGAAGTACACGCGCAGGCTCTCTCTGGAGGAGGAAAATAAAACATTTCCAGAGCAACAAACACCAGAACCGGAGGGATCCATATGAATGTAATACAGCAGTTGTCATCACCAACCATGTACCTGATCTGTGGTGGGATCATTGCCTTCATCGCTACAGTGTGCGTGATTTTTGCGGTGCGTGCCTGGCGCGCAGGGAAGGCGATCGGCATGGACACGGCAGTCCTCAAGCGAGTCGTTACTTCCTCTGCTTCTTTTTCCGTGCTCCCAGCCGTAGGGATCCTGTTGGGTGTTATCGCACTCTCCGGGGCACTTGGAATCCCCTGGCCCTGGCTGCGGCTTAGCGTTATTGGAGCATTGCACTATGAGACACAGGTTGCACAGGGAGCTGCAGAACAGGTGAGCATTCAGCTCTCCGGAAGCGAAATGACCGCATCGGCCTTTGCCACCATTGCCCTCCTGATGTCTGTCTGCATCATGTGGGGTATGATCCTGAACCTGTTTCTCAACAAGAAATACACGAACCGGCTGTCCAAGAACAGCAGTAGTGGCAGTTCGTTCGGCGATCAGGCGATGACCGCCATGTTCATCGGCTTGGTCAGCGTTTATATCGGGTCCTATCTCGGGATATGGATCTCAGGCAACGGCCGGTTCACCTTTGCCGGCTCTGTGCTGCCGCTGCTGACAGCGCTCTGCGCAGCCGCCGTAATGGCCATTCTGACACATCTGGCCGAGAAATTGAAAGCCAAGTGGCTGGAGGACTTCTCCCTGGCATTGTCCATGTTGGCCGGAATGGCGTGCGCAGCACTGCTGAACACGGTTGTAAAGTGAGGAGGAACGAGACATGAGCAGAGAAGAAACCATTGCACGTTATGAGCGCAGCACACATCGGCTTGGCCGGATCGTTTCTGTTGTTACGCTTATCCTTCTGGTCGGAGCGCCGTTCGTGATCGGCAGTTTCCTTGGCGCAATGCCGGACGTATCTGCTGTCGTGCGCGGGTTTGCCGCGGTAGGGCTTGTCTGGACGGTTTCTTCCGTCGTGGAGTTCCTGGTCTATACACCCATGCTCGGGTCTGGCGGCAGTTATCTCGCGTTCATCACCGGCAACCTGATCAACATGAAAATCCCCTGCGCCATCAACGCCAGAGATGTGGCCGGAGTAAAGGCCGGCACCAAAGAGAACGAAATCGTCTCGACACTCTCCATTGCGGTGTCATCGCTGGTAACCATCCTGGTTCTGGCCTTGGGCGTGCTTCTGCTTCAGCCCCTGCAGCCCATTCTGCAGAGCGAAGCGCTCCAGCCTGCCTTTGACCAGGTCGTGCCGGCTCTGTTCGGCGCAATGGCGTACAAATATTACAGAAAGAACCTGAGCCTCGCAGTATGGCCGCTTCTGCTGATGAGCCTGGTGTTCATTCTGCTGCCCACTCTTCAAAGCCAAACCAGTATTCTGATCATCCCAGGCGGTGGCCTGGCGATCCTGCTGGCATGGCTGCACTACAGAAAGGAAAAGAAACAGTGATTCTGTGGATATTGATCGGCATTATTGTTCTGTTGCTGGCCGTTGTTCTGTTCAGAACGCTCACAACGCCCAGGAAAAAGGCTGCCTATACCGCTCCGCCTGCGAATGAACGGGCAGAGGCCTACGCCAGGAAGCTGAGCCGAATGGTGGCCTTTGACACGGTCAGCGTACCTGAAACGAACCAAAGAGACAAATTTCTTCCCTTCCATCAGTTGCTGGAGGACCTGTTCCCCCTGGCACATGAGCAGCTTGAGAAGACAGAGATTGACGGCAATCTGCTCTTCTTCTGGAAAGGGAAGCATTCAGATAAGCCACTGGTTCTGATGAGCCATCAGGATGTTGTGCCGGCAGAGGGCGAATGGAAGCATGCGCCATTCTCGGGGGATATTGCGGAAGGTAAAGTCTGGGGGCGCGGGGCTTCGGACACTAAGTGCAGTGTTATGGCTTTCTTCCAGGCTACAGAAGAGCTGCTCACTGCAGGTTATACCCCTGAGCAGGACGTGTATCTCTCATCCTCCTGCACCGAGGAGTGGTCCGGCGATGGATGCCCGAAGCTGGTAGACGAGCTCGAACGACGAGGCGTTCATCCCTTCCTGGTATGTGATGAGGGCGGCGGCATTATCACTGACCCTGTTGGCGGGATACATGGGAACTTTGCCATGGTTGGCGTGTTCGAGAAGGGGAAAGCTGACATTCTTCTAAAAGCGAGATCAGAGGGCGGGCACGCAAGTGCACCTGGCAAAAATACTCCGGTCGCTCGATTGGCGGACTTTGTAGCCCTGTTTGAGCACCACAATCCATTCAAACGCAAAATGCCCGCAGAAGTGCAGTCGATGTTTGAACAGTTAGCACCGTATGCTCCGTTCTACATGAAGATGCTCTTCCGGAACATGTGGCTGTTCAAACCGCTGCTGATCAAGGTCCTCCCGATGATCAGCGCCCAGGCAGGGGCGATGCTGCAAACGACCATTGCCTTTACTATGCTGAAAGGCTCCAACGCATACAATGTGCTGCCGCAGGAGGCAATCCTTGGGGCCAATATGCGGTTTATCCCACATGAAGGAATGAATGCCAGCCTTAACAAGGTAAAAAAGATTGCATCCATGTACCATCTCGACATGGAGGTGTACCACGCGGTCGATGCATCCAGGAGCGTGGACATTCACGGACCGGGGTTCATGCTGGTTCGCGAAACCATCGGCAAGACCTTCCCGGGGCTGGAGGCTTGCCCCTATGTAATGACCGGAGCCACGGACGCCCGCAACTATGAGCGGATCGCTGAGCATGTCGTACGTTTCGCACCGGTGGTCTATGGCCCGGAGCAGATGAAGGGAATGCATGGCCTGAACGAGAGTATTGAGTACAACTGTCTGCCCGGGGCTGTGGATTTCTACAAGAACCTGATTGGCGCGAACATATGACGGTTAACAATCCTCTATGAGAATCATACCTGGGAACCACGCGCCATAGGGAAAGGCACGACCGATCGCATACCGGATAATTGGGCTGTCTCTGCAGAACGGCTTAAGGAAATGTTCATCCTCTATGGTCAGTAAGACGCATTACCACGGTTGGCTGACAACAGTAGCTAAACCCCAGGTTTTATGCGGATTTTCTTTCTCTGTACAACGTGCCGCCGGTAGAGTGTCCGACGACGATGAACTGAAATGAGGAAATATGATGAAGCTTACATTCATCGGCGCAAACCATCAGGTAACCGGAAGCCAAACACTTCTGGAATGGAACAGCGGACGTTTCCTGCTGGTGGACAATGGCATGATCCAGGGTGACAATGATTATGAACCAGTACCCTTGCCTGTCTCTCCGGGCCAGATCGAATATGTTCTGCTCACGCATGCGCATATCGACCATTCCGGCATGCTGCCTCTGCTGGTGAAAGAAGGCTTTCACGGGAGAATCTATGCCACGGCGGAAACTATGAATCTGTGTGCCATTATGCTGGCCGACAGCGCATCGATTCAAGAAAAGGACGCCGAGGATCGGACAAAAAAGAATCTGCGTGCCGGGAAAGAGCCGGTAGAACCTCTCTATACGACAGAAGATGTGGAAAAGACGATGAGGCTTTTCCGCCCTTGTCCCTACGGCCTGGTGGTTGATGTTGACGAGGGTCTCTCCGTTCGTTTTGTGGACGCCGGGCATCTTTTGGGTTCTTCGTCTGTTGAGTGTTTCCTGAACGAAGATGAAAAACAGGTCACCATGGTGTTCAGCGGAGATGTCGGCAATACGAATCAGCCGATTATCAACAATCCCCATCCTGTGAAGTCCGCTGATTATGTGATGATCGAGTCTACTTACGGGGCTCGTCTCCATGATCGTGCGATGGATCCAATCCCTTTCCTGGTGCAGATCCTGCGAAAGACCTTTGCCAGAAATGGCACGGTCATCATACCATCTTTTGCGGTAGGTCGTGCACAGGAGATGCTCTATTTCTTCAGAGAAATCAAAATGCGGAATCTGCTACCGGAACGGCCGGACTTTCAGGTTTATCTGGACAGTCCCCTGGCCACACAGGCCACCGGTGTCTTTCTGCAATGCGATTCGGATTGCCTGGATGATGATGCGCGTTCGATCATGAGGGCGGGAGAAAACCCGATTTGGTTTGATGGATTGAATATCGCGGGGACCGCGGACGAATCCAAAGCGCTGAACGCGATCCGGGAACCCAAGGTCATCATTGCTTCCAGCGGCATGTGTGAAGGCGGTCGTATATGCCACCACCTGAAGCACAATCTGTGGGATGCCGCAAACACCGTCCTGTTTGTGGGTTACCAGGCCAACGGAACCCTTGGCCGCATCATCTTTGATGGCGCGGAAACCGTCAAGATCCTTGGTGAAGAGATCCAGGTAAAGGCAGAAGTCGCCCTGCTGAACGGCGTTTCGGGACACGCGGATCAGGCGGGCCTCCTGCGGTGGCTTGACAGCATGGAGCAAAAGCCTGCGCGTGTATTTGTCAACCACGGAGATGATGAGAACAGCCAGATGCTGGCAGCAAAAATCGCGGAGCAGTTCGGCCTTCCTGTCGACGTGCCTTGGTCCGGAGCATGCTTCGACCTGTTGCGGGGAGAATGGGTCCGTCTGGCAGAGCCGGTGATAAAAGAAAAAAAGAAGTCTTCCGGACAGGAAAAGAAACGGCGTCAATCGAAGAACCAGGACTATCATCTCCTAATCGATGCCTGCCAGGCACTGCTCCGGTATGCGGAAAACATGGCGGGTTGTGCGAATCGTGATATCCGGAGACTGACGCAACAGGTCAAAGCGCTTATGAAATAATCGTACTCAATGAAAAGCGCATTACCACAATCGGCAAACATTAGTGACTAAGCTCCAGGTTATATGCGGACTTTGTGAGTAGCAAAAGTCACAGTTGGTAGTGCGCTGCATTCGCATTGTAGAGGTCACCGGTTCGAATCCGGTATGCTCCGCCACCCAACAACCCTAACTTTGATACAAAAGAGATGCTCTACAAATCCGGCCTTGATGAATTTGCCGTTCATATCGATGACCTGGATGAGATTAATATGTTGGCTAGAAGACCTCCTGATCTGTTCGACGGCCTCTCAATTGACGGTTTTCTCCTTTGATCTTGCTTGCGGCTTCAGAATCCTTGATCCCTTTGCTCTCCGCTATCGTCTTATGAATCTGCTTTTCAGGATCCTCCGGCTTCAGCACCTTAAATGTGAATACTTTACAGGAGATAATGAGATCACACACCGGGACAAACGATCATGATCCGCGTGATTCCATTGCTTTTTGCATCGCAATACCATACAAATTCCCTCCGCCTTTCGTCGGAGGGAACAAAGCGGCCGCAGCAGGGCCGGTTTTAATCCAGCGGAACAAAGATGCAATACAGATGTTCGCTGCAATAGGTCTCCGCCGGACTGTTCCTGTAGCCGAAGATCCTCAGGCCAAAGTCACCCGCGAAGGCATCCTCGCCAATGGTGCAGCCGGCGGGAATCCGGATCTGGCGGAGATTGGGGCAATCCCGGAAAGCAGCTGCGCCGATCGAACGGCAGCTGTTGGGGATATACACCACCGTTGTGGCGATGCCGACGAACGCTTCGCTTTGGATCCCGAGCGTACCGGTCGGAAGAACGAAATCCGGAATGCCCAGGACATTCGGATTGATGAAGCAGGCTTCCCCATCGTCGTTCAGGCCGACAACGTATGCCGTGCTGTCGCTGACGAAGCCGCCGACACTGCGGCCGTTCAGGCCAGTGGTAAAGGCGGGCGTGAGGTCTGTATCGCCGCTGTTGTACGGCCGGATCGTTACGCCGACGCGGCCGCTGACGGAGCCGGCTGCCATGTTGATGTGGGTGAAGCTGCCATAGCTGTTTTTTGCGAGCACAAGGTTGGCCGCCGCGCCGTCTGTGCCGGTGTTGCCCGTGATGGTTGCGCTGCCGGAGAGGGTGACGCTGCCGCCCGAATTGCTGTTGCTCACGTACACGCCGCCGCCATATTGCGATGTGTTGGCGGTGATGCTGCCGCCCTCCATGATGAAATGCCCGGCGCCTGTCTGCACATAGACACCGCCGCCATACTTGGCTGTGTTGCGGGTGATGCTGCCGCCCGTCATGCGGAAGGTGCCGCCGTTCACCGTCACGCCGCCGCCGTCATAGTAATAGGCTTCGTTACCGGCGACGCTGCCGCCCGTCATAGTGAAGGAGCCGGGGCTGTATACAACCACGCCGCCCTCGCTCGTGCAGTTCCGGATGGCGCCTCCCGCCATCACCGCCGTGCCGTAGACCTGCAGTCCCGCTCCGCAGGCGCTGATCTCAACGTCCTGCATGGAAAGGCTGCCGCTGCGCTTCACATAGATCCCATACCACATGCCGCGGGTGAGGGCGCCGCCGCCCGCGGTGTCCGTGAGGGTCAGCTCCGCGCCGCCCTCGACGTTCAGAACGACGCCCAGGACGCCGCTGCCGCTGAGCGTATGGCCGTTCAGGTCCAGCGTGATGTGCTTGCCCTCCGGGACTGCCAGGGTGCCGTCGCTGGCGGAGGCTGCCAGGTCGGCGTTCAGGACCACCGTCTGCCCGTCACCGGCATTGTTGATCTGCTCCTGCAGCAGGGACCAGGTGCTCTCACCCCAGACGGCCAGCGCCGTGAAGTGGGCGTTCGGTGCGAAGGACGAGCCGGCCGGATAGCTGTCGCTGGCGATCTGCCACGCCACAAAGGCCATGCCGTCCGGCGCCCGGAAGGAGCAGACAGGCAGGAGTGCACTGCTGCCGGGGGTGACCTCTATCGCCGGCATGGTGCCGGTGCCGCCGTTGGGGTCGAAGGTAATCACCCAGTTCGACGTGTGATATCCGCACGCCTCGCAGATGCCCTCCACAAACCGGTGCGGTTCCTCTATCGCTTCCCGCAGACAGTTGAGACAGGTGCCTGTGTGCGTTGCGGCTTCAATGGTGTAGGTGGCGTTTTCATGGGTGCAGGGTTCGATCCGGACATAGTGGCTGTCCCGGCACGCACTTACACGGTCGCCGCTTGCCACGGGACTGGCATCAGCTTCGGAACTGCCCGCTCTCACCCAGGCCAAATCGTAAATATCCAGCGTGGTGTGGTGGTTGGACCATTGGTTGCCTCCCTTTCCGATCGCGTGCTCCGAACTCACCGCGGTCACCGTTCCGCCGGTAATCGTAACCTTGCAGCCGGAGCCTTCATCGACGCCGGTGCCGCCGCCGCCGCCGATGCCGGCTCCGCTGCCTTTCCCCTTTGCGTATACCTGGCCGCCTGTGATCAGCACGGTCACTTTGTCATTATCTCCGCCAAAACCGCCGCCGATGCCAGCACCGTTGTTGCCGCCCTGTGCTGTGACAGATCCGCCGTGAATCTCAATGCTGCCGCGGTTTTTTGCAAAGCGGCCGCTGCCGATGCCGGCACTGGTGAGTCCACCCGTTGCGTTGACCGTGCCGCCATAGATGACAATCCTGCCCGGATCGCCGTAGTAAGGCTCGTCATCGTCGTTCGCGCCGCCACCGATGCCCGCACCGTATTCGCCGCCCTGTGCCGTGACAAATCCGCCGTAGATCGTCACCAGACCGCTGCCGTTCGCCGCGTCGAGGCCGCCGCCGATACCGGCTCCAAAACTGCCGCCCGTGGCCTGAACCCGGCCGCTGTGAATGTAAATGGCACCATAGCCGGTCTCGTTCTTGCCGCCGATGCCGGCACTTTTGGAAGAGCCCTCGGCGATCAGCTGGCCGGTCTCTCCACTCTGACCGTAGATGTTGAGCGAGGAGTCGCTGCTCACGTAAATGCCGTCCTTCGCCCGGAGGACAGCGCCGTCCATGAGGAGAATGTTCACTGAGCTGCTGTCCTTCACATCCAGGCGGTCATTGACCGTCACATCGCCCCGGACGACGTACCAGGTAGCCGTCAGATTACGGCTGTCGGATGTCAGCAGCGTATAGTTGGTCTCCAGTGTGGTGACCCTCTGGCCGAATCTATCCACATTGAGGTAGGTGAGAACGGTCTCCCAACGGCCCTCATGGCTTTCAGAGCTGTTCTCCTTGTAACCGTTCTGGCTGATCCTGCAGCCTTCCACATCGCTGAAGAAGAACGCCGTGGGGACCGCCTGGGCAAAATCGTGGTAATGCTCCGTAAACGTTGTCACGAAGGACGGGCAGGTGACGCCGACCCTCGCGCCGGTGTTCATGGCATTGGTGAACCTGATCCGCTTGCCTTCGGGGAGGTAGAGGTTGGAGGGGGTGTTGTCCCACACGACGGGCGTCCCTTCCATGGTCATCGTTGCGTTGTGGAAGACACCGCCGCCGTAGCGGCCCGCCGTGTTGCCGGTGACGCTGCCGCCGCGCATGGCCAGTGTGCCGGAGTTATAGATTCCGCCGCCGTCATAGACGGCGCAGTTGCCCTCGATGCTGCCGCCCTCGATGATCAGCGTGCCGTTGTTCGCGATGCCGCCGCCGAGTTCAGCAAAACCGCCGGTGATTGTGCCGCCGCTTCCGCTGTCCGTCACGGTCAGCGTTCCCTGAACAATGATCACGCTGCCGTTCTCCGCCACTTCGGACAGGCCGCGGTTGATCGTATGGCTGTTCAGGTCCAGCGTCACGGTCACGCCCTGGGGAACGATCAGCGCTTCGTCGGAAGCGGAGGCGATCACATCGCTATCCAGGCTGACCGTGCCGCCCGTGTTCAGGGCTTGCTGCAGGTCGGCCCAGGTCATGTCATCCGCCGCGGCCGTACCGGTCGCAGCCAGCAGCACCGCACAGAATGCTGCGAGGAGGAAAGCACGGATTGTTTTCATATTGTAATACCCCCTTGCCCGCTACGCTGAAGCCGATTCATTGTTTTCTGTTATTCTACCACTCAGTGAAGGAGAACGCAACACATTTGTGAAGAATGTGAGCGCTAAAAGTGTTACCTTGCCCCCAAAGGGTAACACAAGGTAACATTGTATCAAAGTTTGCGTCTCTTTCCACAATTTGTCCGAAAACGTAAAGTTTTCGGACATTTTTGTCTCTCTAAAACCCCACGCTAGGCGTGGGGTTCGGGGAAGCTTATAGCTATGCGGATGACAGAAAAACTCCTTTTGCTATAATACGAACGCGGTCTGCCAACTGCGAAGAAGATAGCAAAAGGAGGTCATTAGGT
>JAFWQA010000041.1 GCA_017509255.1 Clostridia bacterium | reverse complement strand
TCCGGGCGAGGTTCCGGGTGTGGAGGATACGTGACTCGAACACGCAACCCCCTGCTTGCAAAGCAGGTGCGCTACCATTGCGCCAATCCCCCATTGCTCCTGACTGCAGCACTGTTTCAGCACTACTCCGCCTACTGGTTTTTCGACCTACGCAACTCCGTCAGGAGGTCAATCCGGCTTAAGCCGAAACAGGAGCGCAGGGAGTCGAACCCCAATCCACGGTTTTGGAGACCGTGATGCTGCCATTACACCAAGCTCCTATGGGTGCGGGGGCGGGATTTGAACCCGCGACCTCCTGGGTATGAGCCAGGCCATCTGCCTCTGATATACCCCGCGGCGAGATGGAAACGAAGCGAGAGGGATTCGAACCCCCGGTACCTTTCGGTATCACTGGTTTTCAAGACCAGCGCCTTCAACCGCTCGGCCATCGCTCCCTAAATGAACCAGCTTGAGTATTCTATCATGCCTTTTCACCTCCGTCAAGTCTGATTTTGGCAGGAAAAGAAGGAATCCCCCGTTTTCATCAAGAATCATAGCGGCATCAACCGTTGAAAGGAAAGCCGCCGTGAAAGATTTCTGCCGCGTATACTCCGCCGACGTCGCCCCGCTGGAGGATGAAGCCCTCTTCCGGGATTATTTCACGCGCGTACCGTCCTGGCGGCAGGAGCGGATCAGCGCGATCCGCCATCCGGAGGGCAAACGGCTTTCCCTGGGCGTCAGCATCCTGCTGACGCGGGCCCTCGCGTCCGCCGGGATCGATGCCCTGTCGGAGCGCTTTGCCGTTTCGGAAAAGGAAAAGCCCTTCCTTCCCGGTCATCCGGAGATCTTCTTCAGCCTTTCCCACGCGGGAACGAAGGCGCTCTGCGCCGTGTCCGGTTTTCCCGTCGGATGCGACGCCGAGGCCGTCGGCAGGGGGACCCCGCGGCTCGCCGCCCGCTATTATGCGCCGGATGAGCAGGCCCTTCTGACGGCCGAGACCGACCCGGACAGATGGCATTTCCTCTTCACGGGCATCTGGACCAAAAAAGAAAGCTATCTGAAAGCAACAGGGGACGGTCTGTCCCGTCCCCTGAATTCCTTTTCCGTCATTTCCCCGCCGGAGGGCTGCCGGTTCTTTGACCTGGCCGCGCCGGAAGGCTTCCGTTATTCCTGCTGCCTGCTGGGTGAGGCTGCTGAGCTTCCCCGGCCTGAGCAGCTTTCCGTTTCCCTCTGATCATTCCTGTTCCATATCGAATACGCCGCCGGACATGGCGCTGCGGGCTGCCAGGATATACTTTGCGGTATCCAGCGGATCCGTCGTGCGCCTTTTTGCGGTGTGTCCGAGCTCCATTGGGCATTCCCGCCAGGAGTGCAGCCGGGCGGCCATTCCGCCCCGCCCGCCGGTGGCCGCCGCCAGCCGCGTCGGATAATCCATGCTTTCCGCCGCCGGCACCAGCGCCGTCAGCATCACCCGGTCGCCGTCCGTTTCCGTGGAGAGCACCTCCCCGCGCATGACGGCCACGTCGCTCATGACCTTCCCGACGTATTCCGCGGGAAGCAGCAGCTTCATTTCCAGCATCGGCTCCAGCAGCACGGAGCCGCAGTTCCGGAGCCCGTCGTGGATGGCCCATGGCGTGGCCAGGATGAAGTCCATCGGATGCGTGTGGATCAGGTGATGGTTCCCGCCGGTCAGGGTGATCACGATGTCCGTCACCTCCCAGCCCAGCCTGCCCTGGCGCAGGGCCAGCGGCAGCGCCTGCTCCACCTGGTGCTGATACCTCGCCATGATGTCCCGCACGGGAACAACGGAGGAATACTGCACGCCGCTCCCCCGCTCCCCGGGCTCCAGGGTAAACTCCAGCACTGCCCAGCAGGGCTTGGGCATCGTGTAGGCGGCAAAGCCGGTGCCGGCTCTCGCTATGGTCTCCCGGTAAACCACCGTCGGGTCGTCAAAACCGGCCTTCAGGCCGAACCTGGTCTCCAGCGTTTCCTGCAGGATCTCCAGCTGGATGGCGCCCATCACGCGCAACTGCAGCTCGTCCGTCGCCTTTGAGTACCTTGCCTGCAGCAGCGGATCCTCCAGCGACAGCTCCTCGCAAGCGGCGCGGAGCGCTTCCATCTCTTCCTTCTTTTCCGGCAGCACGCGCACGGTCATCAGGGGCTCCCGGATCGCGCCGGGCTTTACGGACCGGGGCAGCTTCTCCCCGTTCCCGATCACCTTGCCGACCGGGATTCTCCCCAGGCCGTATACGATCCCGATCTCCCCGGCCTTCAGTTCCCCGGTATCGGCGCCTCTCACATCCCGGATCTGGGTGATCTTCTGCTCCACGGGGATCATTTCCCCGCTCAGCGGGTCCATCCGTCCGGGCAGCGTCACGGTATCCCGGGTCTTCAGTGTTCCGCCCCAAAGGCGGATCCATACGCCCCGTCCGAGCAGCCGGTCCTTCTCCGCGGCAAACGCCACCCCGCACAGCTCATCCGCGTTTTCGGGCGGGGGCAGGTATTCCGTCACCGCGTCCAGCACGGCCTCGATCCCCTCGCCCTTCAGCGCGGAGCCTGCCAGGACCGGGCAGGCCTTTCCCGCCCGGGTCAGTCCGCGCAGCGCGTCTTCCGCTTCCTTTTCGGAAACGTCCTCACCCGCCAGATAGCGTTCCGCCAGCGCTTCATCCTCTCCGCACACGTTTTCGGTCAGGTTTTCCCGGTCAAAAAGCGGAACGGCCGAGGCCTTCAGCCTCCGCCGGATCTGCCCGAGTGTACCGGGAATGTCTGCGCCCTCCCGGTCACATTTATTCAGAAAAAAGAGAAGTGGGATCCCGGCCCTTTTCAGGGCGTCATACAGCAGCTCGGTCTGGGGCTCCACGCCCTCCGCCGCGCTCACCACCAGCACGGCGCCGTCCAGCGCCCACAGGCTCCGTTCGATCTCCGCGGTGAAATCCGTATGCCCGGGGGTATCGATCAGATGGATGGCGGTTCCCTTCCACTGCAGGCGCACACAGGTCGCGCGTACGGAAATGCCCCGCCTGCGCTCCACGGGCAGGCTGTCGGTATGCGCCGTTCCGCGGTCCACACTGCCGGCCTCGCGGATCGCTCCGGCGCGAAGCAGCATCTGCTCCGACAGCGTGGTCTTCCCGGCGTCCACATGCGCGAATATTCCGATGTTTCTCAGCGGAAGAGAAGCCGCGGTCATCTGTGATTCTTGATCTCGCTGCGCTCCATGCGCACGCTGTTGATCATGTTGCTCATATTGCGGTCCAGATCGGCCAGCATGGAATCGATATAATCCAGGGTATTCTTGTGCAGGGTAGCCGCGTCCTGCTGCGCCTTCTCGCGCAGCTCCTCGCTTTCCACCCGTGCCCGGCGGACGATATTCTCCTCCTCCACCAGCTGCTTGGCCTTCTTCTCGGCGTCCTCCAGCATCCGGGACGCTTCCGCGCGCGCCGCGTCCATGCACGCCTTGGCCTCGTTCTGGGCCTTTTCCATCAGCGCGTTGGCTTCGTGGTTCGCCTGGTTCATCAGATCCTGCGCCTTGGCAGAGGCATCGTTCACCATGTTCTGGGCCTGCGTCTGCGCGTCGTTCAGGATCTGAGACCGCTTCTGTTCGGTCTCGGTGCGGATGGTCTCCTCTTCCTCCACGATCTTCGCGGCCAGGCGAATGTTTTCGGGCAGATGGTCATCCAGGTAGTCCAGCTGCTGCTGCATGTTGGTCTTATTGACGATCCAGGCATCCGCATTGATCAGCGTTCTCCGCCCGTTTGCCAGCTCCTGCTTCAGCAGGCGAACCGCCTTGATGCAAAGCTCAGAACCGTTGATATCCGCCATGAACAAAAACCCCTTTCCTTTTTTCCGTCAGAAAATATGTTTATTTATTCGCCAGCGCCGCGGCGATTTCCTCCGCCACATTCTCCGGCACAAAAGCCCGTACGTCTCCCCCGAAGATCGCCAGCTCCCTCACCGCGGAGGAGGACACATGCGCCAGCCCGTCGGAGGCGGGGATCATCACGGTCTCCATTTCCGGGTTCAGCAGCTTGTTGATCGCCGCCGCCGCGGATTCGGAGGCGTATTCCGCCGCGTTCCTCACGCCGCGGATCACGCAGGTCTCTCCCTTTTCCCGCATGTAATCGGCGAGCAGCCCGTCCCACCGGTCCACACGTACGTTCTCCATCCCCTCGCAGGCCTTTTTCAGCAGCTTCACCCGCTTGGCCGGGGTCAGGGCGCCCTTCTTGCGGATATTGATCATCACCGTCACCGTCACCCGGTCAAACATTTTCGCCGCGCGGCGGATCAGGTCCATATGGCCCTGCGTCACGGGATCGAAGGATCCGGGAAAAACACAGCTCTTCATCTTTTTATGCCTCCCCGCTCTCAGCTTTCTTTCTTTCATAAAAGCGGACGCCGCAGTAGCCCCAGCTCCGCTCGTTGACCAGCTCCAGCTCGTCCGAAACGGCCGTTTCCGCCTTTGCTTCATGCTCGATCACGATCAGGGCGCCGTCCGACAGCAGGCCGAGCAGCTCGCCCGTCACTTCCCGCAGGTCCGTCATCGCGTAGGGCGGATCCAGGAAGACCAGGTCAAACCTTTCCCCCTCCGCCTTCAGCGTGGCCGTTGCCCGCTTCCATTCTCCGGGCAGGATCCTCGTTCTGTCCTGAAAGCGCAGGGCCTCGATGTTCTTCTTCTCCGTCTGCAGCGCTGCCCGGTCCCGGTCCGCCAGCACGGCGAAGGATGCCCCCCTGCTGAGGGCCTCCAGGCTCAGCGCCCCGCTTCCGGCGAAAAGGTCCAGCACCCGTGTGTCCCGCACCCGGAGCTGCAGCATGTTGAACAGGTTCTCCCGTACACGGTCCAGCGTCGGGCGGGTATCCAGTCCCGGCGGGGCTTCGATCCTCCGTCCCCGGGCTGTTCCGGCAATGATGCGCAATGTCGTCTCCCTTTCTCCGGCGTTCCCGTCAGTTCAGCTGCTCCGGTCCCTTCGGCTTGGCAGCGATCCTCTTCTTTCTCTCTTTTCTTTCTTTCCTGGCGCGCTTCTTCTGATCCTCCGCGATCCCGGTATGCACCCGCGTCCGGATGCTCTTCCCCTGCATATATCCGATGCCGTACGCGGCAGCCGGCAGCAGCGTAAGCAGCGGACTCACCCGCTCCAGCAGGAGCATCAGGCCGCTGTTCTCCGTTCCGACCATCGTCACAAAGGGCAGCAGCGCGGCCCGCACGATCATCCGCACGATGTCCGTCAGTCCTATGCCCCTCTGCGCGGTGTAGGCCACCAGCGCGTCCCCGATCTCGCTTCTGCGCTGATAGTTCTTCAGCCAGTCCGGCAGCGAGCCGATCCCGGTCACCTGCTTCTCGGCCGTGACCGCCAGCAGGATCGCGCAGATCAGCAGCGGCAGCGTCCCGAGGAATCCGATCAAAAAGCCCTTCAGCGGATGGTAGCACATCGCGCGTTCACTCGCGGCAAAAGGCTTTCCCGCTTCCTGCTTCTGGTACAGGATCTCGCCCCGGGCCACGGCGTCCGCGCCGCTTCCGGAGGCGGTGTTGAACAGGATGAAAAGCGCCAGCAGCACCACGGCGGAATTCAGGATCACGCGCAGTGTGTCGTTATTCAGGTTCATCATGGAGGAGACCAGGAAGCACATGAAGATGGTCAGCACCAGGATGCCGAAGAAGCCGAACGCGGCCTTCACCGTCCTGCTGTCCGCGGCCGAGCCTGTCAGATAAGGCTTGGAAACCGGCGTTACCGGCTTTGGGGTCAGTTTTGTCATAGCAGATGTTTCCTTTCTTGCTCAGCGGTATATTCTTTCCACCCGGCTGCCGACGCTCAGCAGGATCTCGTAGCTGATCGTTCCCGCCCAGCGCGCGATATCCTCCGCCGTCACGCTTTCTGACCCGTCCGTTCCCATCAGGGTCACCTCATCCTCCGGCTTCACGTCTTCAATGTCTGTGATATCGGCCATCATCTGATCCATGCAGATCCTGCCGAGCACCTTCGCTCTTTTTCCGTGGATCAGCACCTCCGCCTGCGGTCCCGCGCTGCGGTGATAGCCGTCCGCGTATCCGCAGGTCACCGTTGCCACCCGGGTGGGCTTATCCGTACGGTAGGTCCTTCCGTAGCTGATGTATTCGCCCGCGGGAAGCTCCTTGATGTAGCTGACCTTCGCCGTCCAGCGCATGCAGGGCTTCAGCTTCATCCCCGTTTCCACCGGGGGATAGCCGTACAGGCTGATCCCGGCCCGCACCATGTCCAGCGCCATGTCCTTCCGGCGGTGGATGGCGGCCGAGTTCGCGCAGTGCCGCAGCACCTTCATTCCGTCCGTCAGCTTCAGGAAGCGGCGGAACTGTTCTTCGGTGAAAGCCATGCCGTCCTCGTCGCCGTCCGCGTCGCAGAAGTGTGTAAAGGCGCCGGTCAGCTTCACGGCTCCGGTCTTTTCCAGCGCCGCCAGCACGGCGTCCCGCTCCTCTTCGTTCCGCACGCCGATGCGGCTCATGCCCGTGTCGACCTTCAGATGGGCCTCAGCCGTCAGGCCGGTTTCCTCCGCGGCCTTCCGGCACAGCTCCACCATTTCCGGGCTGCACACGGTCTGGATCAGGCCGGCTTCCACGCCCTCCCGGACGTCTCCGGCTGTGACGGCTCCCAGCACAAGGATCGGGACCCTGTCAAAGCCCGCGTTCCTCAGCCTGACGCCCTCGGCCACGGATGCCACGGCCAGCATGTCCGCCCCGCCGGCGATCGCCGCGCGGCTGACCTCCTCCGCTCCGTGTCCGTAGCCGTCCGCCTTCACGACCGCCAGCAGCTTCGCGCTCGCCGGCACCTCCGCGCGGATGACCTCCATGTTGTGCTGAATGGCTTCCCGGTCGATGATCCGCCTGTTGCGGGGTAGCAGCATATCCTTCCTCAGACCTTTCTGTCACAGCGGCTGTTCTCGCCGCGGCTTTATCTTTTTTCCAGCTCGTGCCTGTGGATCTGCGCGTTCAGCAGGTTGATGTCCCCGCAGCCCATGGTGATCACCAGGTCGCCGCTCTGCCAGTGCTCCCGCAGATACTTCTCGGTGTCGTCAAAGCTTGGCGTCCAAACGGCGTCGATGCCGTTCTTCCGCATTCCCTCCACCAGCATGCCGCTGTTCAGGTCGCCGGGATCCTTTTCCCTTGCGGCGCAGATGTCCGTCACCAGCGTGTGGTCCGCCAGCGCCGTGCAGGTCAGGTATTCGTTGAAAAGCGTCCGGACCCGGCTGAAGGTGTGGGGCTGCATCACCGCCCACAGTTTCCCGTTCCGGCAGCGTTTGCGCGCGATGGAGATCGCGTTCTGCATTTCCTTCGGGTTGTGTCCGTAGTCGTGGAAGATCTCCACGCCGTCCACTGTGTCCGTCAGCTCAAAACGCCTGTGCGCGCCGATAAAGCGCTCCAGGCTTTCCGCTGCCTTTTCAGCCGGCAGCCCGATCACATCCGCGGCTGCCAGCGCTGCCAGCGCGTTCATCACGTTGAAGTCGCCGGGCACGCCCATCTGCACATGGGTGATGATCTTCCCCCGGCAGGCCAGGTCAAAGCGCGCGTATCCGCGGATGTCCTCCTCCAGGTTTTCCGGGTACCAGTCGTTTTCCTTTCCCATGCCGAAGAAGACCTTGCCGCAGCTCAGCTTTTCGATCTGTCGGCGGACCCTGGGATCGTCTCCGTTGCCCACGGCGACCCCGTCGTCCTCCGGCAGCAGCCTCAGATACTGCCCGAAGGTCTCCTCGATCTCCTCAATATCCTTGTAGCAGTCCAGGTGGTCCTCTTCGATATTCGTCACCACGGCCACCGTCGGGTTCATGTGCAGGAAGCTGCGGTTGAACTCACAGGCCTCTGATACAAAAATGTCGCTGTGCCCGACCCGTACGCTGCCGCCGATGGCATCCAGCACTCCGCCGATATGGATGCTGGGGTCCATGCCGTTTTCCAGCAGCATCTGGCTCAGCATGGAGGTCACGGTGGTTTTCCCGTGCGTCCCGCAGATCCCGACCGCCTTGTTATATCCGTCCATCAGCTGACCCAGCAGGTAGGCGCGCTCCATGCTCGGGATGCCGAGCCTGTCCGCCTCCTGTCTTTCCGGGTTTTCCGCGGGGACCGCCGCAGAATACACGACCAGGTCGGCGCCGTGAACGTTCTCCGCCCGGTGGCCGATAAAGACCTCCGCGCCCTTTGCCCGTACGTCTCCGATCAGGTACCCGTTGTCCCGGTCGCTTCCGGAGACCCGGTAGCCCTTATCCAGCAGCATGGCCGCCAGCCCGCTCATGCTGGATCCGCCGATCCCGATCAGATGGATCCGCTTTCCCTGATAGTCTCTGATATGAACCATATCCCGTCACTCCACAACGATTTTCGGATTCTGCCGGCTCGGCCTGTAAAGCACGAACCTTCTGCCGATGAACTGGATGGGTTCCGCGTGAGTGCGCTCGCACAACTCGGTCAGCGCTTCCTTCGCGCTGATCGGCGCGCCCTGCTGTACACAGCCCTTGATCAGTTCGCGGGCCTCCAGGGCCTCCTCCACCTCGCGGATCGTGTTCTCCCCGATCCCGTCCTTGCCGATGTACAGAATGGTCTCCAGGGTATTTGCCATGCCGCGCAGCACGGCTCTCTGCTTTCCTGTCATTTCTTTCTCTCCTGTTTATTCCACGTAGTCGAATTCCATCTCGCCGATCCGGACCGTGGAGCCCTCCCCGGCTCCGGCTGCCTTCAGGGCGTCGATCACGCCCCAGCGGCGCAGCGTCCGGTGGAACCAGTTCATGCTGTCGTAATCGTCAAAGTTCACGCTCTCCAGCAGCGTTTCCAGCCCGCCTCCGCGGACCTCGTACACGGCTCCGTCAAACACGACCTTGAATTCCCCGTCCTTCTTCTCCGGCACGGGCTCTTCCTCTTCCTCGTAGTGGAGGATGGGCGGCAGCGTCTCCAGCTGTCTGGCCGTTTCGTCCAGCAGCTCGTCAAAGCCCTGATGGGTCGCGGCGCTGACGGCGAACACGGGATAGCCCATGCCTTCGCCCAGCGCGCGCATGCGCTTCAGGTTCTCCTCCGCGCCGGGCAGGTCCATCTTGTTGCACACGATGATCTGCGGTCTTTCTCCCAGTTCCCCGTAATTCTCCAGCTCGGTGTTGATCCGGTCAAAATCGTCGATCGGATCCCGGCCCTCGCTGCCGGAGATGTCCACCACATGGAGCAGGAGCCTCGTCCTTTCCACATGGCGCAGGAAGTCGTGCCCGAGCCCGGCGCCCTCCGCGGCGCCCTCGATCAGTCCGGGAATATCCGCCAGCACGATATCCTGCCCGAATCTGCGCACGATGCCCAGGTTCGGCGTCAGGGTCGTGAAATGATAGTTGCCCACCTTGGGCCGGGCGCTGGTCACCACGCTCAGGATGGAGCTCTTTCCCACGTTCGGATAGCCCACCAGCCCGACGTCCGCGATGGTCTTCAGCTCCAGCCGCAGCGTGCGGATCTCTGTCCTGAGCCCGGGCTTGGCAAAGTTCGGCGCCTGCCTCGTCGGCGTAGCGAAATGGTTGTTGCCCCATCCGCCGCGCCCGCCGCGCAGCAGGACTTTGGATTCTCCGGCTTTGTCCATGTCCGCCATGATCCGCCCGGTCTCGTCGTCCCGGATCACCGTGCCCACGGGCACCTTGATGATCAGGTCCTCCCCGCGCTTCCCGGTGCACCGGTTCCCGCTGCCGTCCCCGCCGTTTTCGGCGGTATACTTACTGCGGAAGCGGAAGTCCAGCAGGGTGTGCATGTTCTCATCCGCCAGGAAGATCACGTCGCCGCCCTTTCCGCCGTCCCCGCCGTCCGGGCCGCCGTTCTGGATATACTTCTCCCGGTGGAAGGAGGCGGAGCCGTTGCCGCCGTTGCCGGCCTTTGCCGTGATCCTGACGTGGTCTACAAAGTTTCCCATCCTTATTCCTTTCCTCAGTTCCTTAACGAATGCAGGGGTGCGGGGATCCTGCCGCCTCTGGCGATAAACTCCGTGTTGTCGCAGGGGTTCACCGGCATCACCGGAGCAAAGCCGAGCAGCCCGCCGAATTCGACCCGGTCTCCCGCCTTCTTCCCGACGGCCGGGATCACGCGCACCGCGGTGGTCTTGTTGTTGATCATGCCGATGGCCGCTTCATCCGCGATGATGCCGCTGATGGCGGCCGCGGAGGTGTCCCCGGGAATGGCGATCATATCCAGCCCGACAGAGCACACGCAGGTCATGGCCTCCAGCTTCTCCAGCGTCAGCGCGCCGGAAGCAGCCGCCTCGATCATGCCGATATCCTCGCTCACCGGGATAAAGGCGCCGCTCAGCCCGCCCACATGGTTGCTGGCCATCACGCCGCCCTTCTTGACCGCGTCGTTGAGCAGGGCCAGGGCGGCGGTCGTGCCGGGCGCGCCGGCGGCCTCCAGTCCCATCTCGGTCAGGATGTGCGCCACGGAGTCGCCCCGCGCCGGTGTCGGCGCCAGGCTCAGGTCCACGATGCCGAAGGGGATGTTCAGGCGCTGGCTCGCTTCCCGGGCTACCAGCTGGCCCACCCGGGTGATCTTGAAGGCCGTCCGCTTGATGGTCTCCGCCACGGTGTCGAACGGCTGCCCCTTGACCTCCTCCAGCGCGCGCTTGACCACGCCGGGGCCGGATACGCCCACGTTGATCGCGCATTCCGGCTCGCCCACGCCGCAGAAGGCGCCCGCCATGAAGGGATTGTCCTCCACCGCGTTGGCAAAAACGACCAGCTTGGCGCAGCCCAGCCCGTCGCTGTCCGCGGTCAGCTCCGCCGTTTTCTTGATGATCTCTCCCATTTCCTTCACGGCGTTCATGTTGATGCCCGCGCGCGTGGAGGCGACGTTGACGCTGGAGCACAGCAGCTGCGTCTCGCTCAGCACCTCCGGGATGGAGGCGAGCAGCCGCTCGTCCGCTTTGGTCGCGCCCTTGTGCATCAGGGCGGAATAGCCGCCCAGGAAGTTCACGCCGACCTCCTTGGCCGCCCGGTCCAGCGCCCGGGCGATCGGCCGCGGGTCCGCCTGGCAGATCAGGCTCACCGGCGTCACGGAGATCCGCTTGTTCACGATCGGGATGCCGAACTCCGTTTCGATGTGCTCGCCGGTGCTGACCAGGTCCTTTGCCGTGCGGCAGATCTTGTCGTACACGCGCTGCGCGCACTTCTCCGCGTCCGGATCCGAGCAGTCCAGCAGATTGATTCCCAGGGTGATCGTGCGGATGTCGAAGTTCTCCTCCTGGATCATCCGCAGTGTCTGTAATATCTCTCCGGTTTCGATCATGTTATTACTCCTCAGATCCTGTGCATTGCGTCAAAGATGTCCATGCGCTGAATATGGATCTCCATTTTCAGCTCCTCGCGGATCGGCTGGAGTTCCTTGTTCACACCGTCAAAGTCCAGCTTTGAGCCGGACAGGTCCACGATCATCATCATGGTGAAATAACCGCTCAGGATCGTCTGGCTGATGTCCAGTATGTTGATGTTCAGCTCATAAAGCTTCGTCGCCACCCGGGCGATAATGCCTGTCGTATCCAGTCCCGTAACACTGATCAGCGCTTTTCTCATGCCTGTACCTCACAAACTCCATAAAAATACAGATTATTATACAGCAACAGCCCTGACAGGGTCAAGATTGATGCTCCCCGGGCAAAGAAAAAGAGGACCTTCTTCCGCCCGAAAGAGGTCCTCCGTCCTTCTGCCCTTATTCGTCCCTGATTTTTCCGAGCTGCTCGCGGGTCCGGCGGTACAGCGCGTCCGCCGCGGCCATTTTCCGCATCATGTCCTTCACGGCCAGCTCCAGCCCGCTTCCCTCGGAATAATCCGCCGGCTCGATCAGGTTCACCCGGTCGCCGGCCAGCAGCTCCTTCACCTTGTCCCTTTTCCCTTCCGGATACACCGCCACGGAATATCCGCCGTTCACCTTCACCAGCTTCATGCAGGGCACGTCCGTCAGGCCGTCCCCGATATAGATCATGCTGCGGAAGGGGACCCTCCGGTCATCCTCCGGCGTATAGCGGTTCAGGTCCGCGTCATTGTCGATGTCCAGCACGCCCTTGTTGATCCGGAAAAGGAACTGGGTCTTCGTCGTGTAGTTCACGGCGTTTTTCGGCCAGCACACGGTGTCGTTTTCGTCATACAGGAATTCGCAGGCGAACACGTCCCGGAAGGCGCCGTAAATGCTCGAGCCCTCTATGATCTCCCTCAGCCCGGAGGAAATGATGTAATGCTCCGTCGTCACCCCGAGCTCTTCTCCGAAGCGGTTGATCCTTTCGAACCAGCTTTCCACTCCGGGAAAAAACTCCAGATCGCGCCCCAGCCTCACAAAGGCCTCCCGCTTCACCGGGATCTTCGCCGCGTGCGCCTTCTCCCGCATCAGGTACATATACGCCAGCACCGGGTCCATCTTTTTCCCGGCGGACAGCTCTCCCGCCTCCGCCCAGAATTCCTCCGGCGTCAGCCCCACGTTGGGGATGAATGTGTACTCCTGCATATCCTTGGTGCAGAGCGTTTTGTCAAAGTCATACATCAGGGCGATCACCGGCCGCATCTCCGCGCTCACACTCATCTCTCCCCCGTTTTGGTTTTCAGCCCGCCGTCCAGGGCTCATACTTCCCGGTTTCCAGGATATCCGCGATCCTCGCGCAGGCCCTTCCGTCGCCGTAGGGATTGCACGCGTGGCTCATCGCGCGGTAGGCCTCCGGATCCTCCAGCAGCTCCGTAAAGTTCCGGTAGATCGTTTCCTCCTCCGTGCCCACCAGGCGCAGCGTCCCGGCGGCGACGCCCTCCGGGCGCTCCGTGGTGTCCCGCATCACCAGCACCGGCCTGCCGTAGCTCGGGCATTCCTCCTGGATACCGCCCGAATCCGTCAGGCAGAGATAGCATCTGGCCTCAAAGTTGTGGCAGTCCATCACGTCGATGGGTTCGATGATGCGGATCCGGTCGCAGCCGCTCAGCTCCTCCTCCGCGGCCTTTCTCACCGCCGGATTCATGTGGATCGGATACACCGCCTTGCAGTCCGGATGCTCCTCCAGCACCCGGCGGATCGCGCGGAACATGTGATGCATCGGTTCACCCAGGTTTTCCCGCCGGTGCGCCGTGATAAAGATCAGCTTCCCGTCTCCGACCCAGTCCAGCTCCGGGTGGGTATAGCTGTCCTTCACCGTATGCCGCATCGCGTCGATCACCGTATTGCCGGTGATGTAGATCGTGGAGGGATCCTTTCCCTCCCGGATCAGGTGCTCCGCCGCCAGCCCGGTCGGAGCGAAATGATACCGGGCGATCAGCCCCACCGCCTGCCGGTTGAACTCCTCCGGATACGGGCTGTAGATGTTGTAGGTCCTCAGCCCCGCCTCCACGTGGCCCACGGGGATCTGCAGATAGAAGCACGCCAGCGCCGTCACAAAGGCGGTGCTCGTGTCCCCGTGCACCAGCACCGTATCGGGCCTGACCTCCTCCAGCACCGCGCGCAGCTTTTCCAGGATCGCCCCGGTGATGTCGAAAAGCGTCTGCTTCTCCTTCATGATGGACAGGTCGTAGTCCGGCGTCACGTGAAAGGCCTCCAGCACCTGGTCAAGCATCTGGCGGTGCTGCCCCGTCACGCAGACCACGGTTTCCAGTCCCTTCCGGGTCTTCAGCTCGTTCACCAGGGGACACATCTTGATGGCTTCAGGCCTCGTCCCGAAAACCAGCATGATCTTCTTCATAATCATTATCCTTTCCGATCGGAATGTTTATGATGCACAGCGCCGCGGTCGGCAGAGCCGCCGGAGATCTTTTCACAAAAATTTCACACCGGACCCCGCTCTTTTTCACTTTTTTATTATATCCCCGATGCCCGCCTTCTGTCCACCTCCCGCCTTCCTTTTCGCGGATCCCGGGCTGCCGCGGGCGAAATTGCGGCAGTCATTTTCATGTTTGACTTTCTATGTTATAATAGACTGGTTCAGAATTTTCTCCGGAGGTGTCCTCGGTGAGAGAGACCGTGATCCTTGCTTCTTCCTCCCCCCGCAGACGGGAGCTGCTCACGCGGGTCGGCATCCCCTTTGAGGTGGACGCGCCCGACGTGGATGAAAGCTGCGATCTCCCGGCCGCCTCCGCCGTGGAAGAGCTCAGCCGGAGAAAAGCCCTTGCGGCCGCGCGCCTGCATCCGGGCCGTTTCATCGTCGCGGCGGACACGCTGGTCGCTGTGGACGGCCGTGCGCTGGGCAAGCCTCACGGTGAGGAGGACGCCTGCCGTATGCTCCGGCTGCTGGCCGGCAGGACCCACCAGGTCCACACCGGCGTCACCGTGGTCGGTCCTTCGGGCGAAGCCTTCACGCTGGTCGACACGGCTGACGTGACCTTCGGGGATATGAGTGAGGATGAGATCCGGGGGTACGTCGCGTCGGGAGAGCCGATGGACAAGGCCGGCAGCTACGCGATCCAGGGCGGCGCCGCCCTGTGGATCTCCGGCATGAGCGGATGCCCCTCCGGGGTCATCGGCCTGCCCCTTCATGTCGTATACCTGCTTCTGAAAAAAGCGGGCTACGCGTTTTAATTCCTTTTTCGGAGATGGAGTGACTTTATGCCGATACTGGCTCCCGATATCGGGATCGATCTGGGAACATCGAATACCGCCGTGTATGTACGCGGGCGGGGTATTGTCGTATCCGAACCGACTCTGGTCGTGGTGGAGAGGGACAGCCGGCACACCGTCCGCGCGGTGGGCGACGAGGCGAAGTTTCTCTACGGGCGGAGCCCGGATAAGCTGATGGCCGTCAATCCCATCAAAAACGGCATGGTGTCCGATTTTGACATGACGGAGCTGATGATCAAGTATTTCATCCGTAAGGCCATCGGCATCAGCTACCTGTCCAGGCCGAAGGCCATCGTATCCGTTCCATGCGGAATGGATGACGTGAATCGGAAGGCGCTGACGGAAGCGGTGCGCATCGCCGGCGCGAAGCACGTTTTTCTCATTGAGAAGCCCTTTGCCGGAGCCATCGGCACGGGCCTTCCCGTTTACGATCCCGTCGGAAACATGGTCGTGGATATCGGCGCGGGAACGACAGACGTAGCGGTCATCTCTCTCGGCGGCATGGTCGTCAGCCACAGCGTGCCGATCGGGGGCGACCGGATGGATGCGGCGCTGATGACCTTCCTGAGAAAGGAATGCAATATCGTCGTCGGCCCGCAGACCGCGGAGAACGTCAAAAAGGACCTGGCGACCGCCATCCCGCTGGAGGAGCCCCGCACGATCCTTGTCCGGGGCATCAACCAGCTGAACACCTCCGCCGGGACCGTCCAGTTCAGCTCAGAGCAGGCCTACGAGGCGCTTCGCGAGCCCTGCGAGGGGATCCTGAAGGCCATCCGCTGGGTGCTGGAGCGTACGCCGCCGGAACTCTCCGCCGATATCATGCGGAGCGGCATCCACCTGACGGGTTCGGGCAGCATGCTCTTCGCGCTGGACCGGTATATTTCGGAATATCTGGATATCCCGGTCCTGCTGGCCAGAGACCCCGGGGACTGCTGTATCCTCGGCATCGGATATCTGACGGAAAATATGCAGCTGGTCATGCCGGCGGATAAAAGGGATCAGGAATGATCCGAAACCCTTTTCGTAAAGGAGGTGAGCTCCCGTAATGGCCAAGTTCAGATGGGGAAACCGGGACAGGGACAAAAATGACCGCCCGGCAGTTACAGACGATTTTATCTATGACGATCCGGATCAGGGCGCGGGAGCTTCCGCGCAGCAGGGATCGGACACGCCGGAGGAGGCCCTCCGCAAGCTCCAGGGCAAGCGGCAGCCCGATCCGCAGCATGTGTCCGTGGACGATTTCACGCCGGACAGCTTCAAAGAGAGCGAAAACGCGGAAAGGAAAGATTCCGCTGCCGCCTTCCGGCGTTTCAGGAACCGGGTGCAGACGACCGGCACCCTGCTGAATGACGATGAGGAGTCCGGCCGGAAAAGAAGGCCGGAAAGAAGGCACCCGGTTCTCCGGATCATCGCCCTGGTGATGGTGACGGTGCTCCTGATCCTGGTCGTGGCAAGCTATATCTTCCACCGCATCATTCCGACCGTGCCCGGGCTCGGTGTACCGGAAACGGTGATCGGGCGGATCGTCAGCCCCGTCCAGGAGCTCTTTTCCGGGATCATGGAGAGCATTTCCGGCTATGCGCGCACTCTCAAGCTGCGGGCCAATATCGAAGAGGAATACAACAAGCTCCGCGCGGAGAACGAGCGCCTGACCTATCAGGCCATGCTGGCGGATGAGCTGCTGACGGAGCTCGGCCAGTATAAGGATCTGTCTGAGGACGTCAGGGCAAATCAGCTCATGGAGCCGATCGTCTGCCGTATCACCCGGAGAACGGACGGCAACTATTTCTCCACCTTCACCATCAACAAGGGCGCCAGCGACGGGATCAAGCAGTTCATGGCCGTTGTCTTTGACGGCGCGCTGATCGGCTATACCGAAAAGGTGGAATCCAACCTGTCCGTTGTGCGGACCATTATCGACTCCGAGGCTTCCATCGCCGCGCTCATCAAATCCTCCCGTGACTCGGGGACCGTCCGCGGCACGCTGGGCACAGACGGGACAGACACCCCCGTGTGCCGCATGTACTACCTTTCCGATGACAGTCTGCCCCGCCCCGGTGATATCGTGATCACCAGCGGCGTCGGCATGAGCTTCCCCAAGGGGATCCCGATCGGCACCGTCCGGGAAAGCACCCGCGGCATGGAAGCCAACAAGCAGTATATTGTCGTGGAGCCGCTGGCGGACTTCTCCCATCTGGAAAACGTCATCGTGCTCCGTTATGAACCGTACCCCGAACCCATTGAGGGGCGGGAGAACGGCAGCTCCGATATTCCTTACGTGACGCTGGTCCCCACCTTTGTCCCGCCGGTGGTGCCGGAGATCGCGAACTCCCTGTTTGATTCACAGGAGACGAACGATCCGTACGCCACTCCGACCCCGACGCCCTCGCCCACGCCGACGCCCTCGCCGACCCCGACGCCGTCGCCCACCCCGACGCCGACGCCCTCGCCGACGCCCGATACCACCAACTATGTTTTCCAGCCGATCAGTCACAGGACGGATCCCACGCCGACGCCGACGCCGACACTCGAGCCGACGGCAACGCCGTATCTGACGCCCGACCCGGCCGGAATGACCTATGAGGAGGACTGAGCATGAACCGATCCTCCCGTACGGAATACCGGACCGGTTTCATCCGGCGGTATCTGGTCCTTTTCCTCACGGCGGCCCTGGGCTTCCTGCTTCAGGGCAGTCTGATGCCGTATGTCAGGATCTTCGGCGTCACGCCGAACCTGCTGTACGCCGTCATCAGCATCGTGACAGTCGCCTACGGCAAGCTGCGGGCCTTCTGGGTCGGGCTGGTTTACGGGTTTCTGACGGAGATCTCGCTTCTGTCCATCAGGGACGCGCCCTTCCTGAACCTGGCCGTGTATCCCCTGACCACGCTGTTCGTTTCCTTTGCCTTTGCGGATAAGCCCCTCCAGCGCATAGAAATGGACCGGGCCATGAACCGGAAGACAAAGGAGCTCCCTGCCTGGCTCAGGACGCTTCTGTGCGCGGCCGTCAATATCACCGTGTATGAGATCATCAATCTGATCTACGTTTTCCTCAAGGGCTACGATCTGACCTCGGGGCATATTTTCCGGGCCCTGACGGATGTGGCGGCCACCACCGCGCTGACGGCGCTCATCATGTTCCCCGTACGCCGCGCCATTTTCGGAAAAAAGGTCATTGTTCCGGTCCTGAAAAACGATCCGATCGTATTTGCCAAAAAATAACCCGGCTGCCGCCGGGATGCCCTGAAAGGAGGTCATCGGATGGAAAAAGTCAGAGAGAAGAAAAAAAGAACAAAGCCCGGCCTGGTCCGGTATCTGTTGTTCGTCGTTATTCTGTTCGCCATTTTCGTCTGGCTTGTTTCCGGTCTGGTCAATCTCCAGCTGAAGCAGGAAGACGTCTATGCGGAAAAGGCGGAAAGCCAGCGCACCAAGACCATTGCCCTGCGCGGCAAGCGCGGGACCATTTCCTCCGCCGACTCCGTCATTCTCGCCGAGGACGAGATGATCTACAACGTCACCTTCTACCGGGACGCCTCCGCCGGGCGCGCCCGGTATCCGGAATTTACCCGTTCCATTATTGAAACGATCAACATCATTGAAAAAAACGGCGGCGCCGTGTCCGTCAGCTTCGTCATCGAGCGTGACCCCGAAAACGACGGGGAATGGGTCTTCAATTTCGGCTCCGGCGTGTCCGACAGCGTCCTGGCGACCCGGGAGCGCCAATGGCGCAGCAATAACTATCTGGTCAGCGAATCCAAATACGGCACGGCGGAGCAGTGCATCGCCGCGCTGAAGGACCGGTATAAGATCGACGACGATGTTTCGGAGGACATGATGCTCAAGATCATGGCCATCTATTCCGAAATGCAGATGAACCTGTTCAACTCCCAGCCCATCGTCATCGCGAAGGACGTGAAATACGAAACCGTCATCGAGATCGAAACAAAATCCATGACCCTGCCCGGCATGGCGGTCGAGGTCGGCACCAAGCGGGTCTATCCCCGCGCCACGCTGGCCAGCCAGGTCATCGGCTACATCGGGGCCATTCCCTCCCGGGCCATGTGGATGACCCTGCAGGCCAAGGGCTATTCCTACAACGATACCATCGGCCGCGACGGCGTGGAATCCTCCATGGAGGAATGGCTGACGCAGAATTCCTCCCTCCGCAAGGGCTACCGCATCGTGGAGCGCGACCAGATGAGCCACGTCGTCCGGGAGATCGAATACCAGGCCCCGCAGGACGGCAACAATGTAAAGCTGACGCTGAACGCCGCCTATCAGGCGCAGGCGGAGCGCGTCATCGCCGAGAATGTCGCTTCCGTCCGGGCGGAGCAGGAAAGTCAGCTCCGCAAAGGCAGCTGGGTGGAAGCCAACAAGGACGATATCCATGCGCGGGACTGGGTCAAGTATCCGATGGCGCTGGCCGAGCACGGCTGCCTGGTCGTGCTGGATATGCAGTGCCGCGTCCTGGCCCTGGCCAATTTCCCGACCTATGACCTGAACCAGCTGGTCGCCGGCGGCAAGGACGCCGTCACCATCCTGGGGGACAAGCGGAACCTGCTGCTCAACTACGCCATCCACTCCCACGGGACTCCGGGTTCCATTTTCAAAATGGTCACCGCCACGGCCGCGCTGACGGAGGGTGAGATCACTCCCTATGAGCGGATCTCCGACGGGGGCTATTTCACGAAGGTCAACAAGGACATCAGCACCGCTCCGAAATGCTGGATCAATATCAAAAAGATCAGCGAGCACGCCAACCTGAACATCGTCGGCGGGCTGACCCAGAGCTGTAACTATTTCTTCTATGAGCTGAGCTACCGTCTTGGGGAGGAAAGGCTCTACCGCTATGCCAGCCAGTACGGGCTGACCTCCAAAACCGGCATTGACCTGCCCGGCGAGGTCCGCTCCGTCGTAGGCCATCAGCACACGCTGTACGACCCCTCCAAGCCTGTGAACGAAGCCAATCAGGATACCGCTATCCCGATCATCGTTTTCAACAAGCTCAAGACCCACCTGAAGGAATGCGGCACATCCCACAACATCACCTATGAGGACGAGCGTCTGTCCGTCTGCGCCAAGCGACTGATGGATATGGCCGTCAACTACAATGAAACCGAGTGGCTGGATAATATCCGCACCATCCTGATGGAAGAACTGAACATGACCAAAAAGATGGTCTACCTGCAGTCCGTCATCGGCGAGACCTACCGGGCCATCAACAACGTCAAGTGGGGCCCCAGCCAGACCATCATGACCGGCATCGGGCAGTCGGTCACCGTTCTCACGCCGGTCGCGGTCGCCCGCTACGTCTGTACCGTGGCCAACGGCGGCACGCTCTATAACGTATCGCTGATCGACTCCATCTCCTCCCCCTCCGGCGAGATCCTTTCCCGCCGCGAGCCGACCAAGATCCATGATCTGGAGATCTCGGACGATTATCTGGACCTGATCCGCCAGGGGATGAAAGAGGTGGTTGACGAAACCGGTACCGCTGCCAGATTCTTCCGCAAGTTCGAATATCTGGACCAGTTCGCCGCGAAAACGGGAACCGCCCAGGTCACCTCCATCGACCTGGAGAACAACTCCTGGTTCGTTGCGTTCTCCCCCTATGAGAATCCGGAGATCGCCATCGCCTGCTATATCCCCAACGGATACTCCGGCGCGCAGGCTGCCCCTGCCCCCCGGGATTTTGTCGGCTGGTATCTGAAGCAGAAGGAACTGCGCCAGGTGGACGACAAGCTCCCCGTCGGCAACAGCCTTGCCCCGTAACCGGCAGAAAGGAGGCCGCGCCATGTCAACCGCTTACCTGTTCGCCTCCGGAAAAGGAGGCGTCGGCAAATCCACTGTTACCGCCAATCTGGCTGCCGTTTTGGCCCGCGCGGGGCATTCCGTCGCCGTTCTGGACGCGGATATCGGCCTGCGCTGCCTGGACGCCATGCTCGGGCTGGAAAACATGGTCGTCTACGATCTGATCGACGTGGCGAAGGGCGACTGCCTGCTGAGCCAGGCGCTCCTGTCCGTCCCCGATCTGCCGTCTCTGCACCTGCTTCCCGCGGCGCAGTTTGCCCGGTCAAAGGATCTGGACGTCAAAAAGCTCCGCCTCATCGTCAACCTGCTGAAAAAAGAGCATGAATTTGTGCTGATCGACTGCCCCGCCGGTCTGGAACGCGGCCTGCGCGGCGTGCTCCATTCCGATGTGGAGGAAACGGTGCTGATCGTGACCCCGGATGATATCTGCATCCGCGATGCCGAAAGGACGCTCGGCCTCATCAGCGACAAGCAGCTTCCCCGTCCCCGGCTCATCGTCAACCGGCTGAACAACGACCTCATCTTCAGCCGGGAAATGTATTCCGCCAAAACCGTATCCGAGGTCCTGGACCTGCCCCTGCTCGGCGAGATCCCGGAGGATCCGGCTTTCTGCATCGCGCAGCTCCGCCACCGCCTGGTCACCGATTATCACTGTGACGCGCGCGAGGCCTTTCTGCGCATTGCCGGACGGATGACCGGAAAGGATACTCCCCTGCCGGCCTACGGGGAAAGCCGAGCGCCCTTCTTCCGCCGTCACTTTCCGGGCAAGCTGAGGGAGGTATCCCGATGATTTCCGACGTTTCCCGCTCCAAAGCGAAAATCGACGCGGTCCTGATCATTCTGGTGGCGGCCATGTCCGTCTTCGGGATCGTCGCCGTCACCGTGGCATCCTTTACGCCCGGATCGAACCCGGACATCTCCTTTCTGAACCACGTGACCGAATCCTCCTATGCCATGCGCCAGTGCCTGTTCGTGTTTATCGTCGCGCCGCTGGTCGTCGGCGTCATCATGAACATACCATATGATCTCCTGCGCCGCCGGGCGGAGCTTCTGTACTGGGCGGGCGTCCTCCTGCTGGTTTTCGTGACCGTGGTCAACCGGGCCACGGGCGTGAAGGCCTGGCTGGACGTCTTCGACTATACCATCCAGCCTTCCGAGTTCGCCAAGCTGTCCCTGATCCTGCTCCTGGCCAAGCAGTTTGCCCGGGAAAGCCGGCCGCTGTCAGACCTGCGCTCGATGCTCCGGTTCGGGCTGACCGTGGCGATCCCCTGCGTGGTCATCCTGGCGCAGGGCGAAACGGGTTCCATGCTGGTGATCCTTTTCATGGTTTTCATTATGATGTACTTCGCCAACTGTGATAAGAAGCTTCTCATCTCGCTCATTGCGGTCGGCGCGCTGCTGATCCTGAGCCTGTACGGCATCCTGAAGATGACGAATTCCAGCGACTACCGTCTCGCCCGGATCACCGGCTTCCTGGATCCGGAAAACTACGCTTCCTCGGACGCCTATCAGCAGGAGCAGTCCAAGATGACCATCGGCTCCGGCGGGCTTACCGGCATCGGCATGTTCGTGAACGGCTCCATGAGCCAGCTGAACTATGTGCCCGCCGACTGGACGGACTTCATCTTTTCCACCATCGGGGAGGCCTGGGGCTTCGTCGGCTGCGTGGGCGTACTGCTCATGTACCTGCTGATCCTTCTCCGGCTCCTGTATCTGGCGTGGTATACCCGCGACAGGTTCGGCCGCCTGATCATCTCCGGCGTGCTGGGCATGCTCCTTTTCCACGTCCTGGAAAATATCGCCATGACACTCGGGCTGATGCCGATCACCGGCATCCCTCTGCCCTTCCTCAGCTACGGCGGCTCCAACATGGTCACCAACATGGGCGGTATCGGCCTCGTGCTCAACGCCGTCCGGAACCGTTCCCTGTCGGATTCCGTCAGCACACCGCAGACCTATTACAATCCGTACCACCGTTTCAACAGGCGTTTCAAGACCCGAAACGGGTGATCAGTGAACATAATAAATACACTGTCCCGCAGCCGCGTTTCATTGACAAACCGTCTGCGGGAATTTTATAATACTCTCGTCTTTACCGGGTTTGTATCCGGTATACAATGTTGAAAGGAGTTATTCCTTATGAAAAAGATCATTGCCCTGCTGCTTTGCGTGATGATGCTCGGTGTCAGCGCCGCCGTTGCGGAAACCGTCGGTATCTGCCAGCTGGTCCAGCACCCCGCTCTGGACCTGGCCACCCAGGGCTTCAGGGATGCCCTGAGCGCGAAGATCCCGGATATCCAGTTTGATGAGCAGAACGCCTCCGGCGATTCCGCCACCTGCGCCACCATCATCAACGGCTTTGTCTCCGCCGACGTTGCGCTGATCATGGCCAACGCCACCCCTGCCCTGCAGGCCGCCGTTGCCGCCACAGCCGATATCCCGATCCTGGCCACCTCCATCACGGACTATGCCACCGCGCTGGAAATGGATGCCGCCACCTTCACGGGCGTGACGGGCATCAACGTCTCCGGCACCACGGACCTGGCTCCCCTGGACGGGCAGGCGGATATGATCGCCGAGCTCTTCCCCGAAGCCAAAACCGTCGGCCTGCTCTACTGCTCCGCGGAGCCCAACTCCCTGTATCAGGTAAATACCATCCGCGGCTTCCTGGAAGCCAAGGGCCTCACCTGCAAGGACTTCGCCTTCGCCGATTCCAACGATGTTGCTTCCGTGACCCAGAGCGCCGTGGGTGATGTGGACGTCCTGTACATCCCCACCGACAACACTGCCGCTTCCGTCACCGAAACCATCGCGGGCGTCGTCATCCCCGGCGGCCTCCCCGTCATCGCGGGTGAGGAAGGCATTGCCAAAGGCTGCGGCGTCGCCACGCTGACCATCAGCTATTACGACATCGGCTTCGCCACCGGTGAGATGGCCGCCGAGATCCTGCTCAACGGCGCGGACGTTTCCGCCATGCCGATCCAGGCCGCCCCGCAGTTCACCAAGAAGTACAACGCGGAGAACGCTCTCGCGCTGGGGGTCACCGTTCCCGCGGATTATGAGGCGATTGAATAACGCCCGGTTCTCATGTGATTTCTTTTGATCAGGGAAGAGGGTGCCCTCTTCCCTGATTTCCATCCTGCATTCCGGAGGGATCTCTTCGTGGAACTGATCAAACTGCTCAACTCCCTTCCGGGCGCCGTGGCGCAGGGCCTCATCTGGGGCCTGATGGCCATCGGCGTCTATATCACCTTCCGCATTCTGGATATGGCGGATCTCACCGTAGACGGCAGCATCGCGACCGGCGGCGCTGTCGCGGCGATGCTGATCACCTCCGGCGTCAACCCCTGGCTGGCCCTGGTGATCTCCTTCTTTGTCGGCATGCTGGCCGGCTTCGTCACGGGCGTGTTCCATTCCTTTATGGGGATCCCCGCCATCCTGGCCGGTATCCTGACCCAGCTGGGGCTGTATTCCGTCAACCTGCGGATCATGGCGGGCAAGGCCAACGTAGCCGTCAACGCCAATAAGTACTATCTGCTTGTGTCCCTGCGCAATGTCCGGGAGCTTTCCCTGCAGAACCCGATCCTGGTGCTGACGCTCATCACCGCGGTGGTCATCCTCACCCTGTACTGGTTCTTCGGCACAGAGCTGGGCAGCAGTCTCCGGGCGACCGGCGCCAACGCGCAGATGGCGCGCGCGCAGGGCATCAATACGGATACGAAAAAGCTGCTGGGCCTGATGCTGAGCAACGGCCTGGTCTCCTTCTCCGGCGCGCTCCTGACACAGTATCAGGGCTTTTCCGACGTCAACATGGGCCGCGGCGCGATCGTCATCGGCCTGGCCGCCGTGATCATCGGAGAGGTCTTCTTCGGCAAGGTGTTCCGCAACTTCGGTCTCAAGCTGCTGGCCGTATCCCTGGGCGCCATCGTCTATTATCTGGTGATCCAGGTGGTCCTGTGGCTGGGCCTGAACGCCAATGACCTGAAGCTGCTCACCGCGCTGGTCGTCGGCATCTTCCTGGCCGTCCCCTACTGGCGGAGCCATTTCCTGAGCCGGAAAAAAACGGATAAGGAGGCGGGCAGCCATGCTTAAGATCACCCATATCGCCAAGACCTTCAATCCGGGTACGATCACGGAAAAGAAAGCGCTGACGGACGTCAGCCTGACCCTGAACGAAGGGGATTTCGTCACCGTCATCGGCGGCAACGGCGCCGGAAAATCCACCATGCTCAACGCGGTGGCCGGCGTATTCCCCGTGGACCGGGGCACCATCGAGATCGGCGGCATCGACGTCACCCGCCTGCCGGAATACAAGCGCGCGCGCTATCTGGGCCGCGTGTTCCAGGATCCCATGACGGGCACCGCCGCCACCATGAATATTGAGGAAAATATGGCCCTGGCCTACCGCCGCGGCCAGCCCCGCGGGCTGCGCTGGGGCGTCGGCGCCAGGGAGCGCGAGCTTTACCGGGAGCAGCTGAAGACCCTGGGCCTCGGTCTGGAGGACCGCATGGCCAGCAAGGTCGGCCTGCTCAGCGGCGGCCAGCGTCAGGCGCTGACCCTGCTCATGGCCACGCTGAAGACCCCGCAGCTCCTCCTGCTGGATGAGCACACCGCCGCCCTGGACCCGAAGACCGCAGCCAAGGTGCTGGAGATCACCGAAAAGATCGTCAGCAGCCGCGGGCTCACCGCCATGATGGTCACCCATAACATGAAGGACGCCATCAACGTGGGCAACCGCCTCATCATGATGAATGAGGGCCAGATCGTCGTCGACGTCTCCGGGGAGGACAAGAAAAAGCTCACCCGTCACGACCTGATGGGCCTGTTCGAAAAGGCAGCCGGCAAGGAGCTGGACGGGGACAGGCTCCTCCTCTCCTGACAGGCATACAAAAACCGCCCGGGCATCAACGCCCGGGCGGTTCGTTTTTTGTGTCTCAGTCTTCGCTTTCGTCCGCAAGGGACTCCGCTTCGGAGTCATCCTCGTCCTCCGCTTCCGCGTCATCGGGCAGCTCGGGAAAGAGCTCTCCGCCGCAGGCGGGGCAGGTGGCATCCTCGTCAAAGTCCACGTCCTCGGGATCGATCTCGATCTCGGTATGGCAGTGAGGGCATTCGTACAGGATCTCGGAGCTTTCCTCGTCTCCCTCGTCCTCATCCTCTTCGCCGTCTTCCTCGTCGTCCAGGAGCTCATCCTCCAGGTCGGCCAGGTCCTCGTCGATGCTCTCGACGTATTCGCTCAGTTCTTCGTGTGCTTCGCTCAGGGCTTCATAGGCATCCCCGACTTCGCCCAGCACATTCAGGATCTCCAGGATCAACCGGTGGGAATCCTTGTCCGGGTTCAGCTTCATTCCTTCAGCCAGGCCCTGCAGATAACTGATTCTGTCCGTCAGCTTGCTCATTCCGATATCCTCCCTCTCGGGTCCATGCCTTACGCGCGCTTGAGATATTCGCCGGTGCGGGTGTCGATCTGGATCTTGTCACCGGTGTTGATGAACAGCGGCACCTGCAGGCTGAAGCCGGTCTCCAGCGTGGCTGGCTTGTAGGTGTTGGAGGCGGTGTCGCCGGCGAAGCCGGGCTCGGTGTCCGTCACCTCAAGCACCACGAAGTTGGGCGCTTCCACGGAGAAGGCGCTTCCCTTGAAGAACCGCATGGTCACGTTGGTGCCTTCCTTCACGAAGGGGATCGCGTCTTCCACCTGGTCGTGGGTCATGGGCAGCTGCTCATAGGTCTCCACGTCCATGAAGTAGTACAGATCGCCGTCGTTGTACACATACTGCATTTCTTTGGTCTCGATGATGGCGCGGGGCATCTTGTCCGTCGGGTTGAAGCTGCGCTCCACCACGGCGCCCGTCATCACGTTCTTGATCTTGGTGCGCACAAAAGCGGCGCCCTTTCCGGGCTTCACGTGCTGGAAGTCAACAATGTTCCAGACGCCTCCGTCCCACTCAATCGTAATTCCCTTTTTGAAATCACCGGCTGTAATCATCGCTCTTCTCCTCCTGTTTTATCTCTTCAAACTTTTTTAGGAAACGGGGTTTGGGTTACAGGATCACGAGTTCCCTGGGCGCTGTGGTCAGGGATTCGCATCCGTTCTCCTTCACGAGGCAGGTGTCCTCGATACGGACGCCGCCGAGCCCCGGGATATACACACCGGGTTCCACGGTGATGACCATGCCGGCCTTGAGCGTCTCGTGACAGGATGGGCTCAGGCGCGGGTCCTCATGAATATCGATGCCGACACAGTGGCCCAGGCCGTGACCGAAGCGGCCCGCATAACCCTGCGAGTCGATGTAGTCGCGGGCCAGCTTGTCGATGTCGAAGCAGTTCTTCCCGGCTGCCAGCGCGGCCTTGCACATGGTCTGCGCGCGCAGCACGGTGTTGTAGACCTTCAGCATTTCGGGCGAGGGCTGTCCCAGCGCGACCGTGCGGGTCATGTCGCTGCAGTAGCCTCCGACCTTCGCGCCGAAGTCCATGGTGATCATGTCGCCCTTTTCCAGCCTGCGCTGTCCGGGGATCGCGTGGCAGAGGCTGCCGTTTTCCCCGGAGGCGATGATCGTGTCGAACGCGAGCGCCTCAGCGCCGAGCCGGTACATGGTGAAGTCCAGCTCGATCTGGAGCTCCTTCTCCGTCATGCCGGGGCGGATCTTTCCCAGGATCGCGTCAAACGCTTCGGAGGTGATCTGCGCGGCCTTGCGCATCGTCACGGTCTCCGCCGGCGTCTTGATCTGCCGCAGGGCCTGCGGCGCGTACTTCAGCGGTACGTAGGAAACCTCTTCCCCTACGGCGGTCCTCAGGCTTTCGAAGGTGTCCACCGACAGGTAGTTGCTCTCGAATCTCAGCTCGGTGATCCCGTCCTCCCGGCACAGCTCCGCCAGGCGGCGGTTGTGCGGGTTGTCCTTGTCCGTCATCACGGTACGGAAATCGGGGGCCTGCTTTTCCGCCTGCTCGGTGTAGCGGAAATCGGTGATGATCACCCGCTTCTTCGCGGAGATGTACACAAGCCCTTCGCCCGAATATCCCTCCGTCAGGTAAAAGATGTTGGAGGGGTCATGGATCACCGCGGCGGACTGGGAGCCCAGATGGAGATGATCGATCAGTTTCTCGGATGCTGTCATGAAAAAAACTTGCCTTTCTGAAAGCGTCCGCGCGCACGCGGAACATACACTTTCAGGTTATATTATCATATTACGGGCCTTTTGAAAAGATTTTTTTGTGAAAAGCAGGGCGGCTGCTGCCGCCCTGCTTTGTTTTCCTTCATTTCTTACTTGTCAAATTCGTTGAGCACCGCCTGCGCCATGCCGGACACGTCGCACTCCGTCCTGTGCCGCACCGGCAGGTCCCGGAGTCCCCGCACCTGCGCCGGCATCGGCACGCCGGTGCGCCGCTCCAGCTCCTCGCTGCAGGCAAAGGCGTCCAGTCCCTGCGCCGCTTCCCTGCCGGCGATGCCGCTCAGCACGTCGCGGGAGAACTTGTAGGGGTTGGCCGTGGCCACGATCACCGTCGGCGTCTCGTCCCGCTTCTGGTCCCGGTACTGGCGCAGCACGTTGGCCGCCACCGCCGTATGTGTGTCAAACAGGTAGTGGTCGTGCGTGAAGCGGGTGCCGATCTCGCGCACGGTGGCGTGATCGTCCGCGTAGCCGCCCCAGAAGGTGTTGTTCAGCCAGTCCCTGCGCTGATCGCCCACGCTGTAGCTGCCGCAGTCGCGCAGCAGCTTCATCCAGGTCTTGACCAGTTCGCCGTCCCGGTCCGCCGCCTCAAACAGCAGGCGCTCCAGATTGCTGGATACCAGGATGTCCATGCTCGGGCTGTTGGTCTTGTAGAAAAGCCTGTGGGTGGAATAGATGCCGCTGTTGAAGAAGTCTGTCAGCACATTGTTCCGGTTGCTGGCGCAGATCAGGCGGTGGATCGGCAGGCCCATTTCCCTGGCGTAATAGCCCGCCAGGATGTTGCCGAAGTTGCCCGTCGGCACGCAGAAGTTCACCGGGTCCCCGCTGACGATCGCGCCCTGCGCGACCAGGTCGGCATAGGCGGAGAAGTAGTACACCACCTGCGGCACGAGCCGGCCGAAGTTGATGCTGTTGGCGGAGGACAGGGCCTTGCCCCGCGCGTCCATATTCTTCACGAATTCCGGGGAGGAAAACAGATCCTTCACGCCGGTCTGCGCGTCATCAAAGTTCCCCTTCACCGCGATCACGTGGGTGTTGTTCCCTCCCGTCGTGACCATCTGCATGCGCTGCACGTCGCTCACGCCGTCCATGGGATAGAACACGGTGCAGCTGGTGCCCGGCACATCCCGGAAGCCCTCCAGGGCGGCCTTTCCCGTATCTCCGCTGGTCGCGACCAGGATCGATATCTCGCGCTTTTCCCCGTTTTTCTCAGCGCTCAGCCGGGTCAGGTGCGGCAGCAGCTGCAGCGCCATATCCTTGAAGGCGAGCGTCGGGCCGTGGAAGAGCTCCAGCACCCAGGTGTTGTCGTCCAGCCGTTTCACCGGGGCCACCGCCGGGTCGTCAAAGCGGCCCTCGCCGTACGCTGCCCCGACCGCCTTTTCGATCTCCGGGCGGGAAAAGTCCTCCAGGAAGAGCGCCAGGATCTCCAGCGCGCGCCTGGTATAGCCCATCCCGCTCAGAGCGGCGATCCTGTCGGACGTCACCTGGGGGAACATGGCGGGGACATACAGGCCGCCGTCTGCCGCGAGCCCTCTGAGAATGGCCTGGCTGGCAGTCACAACGCTGCCGCCGCGGGTAGAGAAGAAGGACATGGATGCCATCACGCTCCTGTCATTGTTTTCTGTTTCGTGTAAAACGGGCGGTGGTATACAGCCGCCGCCCGTTCATTTCCTTCCGTCCGGTTGATCAGATCAGATGCTGCTTCAGAAAATCAGGAAGCTCTTCCGGATCAGCGCTCACGCTGAGAACGAAATCCACATTGTGTTTTGTTCCGAGGTTCTCCAGAGTGGCCACAACGGCCTCCGTGCCGGCCAGGTCCGCATGGCACAGCTTCAGGAAAGCGTCCACAAACACGGTCCCGACGTCGAAATTGGAGGACAGGATCCCGCAGAGGAATCCGATAAACATATCCGTATTGGAGATATGATATTCTTCAGCGTTGATGAAGCGGACCTTGTGGTCCACGTCAAACATATAGCGATTGTCGTCATCCAGGAAGATGACATCGTGCACGGCGTCCCGCGCGGTCGTGTTGGTCAGGTCAATCAGCCGCTTCGTCTTGCCGGAGCCCTTCTTGCCTGCGATCACCTGTATCATGGGAATCGACCTCCTTATGGGTTTTTCTCTGGCTTCATTATACCTCAATCATGCGGATTGCGCAATGTATTTTTCTCTGCGATGTCCGCATAGGTTATTTCTGTATTCCTCCTGCGGATATCCTTCTTTTTTCTCCTGCAGACGGTAATATAATCACAAAAAGTACAGGCGGTGATGTTTTCATCCTCTGCCGAGGGGGTGGCGCTGATCTCCCCGGAGCGGATCCGCTCGCACAGCTCCGCGGCTTTTTCCACGGCGGCGTCCGTCAGCCCGTTCAGGATCTTCTCGTCCAGCGCCCATTTCGCGCTCTTGCTCACGCTCCCGTCCTTGTTGAAGACCCGGTCCACGGAATAGGGCGCGATGTCCCGGTCCATGGCGTGCAGCACGTCCGGATCCGCCAGCGCGACGCCCTTCATGCGGGCCGCCTTCAGCCGCTCCTCCTCCGCTGCCTCCGGAGATTCCTTGTCCACTTCCTTGTCCTGCACGGGGAAATAGAAGGCCCCCGCGGCCTTTGCGCCGGGATACGCCTGCTGCGCGGCCTTCAGGTAGATCATCAGCTGCAGCTGTTCGCCGCTTGCCATTTTGGCGGGGTCCGGCTTCCTGCCGCTGCTCTTGTAGTCCGTCACGCGCAGATAGTCCCCGTCCGGCCCCCGGTATTCGTCCAGCCGGTCGATCTTTCCCTGCAGCGCGATCTGCGTACCGTCCTTCAGCGTCAGCATCAGCGGCGGCAGTCCCTCCGGCGAGCCGAACTCCATTTCCGTTCCCACGACCCGGAAATCGCTGTTGGCCGCGAAGCGTGTCAGCACGGCCGCGGCGTGCTTCGCGCGGCGCGCGTATTCCTCGCTCTCCCAGATCCCGGCGGCATCCTCCCGCAGCGGGCCGTTTTCCCATACGGCCGCCTGCTCCGCCACGATCTGCTCCGTCATCTCTCCGATCTTTTCATCGCTCAGCTCCGGCCATTCCTTTTCCCGCACGGCCCGGCTGATGTACTGCTCCAGCACCGCGTGGAAGAAATCACCGGCCTCGTTGGCGGTAAACTCAAAGGCCTCCTGCGCCACCGGCCGCAGCCCGTAGCGGATGAAATGCCGGTAGGGGCAGGCCGCGAAGCTTTCCAGCCGGCTGATGGAGATCCGCTCCGCCCGGAACAGCTTCACCGCCGTTTCCGGGTCGATGGCCTTCTCCGCGGTCTCCGGCAGGATCCGGTGGACCATTTCCCGCACGGATGGGCCGTATTCCCCGTCCTCCCACAGGCTGCGCAGCGCCGACTTCCATTCTCCCGGCAGATCCTCCAGCACGCCGGACCGCAGGTCCCGCAGATAGATGCCGAGGCCCTCCATCGCCATGCTCTTTGTCAGCGGATGCTCCGGCCGCCCGTCCGAGGAGGCTCCGCCCTCCTCCTCCAGCCGCGGAAAGAGGCGCTTCAGCTCCTCTGCCGGCTCGCCCGGCAGCAGGGCGGTCCCGTCCTCATCCTTCATGCAGCGGCTCAGGCGCAGCTTTTTCCCGGGCAGCGTCATCGTCCGGTAATAGTCGGCATAGGCGGTCATGGACATACGGGCCCGGTCGGCTCCGATCTCCCTGCCGGTCCTTTCCTCCAGAGTCTTCCGTTCCGGATCGCTCAGGATCCCGCTTTCCGCCGGGCTCATCACCCCGTCGTTCATGCCGGTCAGGATCAGCGCGTCCGTCTGTCCCGGCAGCATATGCCCGATCTCTCCCAGCGCCACGCCTTCCTCATCCTCCGGCAGGGAAGCCAGCCGGCTCCTCTCCAGGGCGGCGGTCACGGAGCCCGCCATCTCCTTCAGCGTGGCCCTGCGGCCGCCCAGCAGCGCCCACAGCTGGTCCAGGATGTTCATCAGCAGGTTCCATACCTGGCGGTCCACCACAGCCTCCCGGTACAGCTTCAGCTCCGTCAGCTCCTTCTGCCGCCGCTGCAGCTGAGCGTACACGTTTCCCTGCTGCAGGAACCGGAACACCGCCTCCACGCCGGCGGTGGCCGTGCGCGCGTTTCTCAGCTCCGCGTGCAGGACGTCGATCGGCCCTGTCAGCCGCAGCCTCAGTTTTTCCGCCTCCGCGGCGTCCTCCCCCCGGGTGAAGGGGCTGCGCCAGCGCGCGCGGTCTATGCCCCGTGCCGCGGCGTAATTCATCAGCCTTGTTCCCTCTTCCTTCGTCAGCGGTCCGTACCCGCTGAGCGCGGCCATGGCCAGCCTTTCGGTGGTATAGCCCTCCGCCGCGCACTCCAGCGCCCCCGTCAGCAGCCGGCTCACGCCGTGGCGGGCAGCCTGGTCCTTGCGGTTGTAGAAGAAGGGGATCCCGTTGGATCTCAGCGCCGCGGTCAGCGCGCTGGCCGTGGCTGTATAGCCGGGCATCGCCACCGCCATCCGGTTCCAGGCGATCCCCTCCCCGTGCCAGCGCAACAGCGTGGTCACAGCGTTCCAGGCCTCCGCCGTGGGGTTGGCCGCCAGGTAGAGGCTCAGCTCGTCCCCGGGGATCCCGCCGTAGCTTTCCGGCTCGTCGGAAAACAGGTTTTTCTGCAGAAAGCGCAGGGATTCCGGCTTGTCCGCCGTTTCCTCCTCCAGCCACACGGTCTTTGCCTCCGCGCCCCGCTCCTCCAGCTCCTTCCGCAGCATGGCCATGCTGTCCCGCTGGGGCCGGAAGATCCGCCCCGCGGGAGCCTCCGCGTCCGCCGCGGTCAGCAGCACCGCCACGCGGGCGCAGAGCCTCACCGCCTCCGCGATCAGGCGGCGCAGGTCCGGCCTGACCGTGTCAAAGCCGTAGATATACAGGTCCGCCCCCGTCAGCACGCCGCTCCGTTCCAGCCGCGCGCACAGGTCCGCCCAGGCGGCCGTCGGGTCGTCAAACCGGTCCTTCAGCAGCTCGTCGTACGCGCGCCAGATCATCGCCAGGTCGCCGAGCTTCGCTCTTTCCGCCTCGTTCCGTGCCCCGGCGGCGGTTTCCTCCAGCTCCTCCGGCGTCATGCCGCTCTCGCGCAGCTCCGACAGGGTTTGCTCCAGCCGCAGCGCCGCCCCGGGGATCTCCGTCACCTTCGGATAGTATTTCAGCTTCTCCCCGCATTCCCGGATCGCGCGGCGCACGGCCATGGCGCAGCCCGTTTCGTCCAGCGCGCTGTGGCCGGAGTACCCGGCGTATTCCTTCACGAGGCTTTTCAGTTTTGTGGGAGAAATGACGTCGATATCCAGCAGGCCGGGCAGCTCCATTCCCAGGATCAGATCCCGTTCCGCCTGCAGCGTATATTGCTCGGGCACCAGCAGGACGACCCGCCGCCCTTCGGCCCGGCTCTTCGCGATCTCCCGGAAAAGCCATGCGCGGAGCCCGCTGCCCCGTCCCCCGATCATCTCCGCCGCCGTCATTTTCTTCTCCCGTCTCCTTTGCGCGTTTCGCTTTCTCTGTGCCTATCTT
>JAFWQA010000040.1 GCA_017509255.1 Clostridia bacterium | reverse complement strand
GCCGTGTGCCCTTACTATGTACCCTTACCAGATTGAACTATTTGGCGCATCTTGAACAAATAGCAACAGATTGGTAACCAGATTGAACAAATATACACAGATTGTCACAATAAGTCCTAATTCAAATCCCGGCTTCTCCGCTTATTGAAAACGCTGCATTCTCAATGGATGCAGCGTTTTTGTTTTACCTTAGTACCATTCCCTTCTCCGATGCGGAACCCGGGCCGGTCTCCCCAGCCGGAGGAACAGGTTCCGGGAATCATAAATGTGTTTTCAGAATATAGAGCTGTTCCGTTTCAGGCTTTTCTGTGGTACAATCCGTTTGTATGTGAGCGGGGCAGCATTCATCCCGCGTCTTGTGTGTCAATCAAATATCCGGATGGAAAGGTCGGTTTTTTTCATGAAAAAACTGTTGTCCCTGTTCCTGGCCCTGGCAATGCTTCCGGGCGTCGTTTCCGCGCCGGCAGACGCGCTCGCTGAAGAAGCGGAGAACGGACTCCCTGCCGTCGGCGACATCGTCGAGGGCTTTGAAGTCAGGGAAATCCGCGAGTACGGACTCATCGGCGCGCAGCTGGTGCTCTTTGAGCATCAGAAAACCGGCGCGAAGATGCTCTATATCGCCAATGACGATACCAACCGCGCATTCCAGCTGACTTTCCCGACACGCGTGACCAACGACAGGGGCCTGCCCCATGTGTTCGAGCACGCGACTCTGAGCGGTAGCGAGAAGTACCCGTCCGCTGCCCTGTGGCTCAACGCGTCCATGCAGGCCTACAACATCGATATGAATGCCTACACAACGGACACCATGACCTGTTATCCGATCGCCTCCCTGTTCGAAGCGCAGCTGCTGAAGCTGGCGGATTTTTATACGGATTCCTGTCTTCATCCGAATATACTGACGGATGAGAGGATCTACCGCACGGAAGCCTGGCGCTATGAAATGGCGGATGCGGACGCCGATCTGTCCTATAACGGCACCGTCTATTCCGAGATGAAAGACACCGTTACCCTCGACAGCGCCGCGCTGACGGCTGCCAAAAAAGCGACCTTCCCCGGTGCTTCCGTCTCCTATCAGTATGGCGGAGATCCCGATTTCATCCCGGAAATGACCTGGGAAGAACTGAAAGAATACCACGATAAGTATTACCATCCCTCCAACTGCATCGCTTACCTTTACGGTTCCTTTGAAGACTATACGGCTTTCCTGAAGCTGCTGGATGAAGCCTTCGCGCCGTATGAAAAAGCGGAGTTTTCCTTTGAGGAACCGGATTATGCCCGGATCACCGAACCGGTGGTCTCCTCCTTCGCGTACCCCGCCGCGGCCGGGACGGATACAACCAACCAGACCGCAATCTACTACTATATCCTTTGTCCCGGAATGAAGGGCGATATTGAACAGGAACGGCTGATCGACCATGCCTGCGACCTGCTGAACGATCCGGCTTCGCCCCTGATGCAAACACTGGAGCAGACTTTCCCCGCCGGTTCCTTCAGCCTCGGCCGGGAGCTTGCCGCGCCGGATGACGCAATCGTCTTTACCGCTTCCGGCCTGAATGACGGGGACGCGGAACTGTTCAGACAGACCGTGGACAGTGCCCTGGCCGATGCCGCCCGGAACGGCTTTGCCGCGGAACTGGTGGACAATACTGTAACTGCCCTGAAATATAATGCCAGATTGGCTTGCGAAGACAGCGATCCTGTCACCGGCATCATCAATAACCTTGCCTGCTATTATGCCGCTTCCGGCAACGTGTTCTGCTATCAGGAGAATTATGAGGCCCTGAACAATATCGAGGCAGAAAACAGCGAAGGGAAGCTGGCCGGCGCCGTCGCGCGGTGGCTGGTCGACCCCGCGCTGTATACGCTGACCACCGGTTCCCCGGTCCCGGGACAGCTGAAGGTCCATGACGCGGAGCTCGCCGCGAAACTGGCGGAAATCAAGGCCGGCATGAGCAAAGAAGAAATCAGGGCTATCGTGGAAGCCACCAACGCCGTTCCTGAAGAGGATGATCCTTCCGCGATGCCGGCGGATCTGACTGCCGTCACCGCGGCCACTTTGCCGGAGGAGGTCAAGGAATACGATCTCAGGGACGAAACGGATGAGAACGGTCTCCGCAGGATCGAAGTCGTCGCCGGTGTGGATGGCATTTCCCATATCTCCCTGTACCTGGATGCTGCAGCTATGCCGCAGGAAGATATTCTCTATATGCAGTTGTTTACACACCTGCTGGGATCCATGGATACTGACCGGCATACCTGGCAGGAACTGAGCCCGCTCATCACCCGCTACCTGTATTTCAACACATTCCGCATTTCCGCTATCGGCTGGAAAAACAACTATCATCCCTATGCAGTCACCCGATGGATAGCGCTGGATGAAGATCTGGAAGCCGGTTACAGTCTTGCGGAAGAAATCATGTTCCATACGCAGTTCACAGATACGGAAACCTTGCTGGAACGGATCACCGCTGAGAAGGACAGAGTCCGCGGAGACATCAGCAGATCGCCGTATCAGATCATGCTTTACCGCCAGCTGGGGATCACCAATCCGCCGGATCGCTTTTACAGTTATATCTCCCATCTGGATTACTACACCTTCCTGAATCAGCTGGAACAGGCGATGCAGGAAAACCCGGAGGAGGTTGTCAGCCGACTGGCACAGGTACAGCAATTCCTGGCTGACCGTGCCGGCGCCGTTACAACCGTGGCCGGCAACGAAACCTCCATCGCCCTGAACCGTCCGCTGGCGGACGCGTACTACGGGAAACTGGAAAACAACCCGCGGGAACCGGTATCTTACGAGCTTCCGGCTGCAGCAAAGAAGGAAGGTCTGATCCTGGACGCCAATATCCAGTACAATTCCGTCGCCGTCCCGTGGCCTGATATTGCCCCGGAAGAGAACGGAAATGAGTATACCGCGCTGTTTGATCTGATCAGGGATCAGCTCCTGTACCCGGGGCTGCTGGACAGGGCCGGCGCTTACGATGTGTTTTGTTCTGCTGACGATGAGATGATGTATCTGATCACTTACCGGGATCCGAATGTTGCGGAAACCTTCGCTTACTTTGACTCCCTGCCGGATCTGATCGACGCGCTGACCGTCGATCGGGAAATGCTGGAGAACTATATCATCAGTACATATTCCTATCTGGCACTTTCCACCGGAGAACTGACCGGTGCCGAGGAACTGGCAACCAATCATTTTTGCGGTATGCCGGACGATCACAGGCTTCAGTCTATGCGTTCCGTCAAGGCCGCCACTCCTGACGCAATGAAAAAACTTGCCGGTTATGTCGCCGACATGCTGAACACCGGTGTCCGCGGCACCGCCGGCAGCGCAGACGCCATCAACGCAAATGCGGATATGTACGATGTGATCCTGGATCCGTTCAACGTTGAAGATGCCGGCATCACGGATGTTCCGGAGGATCATCCGAACGCAGCAGCCATTGCGGCCATCATGGATGCCGGCGCCATGACTGCCGACGGCGGCGCTTTCCGTCCCGGTGATCCTGCTGCTCTGGGCGATCTGGCGTATGCCTTCTATGTTCTTGCTTTGGGATCTGTCCCTCCGGATGCCGACTCGGCCTATCAGACGTTTATTCAGTACGGTTTTCTGCAGGATGGCGGAAACGTGTCGGATGAACTGACCTGGGATATCCTCAATGACCAGACAAAGTATTTCCTGAATACCGGATTCGGATTCGATCTGACCGAAACGTTCAGCGGGGAAGGCGACGTCGCCACCCGCGGCGAGCTGGCCGGGATCCTCTACCACATCTTCCTGGAAAAATAAAACGCTTTTCCTGCCCGGGCGATTCTCCCGGGGAAGGTTCCTGCCGGGAATCATTTTGAACGAACAGACACAGACCGATACCCAAAGTACCGGCTCAAATCCCGGTTTCTTTGCTATAAAAAGCCTTGTGATTCAACGATCACAGGGCTTTTTTATGCCTTTATTCCTTTATGCCGTAATTGCATGTTTTTTTATAGAAGCAATACTTTGGCGTGAATAATATGTGATATTTACAGTTCCGTTTTATGAGCGAAAAACTTCCACTGCCGGTTAAGCCAAAAAACGAAGCCGCTCCCATGTTTCGGGGAACGGCTCCGCCGGATCCGTACAGGGTTTATTCGATTTCGAACCTGATTCCCGCGCCGTTGGCGAAGGTTTCTGCCGCCGAGCCCGGGACGCCGAATATGGTCAGATTCGATCTGTTGATGTTGTTGAATACGTCCGGCGGGATCGCCGTGATGGCAGCCGGAATGCGGATCTGCCTGAGACGGGTACAGTTTGCGAAGGCCTGGCTGCCCAGGAAGGTGACGCTGTCCGGAATATAGACGACGGTCATCTGAGCGCCGGAGAAGGCTTCGGCCTCGATGCGGGTCAGGCGGGAGGGCAGGGTAAAGTCCGGCGTGTCCATCTCGGTGATCGTCCGGAAGATGTAGCCGTTGGCCCCGGCGTAGGCTTGCGTGGTGGAGCCGCCGAGCCCGTAGAGTATGAGACCGGGTGAGGTACCATAGAATACATCGCTGTCAAAACTTGTTTCAGCATTATGAACCAGCACATATACCAGACCGGAGCAGTATCCGAAAGCCACGCGACCGATGCTTGTTACGCTTTTCGGGATCGACATGCCGGTCAGGCCCGTGCAGCCAGAGAAAGCACTTGCCCCGATGCTTGTCACGCTGTTCGGGATCGTCACGCCGGTCAGGCCCGTGCAGCCATAGAAAGCCCATTCCCCGATGCTTGTCACGCTGTTCGGGAGTTTCACGCCGGTCAGGTTTTTGCAGCCATAGAAAGCACGTGCCCCAATGCTTGTCACGCCGTCCGGAACGGAAAACGAACCCGTTTTTCCGCAGGGGCAAACGATCAGAACAGTTTTCTGTTTATTGTAGAGCGCGCCGTTAACAGATGTATAGGCGGCGTTTCCGCTGCCAACCTGTATGCCGGTCAGGCCCGTGCAGCCATGGAAAGCATCTGTCCCGATGCTTGTTACGCTGTTCGGGATCGACATGCCGGT
>JAFWQA010000010.1 GCA_017509255.1 Clostridia bacterium | reverse complement strand
GAAATGGTCATGCCCGGTGACAACATTGACATGGAAATCACCCTGATCACCCCCATCGCCATGGAGCAGGGCCTGCGCTTCGCTATCCGTGAAGGCGGCCGTACCGTCGGTTCCGGCGTTGTGGCGAAGGTCATCGAGTAAGACTGGACCGTAATCGGAACGCTCCCCGCTGCGGGAGCGTTCCTTTTTAAAGCAATGAAACGATCGGAGGCGAGCCCGTGTATACCTATAAAACAAAGGGGACCTGTTCCACCGCCATTGATCTGGAGATCCGGGACGGTGTGATTTCCTACTGCAAAATCCATAACGGATGCCGGGGCAACACACAGGGCCTCGCCGCCATGGTCATCGGCCGGAACGCCCTGGAGGTCGCCGACAGGCTGGAGGGAATCCCCTGCCGGGGCAACACATCCTGCCCGGACCAGCTGGCCAAGGCGATCCGCTCTTATCATGACTGATCCGAAAGGAGCTTTTCTTTGACACCGGAAACAAATCTGCCCTCTTCCTTTGGCGAGATGGACCTTTCAAAGGAAATCCTTCAGGCCGTTGAGGAGATGGGTTTTAAAGAACCCTCAACGGTACAGGCAAAAACCATCCCGCTGATGATGTCCGGAACGGACATCAACGCCATTGCGCCCACCGGCACCGGCAAAACCTGCGCTTTCGGCATACCCATGCTTGAATACGTGCAGCTGAAAGACAGCCGGATCCAGGAAATCGTTTTGGCGCCGACCCGGGAGCTCGCCCTGCAGATCGGTGAGGAGCTGACTCATCTGGCCCACTTCATTCAGGGGGTCCGCATCGCCGTCATTTACGGCGGACAGTCCATTTCCAAACAGATCAACGTTCTCAAGCGCAGGCCGCAGATCGTGATCGCCACGCCGGGACGCCTGCTGGATCATATGCAGCGCGGCAACATCACCCTCGATGCCGTTCACACCATGGTGCTGGACGAGGCGGATGAAATGCTGAATATGGGCTTTGTCAAGGACGTGACCAAAATCATTGAGTCCACTCCTTCGGACCGTCAGCTGGTCCTCTTCTCCGCGACCACCAATCAGGACGTGCTGACGATCGCCTGGAAATATCAGCACGATCCGGTGGAAATCACTGTGGAAGCCACCAAGGAAGACCGGCCGCAGATCACACAGTATGTGATCGCGACCGAACAGGACAGGAAAACCGACCATCTGCTGTATCTGCTGGATGCGGATGTCTATCAGCGGATCATGATTTTCTGCAATACGAAGTTCATGACGGACAAACTGACCAGCCGCCTGTGCAAAGAGGGCTACGACGCCCGCTGCCTTCACGGGGATATCCCGCAGGCAAAACGCAACGTTGTAATGACCGACTTCAAGCGCGGAAAGTTCCCGATCCTCGTCTCCACGGACGTTGCTGCCCGCGGGATCGACGTGGACGACGTGGAGGCAGTGATCAACTACGACCTTCCCAATGAGAACGAGTACTATCTGCATCGGATCGGCCGCACCGGACGCGCTCACAAGCACGGAGTCAGCTTCTCCCTGGTCACCTTCCGGGAAAGCGTCCGGATGGACGAGATCCTCAAATACATGCTGACCGTTCCCACTCCGCTGAAGTTTGAGGACGAAGTGCTGAAAACGGAAGACGGGACACCCTTCTTCGATCATATCTGATATTCCCGCGCATAAAGAAACCCCCTGCCGATTCCGGCAGGGGGTTTTCTTTCCGATGCAAATCAGCCGCGGCGGGCAGCGAAGCATTCGCTGCAGTACACGGGGCGGTCTTCTCTCGGCTCGAAGGGAACCTGAGTGGGCTTTCCGCATTCGGCACAAATCGCGTCATACATGACACGGGGAGCGCCGGCAGCGCGGCTTGCCTTGCGGGCCTGACGGCAGGCCTTGCAGCGGGTGGGTTCGTTCTGGAAGCCCTTTTCGGCATAGAATTCCTGTTCACCGGCAGTGAAAACGAACTCAGCGCCACAGTCTTTGCATACCAGCGTTTTGTCTTCGTACATGGTTTGGAACCCCCATAAAAAAATAGAATGCGGTGAATACTTCGGCTGACCTGGTTTTCGACCCCACACACGCCATCTGGAAGGTTGCTCTGCGCTGTCCGCGCCCTCACTCACTTCTCTCGGGACATTTGCCCGGATGGACTTACCTCTAGACCGCACCGTGCTCCCTGCCGCTTTGGGCAGATTACGTGGACCGCTTCGCCTGCGACTGGCATCGGCTTGCAACCACAGACCCGAAGGCTTCGACCGAAACAATTATATGCGGGCGAAATCGAAAACGCAAGTAGAAAATTCTAATATAAGCGGAAAACAAAGAAAAAACTATCGATTTTTACAAAAATCAGTCCTTTTTCTGCCCATAGTAAGCGTTCGGGCCGTGTTTCCGCATAAAATGCTTCTCCTTTACGTAATCCGGCAGGCATTCCCGGGGCTGGGTCATCGGCAGCGCTTCCGTATGCCAGGCCATCATCGCAACTTCCTCCAGCACGACCGCGTTATGAACCGCCTCCATCGCATCCCTGCCCCAGGCAAAGGGGCCGTGATGGCGGGCCAGCACGCAGGGAACATGGTTCGGGTTGAGTCCGTTTTCCTCAAAATGAGAGGCGATCACCCGGCCGGTTTCCAGCTCATAGGCACTTTCCACCTCTTCCTTCGTCAGGTCCCGGCAGCAGGGAACGGCTCCGTAAATATAATCCGCATGTGTTGTACCGTAGGCCGGTATGTCCCGGCCGCTCTGAGCCCAGACAGTCGCCCAGCGGGAGTGGGTGTGCACCACGCCGCCGATATCCGGAAAACGGCGGTACAGCTCCGCATGGGTCGGCGTATCGGAGGATGGATTCAGCTTTCCTTCCACCTTGTTGCCCTCCAGATCGATGACGACCATATCCTCCGGCTTCAGCTCCTCATAGGGCACGCCGCTGGGTTTGATCACAAACAGACCCTTTTCCCGGTCAATGCCGGAAACATTGCCCCAGGTAAAGGTCACCAGATGGTAGGCAGGCAGCAGCATATTTGCCTCATATACCTTTTGTTTCAGTTCCTTCAGCACAGTCACTCACTCCTTGTTCTGTTCTGTCTCCGGCTCATGCTTTGACTTCCTCATCCTTTTCTTTTTTCTCTGTGCCGGCGCTCTTTTCCTTTTTCCCATTCTCTTCAGGCACATTGCGGGAAGGCGCCTGCGGCCGGATCACGATCTCCCCGCCCTTCACGGACAGCTTCACCGGCTGGCCGAGCTCTATCTCACCCTGCAGCAGCGCCTCACTCAGCGTGTCCTCCACAGTTCGCTGAATCAGCCTGCGCAGCGGGCGCGCGCCGAACTTGGGGTCATAGCCTTCCTCCGCCAGCTTGTCCGTTACCCGTTTGTCCCAGGACAGCCGTATCTCCCGTTCCCGCAGCCGGTCCGCGACCTGGCGGAGCATCATGCCGGTGATCTCCCGGATGTTTTCCTCCGACAGCGCATGGAAAACGATCAGCTCATCCACGCGGTTGATGAACTCCGGCCGGAACAGATTCCTGACCTCCTTCATGACGGCATCCTTCATTGCCTCATAATCCGCCGCGTTTTTCTCCCCCGCGCTCCCGAATCCCATGGTCCTCGCGGCGCCGATGGTATGGGCTCCCGCGTTGGAGGTCATCACAACGATCGTATTCTTGAAGGAAACCACCCTGCCGGTATTGTCCGTCAGCCTGCCGTCCTCCAGGATCTGCAGCAGCATATTGAAGACGTCCGGGTGCGCTTTTTCCACCTCATCCAGCAGAACCACGCTGTAGGGTTTTCTGCGTACGGCCTCCGTCAGCTGGCCGCCCTCCTCAAAGCCGACATAACCGGGAGGAGAGCCCACCAGCCGGGATACGGTATGCTTCTCCATATATTCACTCATATCCAGCCGGATCACAGCATCCTCGTCCCCGAACATCGCTTCGCCGAGCGCACGGCACAGTTCGGTTTTCCCGACGCCGGTCGGGCCCAGAAAGATAAAGCTGCCGATCGGACGCTTGGGATCCTTCAGCCCGGCTCTCGCCCTGCGGATCGCCCGCGCCACCGCGCTGACAGCCTCCTCCTGGCCGATGACCCGCCTGTGCAGGGTGTCCTCCAGCTTCATCAGCCGGTGAGCTTCCTGCTCCGTCATTTTGCTGACCGGGATCCCTGTCCACAGGGAAACGACCTGCGCGATGTCCTCCTCCGTCACCACATCCTTCGAGGTGGTCTGGGAGCGGTTCCATTCCGCCCTCTTCTTGGCGATCTCCTGATTCAGGCTCTTCTCCTGATCGCGCAGCGCGGCAGCCTTTTCAAAATCCTGATGGGAAATGGCTTCCTTTTTCTCAATGACCACGCTCTCCAGGCGTTTCTCCTGCTCCCGGACGTCCAGCGGCGCCGTGCATGCCTGGATCCGGACGCGGCTTGCCGCCTCATCCATCAGGTCGATCGCCTTGTCCGGCAGGAACCGGTCCGGAATATACCGGTCACTCAGCTTGACGGCCGCGGCCAGCGCCTCATCCGTAATGCGAACCTTGTGATGCGCTTCATAGCGGTCCCGCAGCCCGTACAGGATGCTCAGGCTTTCCTCCGCCGTCGGCTCCCCGACGGTCACCGGCTGGAAGCGGCGCTCCAGAGCCGTATCCTTTTCAATATGCTTGCGATACTCATCCAGGGTCGTCGCGCCGATACACTGGATCTCTCCCCTGCTCAGCGCGGGCTTCAGGATGTTTGCCGCGTCCAGGCTGCCCTCGCTGGCGCCGGCGCCGATGATCGTATGGATCTCATCGATAAAGAGCAGCACATTCCCGGCCTTGTGGAGCTCATCCATCACGTTTTTCATGCGCTCTTCAAACTCGCCCCGGTACTTGGTTCCGGCCACCATGCTGCCGATATCCAGACTCAGTACCCGCTTCCCGATCAGCATATCCGGTACATTGGCCTGCACGATCCGCTGCGCCAGTCCTTCCACCACCGCGCTCTTGCCGACGCCGGGCTCACCGATCAGGACAGGATTGTTCTTTGTGCGCCGGATCAGGATCTGGATGATCCGCTGGATCTCATTGTCCCGTCCGATGACAGGATCAAGCTCATTCTTTTCCGCGGCGGCCGTCAGATCCCGGCTGAACTTTTCCAGAACACCCTTTTCTTCATTATTCTTTTCCGCGTTCCTCCGCATGGCGGACATAAAGCCCGGCCCGGGCATACGCGGCTGGTTCGCCGCGTCGCTCTGGCCCGCGTTTTCCCTCATCTGGCGCAGGATCTGCTCACGGGCAGCGGAGAGGTCCACACCTGCTTTGCGCAGCAGCGCGCCCGCGACCCCGTCGTCGTTGCTCAGCAGTGCCAGCCAGAAATGCTCCACCGTCACAAAGGACTGCCCCAGCTTCTGGGATTCCAGAATGCTGTTCTCCAGCGTTTTCTTTGCCCGGGGAGACAGCTCGATCCTGGGGCCCTGCGGCGCCTTCTGACCGCTGTCCTGATCCTCGAGCTGTTCCCGGATATCGGAAATCACGCTTTCAAAGCTCATCCGGGCAGATACCGCCTGCGGCACGGAGGCAGAGCTCTTGAGCAGTGCCAGCAGGAGATGCTCCGTTCCCACATATGGCTGCTGCAGATCTCCCGCGATCCGCTGGGCCAGCTGCAGCGTCTGCTGAGCCCGCTGTGTAAATCTTCCAAAAATCGGCATCGAAAATTCCTTTCTTTCTCCGTTGTTATGGCTTGCCTGAATCGCGCTGAGCACCGTATTCAGAAAGCTTTTGACATTTCCCTTCATCAGGTCACGGTTCATCCGGCTCATACAGTCCGCGCACAGATGCCGGATGGTCGTCTCTTCCCCCGTCACCACGGAGACTGTAAAATTTGCCTCGTTGACATGACATTCTTCGCACAGCATCCCTGTCACCTTCCCTTCAGGAACGGTTCCGTCCGGCCACGGCTGTCAGCATGGACTTCAGCGTTCTCGCGCGCAGCGCGTCCTTCAGCTCCCCGGGGATCGGAACGGCCATGGCCTTGGCGCTGACGGCGCCGGCCATGATGTACGCCTCGTCTGTCGTAATCATCTGCCTGTCCCGCAGCTGCGTGATCAGGCGAAGCGCTTCATCCTCCGTCAGGGAATCCCCGATCCGCTGATTGACCAGGTACAGCAGCCACTGGCTTCCGCTCTGCACCACGCGGACGATGCGGATATATCCCCCGCCTCCCCGGCGGCTCTCCGTCAGATAACCCTGGTCCGGCGAAAAGCGGGTAGCCAGGACATAATTGATCTGGCTCGGTGCGCAGCCGAAGTATTCCGCCAGCTCATTTCTCCTGAGCTCGACCTCCGATGAGCCGTCTGTCATCAGTTCCTTGATGAAGCTCTCGATCGAATCACTGATACGCAATCTGATCCCCCTCTTCGGTACAATCCGATCTGTCATAGATTGACTATCTTTGACCTTTTTGAATATATCATAAACCACCGGGGATTGCAAGCTTTTTCCGTTTTCCCTTTCTCCCGCTCCTTGCGCCTTTTCCCTTTCTCAGGTAAGATTATCTCAGGAAGAAAACTGCAAAACCGTCGGCCGACGGCTGTCAGTGACGGTTTTCCGAAAGGAGCTGGCCATTCTTGAAGCTGCTGATCCTCGGAGGGACCGGATTTGTCAGCGGAATGCTCGCGGAACAGGCCGTCCGGGAGGGACGAGAAGTCTGGACCGTTACCCGGGGGCTGCGTTCCCGGAGAACGGACGTCCATGCGTTGACCGCGGACCGGCACTCCGTTCCGGAGCTGAAAGCAGCCCTTGCGGGCCTGCGGTTCGACGCCGCCGTGGACTGCATCTGCCGAAGCGCGGAAGACGCGCTGACCGATCTGGAAGTCCTTCCCGCCGTGACAGACAGGGTGGTCGTTATCTCCACCGACTCCGTTTATCACCCCGCTTATAAAAAAGTGCCCCAGAATGAAGACGGTATTTATCTGACCGGGGACGGCTACGGCGCGGACAAGCGCAGAATGGAAGAAGCCTTCCTGACCGCGGAAACCACTGTGCGCTGGACCGTTTTCCGCCCCGGGCACATCTTTGGCGAAGGCTCCCTGGCCGGCTGTTTCCCGGAGGAGACCCGCTCACGGGCCATTCCCGGCAGGATCCGCGCGGGCGAACCGATGCGGCTGGTCGGGGACGGCAGTTATCTGCTGCAGCCCGTTTACGTCAGGGACCTGAATGACGCCATTCTGGACTGCATTCCCCGGCCCGCTGCAGAAAACCGCATTTTCTGTATCGGCGGGCCGGACGTCGTAACAAACCACCGCTACTATGAGCTCCTCGCCGAGCTGCTGGGCTGTCCAGTCCGTTTTGAGTCTGTTCCCGAGGAGGGATACCTGGCTGCGCATCCGGAATACTCCGGGCATCTCTGTCACCGCGTTTATGACCTGAGCGCCCTTCGGGAAGCCGGGATCCGGGTGCCGCAAACCTCATTGCGGACAGGCCTGCGGCGCCAGCTGCAGGCACTGGGGGAGCTTCCGGAAACGGAAGTTCCCGGATAAAAACACAGGCTGCGCCGTCCGGCGCAGCCTGTGCTGGTTTTTCCTGTTCTTCCTACTCATCAAACAATGAAGCGATCACATTATGCAGATGTTCATCCTTCTGATGGACATAATTCACGGAAGAGGCATGGAGGCTTCCGTCCTCCCAGAGGATCCTTCCGACTCCGTCAGCCCGCAGGCCGCAGGCTGTGCAAGCTTCCCCGCTCTTCGGAAGGATAACGGTCAGCCGGTTCCGCACCCGGTTTCCGAGAAAAATGCTGAACCGGTCCGTTCCGGGGTCGATGCTGACGTGGTTCCCCGTAAACCCGCCGATGCCGAAAGCGGACGGGGACATATAAACCGGGATCTCCGAAAAATACTGATCCGGATGATGCAGATAGCACTGATAACCCAGGAACTGCGTCCAGGTGCCGTCCTCCAGCCGTTTCCCTGTCCGGTTGACCGCCATCTCCGCCAGAGAGCCGGAAGAAACGACTTTCCCGCTCAGCACAGCGCGGCAGAACCGCTCCATATCCCCGGCAGTGGAAAAAAGCCCGGCATGGCCGCAGAGGTCCTCCGTGTCTCCCTGGAGCATCTCCGCCTTCGGATCATGCGGGATCCCCCGGTCCGGCGAGTCCCTTCTGATCCGCCGGCCGTTTTCAATGCGGTATTCCGGCGCATAGAGCAGGCAGTCTTTTTTTCTTTCCTCAGGAACCTTTGCCCAGGTCTCCGCCATGCCCGCCGGCTCCAGGACGCATTTCCTGACGCAGCTGAAAAAGCTCTCTCCGGCCGCCTTTTCCATGACGTATTTGAGGATCATCGCCGGAATATCCGAATAAGCCCTTTTTGCCGGATGCGGAACGGGAAATGCCCTCAGCAGACTTTTCAGCGCCGCTTCCCGGTCCGGCTGCGCATCGATTCGCCCGTCCGTCTGCACCTGGACCTGGAAGGCCATCAGCTGCTCTACCGTTACATCCCGCAGATTCCGGAAGCGCGGATCGTAATCCGTGACCGTCCGGCTGAAATCCAGCGCGCCCTCCTCCCGGAGCCGCATGGCTGTAAGCCCGGTAAACAGCTTGGTTACGCTGGCCAGGTCATATACCGCGGACTCACCTGCGTCCCGTCCGTCCCAGGCCTTTTCCGTCCGCCAGCCGCAGCCGCAGACGACATGCAGCGCATCCATGATCTCCGTTTCCCGGGTAAAATACCGGACGGCCTCCAGCAGCGCGGCATTCATTATAAGCCGACTCCGATCCTGGTACAGGGGACTCTTCCCTCCGCCAGATCGGATAAATGATGTCTGGCGTGCCCGATAATGACGGTGGTCCCGCCCCTGACACAGCTCAGCGCGTACTCCAGCTTTGCCCGCGCTCCGTTAGCGCCGGCACGGCTGGCGCCGATACAGTTCTCCTGCAGGGCACGGACCTGCTTTTCCACCTCTTCAATGCTATTCCCCGTCACGTCCCTTACCAGCGTGTCCGGATCGCCGTATTTCTGATAGATCCCTTCCGTGGAGGTCATAATGACCAGCATTTTGGCATGGACAAGATTGGCGATAACCGCCGCGGTTTCATCGTTGTCCACGCATTCATGCACCTCGCCGCCCTTTTCCCTGCGCGCGGCAAGCTCCATCTTCCTGTTTTCCTCATCGGACACAGGATCGTTGTAGTTGACGATGGGGATCGTCTTCTGCCGGGCAGCGCGCTCAAAAAGCTGCCGGATATGCTCCCGTTTTTCTGCGTCGTTGAAATGGGTATGTTCCACCAGGATCTGGCGCACCCCATACTCCGGACGGATAAACTGGCGGTAATTCTGCATCAGAATCGCCTGCCCCTGGCTGGAATAATCCGCTTTGTCCTGCTCGGGATCGCCGCAAAGCTCGCAGCCCGTACGCTTGATATAATCAAGGCGCCCGATCTCCGTCGCACCGCTTGTCACCCAGATCATGCCCGGCTTCAGCTCCGCGCCCAGGCGGGAAAAAATATTATAGTCGATATCCTGATCCTCTTTCCGGATCAGTGCCATGGAGCCGATCTTTCCGACCAGTTCAAAACGGTAGCTCATTTTTTTCATCCTCTCAGGCATTATATCTTTCCTTCAGCAGCCTCACCAGCGTATATACCGCCATGTGATAGCCCCTGTCATTGGGCAGGACCACATCTGCTGCCGCCCGGTAAACCGGGATCCTTTCCCGGTAGACCCGCGCGACCTCTTCCAGGCCCCCGTCACGCAGTGTCGGACGCCGGTCCAGCTTGATATCGCCCAGAATATCCTCCAGCGGCCGGTCGATCAGGATGATCGTTCCCCAACTGCGCATGATCTTCCGGTTCACCGGGTTGATGACGGTACCCCCGCCGGTGGAAATGATCATCGGATCCGCATAGGTCAGGCGGCACAGCACACGGGTTTCAGCCTTTCGGAACGCGGGTTCGCCGTACTTCGCAAAAAAATCGCTCACGGTTCCGCCGAAGGCCCGGGCAATCAGGTCATCCGTATCCGTAAACGGCAGCCCGGTTTCCTTCGCAACGCGCTTCCCCAAGCTGCTTTTTCCGCTGCCCGGCATCCCGATGATGAAAATATGTCTGTCCAGCATGATTACCCCTCCGATGACCGTGAACCCGATTCCTCTGCGGCTGTATCCAGTCCTTTCCGTATTCTATCACATTCTTCTCGATCCGTCTTCTCCAAAGTGAAGCAGAATGCTGCTCCTTCCTTTGTATCCAGAAGCCGGATGCTCTGCCCGTGCATTTCCATGATCCTCCGGCAGATGCTCAGCCCCAGCCCCGTTCCTTTCCCGGCGGTATGCGCCCGGTCGGCGGTAAAGAAGCGGTCAAAAACCTTTTCCCTGTCCTCCTGCGGGATCCCGATCCCGTTGTCCCGGACCGTTACCGATACCGTGTTTCCCTCAGCCGCCGTAGACAGGACGATCCTGCCCTTTTCCCCGGTGAACTTGACGGCATTGTCCAGCAGATTGATGACCACCTGCTCGATCCGGTTTTCATCCGCGCGTACCGGGCAGGGATCCGTCTGAAAATCGCAGTCTACCTCCAGCTGCTTGGCGTCCAGGTCATTCACCCGGCGGATAATGGCGCGGCGAAGCATCTCATTGATATCGAAAACCGTATATTCAAGGCTGGCGCCTTCCCGTTCCAGACGGCTCAGCTCCAGCAGGTCGCCGACCAGCGAGCTCAGGCGGTTGCTCTCCTCCGAGACCAGGCGCAGATATTTCGGATGCTCCTCCGCCGGGATCGTTCCGTCCGCCATTCCTTCCGCAAAGCCCTTGATGCTCGTGATCGGGCTGCGAAGCTCATGGCTGACGTTCGCCACAAATTCCCTGCGGCTGTTCTCCACGTCCCGCAGGCGCGCGCTCATCGTATTAAAGGCCCCGGACAGCTGCCGGAGCTGCCTGTCTCCCTTCGTGTCGTCCACCCGCGCGGTAAAATCTCCGCCGGCCATGGATTCCGCCGCCCGGGTCAGGGCTCCGAGCGGCTTCATCACGCTGCGGACGTACAGGCTGACGGCTACGCCGCTGAGCAGCAGGACCGCCGCCGCGGTCAGGCAGATCCGCCAGATCAGGTCCTCCATGCCGCTTGCGATGCGCTGAGCCTTTGTCTGGATCAGCGCCGCGCCGGTAACGGCCCCGTAGCGGTAGACCGGCACGCCGACCGTAAATGCCGGCGCGGAACCCACCGTGCTCTGCACGCGGATGGTCTCCCCCGCCAGCACGCGCTTCAGGGCGCCGATGATTTCCTCATTGCTCAGGCTTGCCACAAAATCAGGGTCTTCACTGTAAGCCGTCCGCATGTTGTCCATCAGGTTTCCCCACGGATCCACGACCGCGATATACGCCCCGAACTCGTCATAGACCTTCTGGGCCTTCAGGTTCAGATATTCCCTGCTGCTTCCGAATGAAAAAAAAGAAGCGTTTCCGGTCAGATCTGCAGCCAGGGTCGCAATATCCTCCGCCTCACCGGACAGATAATCCAGCCGCGCATCAATGCGCTGGGACCGGAGCGTAAAATAGCTCATCAGGCTCAGCGCTGCCGTCAGCAGGAGAATCGCGATGAGCATAACCGCCATGATCCGCGTAAACATTCCGTTCATTGCTTTCCCCCGGGACCCGTTCCCGTCCTCAGTTCAGTTCAAACTTATAGCCGACGCCCCGGACCGTGTGAATGCTCCATCCGAAGCGTTCACTGTCCGGCAGTTTTTCGCGCAGGCGCTTGATATGTACGTCCACCGTGCGGCTGTCCCCGAAAAAGTCAAAGCCCCATACCTGTTTCAGCAGCTGCTCCCGGGTAAACACCTGATTCGGGTGCCCGGCCAGAAAATACAGCACCTCCAGCTCCTTGGGAGGCATTTCCACCCGGTTTCCTTCAAAATACGTTTCATATTTCCCGATGCTGACTGTCAGCCCCGGAAAGGTCAGATCCGTATCTGTTTCCTCCTCGGCGCCCTGGGAACGGCGAAGCACCGCCTTGACGCGGGCAACCATTTCCTTTGCGTCAAACGGCTTGGTGATATAGTCATCCGCGCCCAGCTCCAGACCCAGCACCTTATCAAAGGTCTCGTCCCTGGCCGTCAGCATAATGACGGGAATGGATCCGCTCTTGCGGACTGCCTTGAGCACCTGATATCCGTCCATTCCCGGAAGCATTACGTCCAGGAGGATCAGATCCGGCGGCAGCCGGTGGAACTCATTCACCGCATCATCCCCCCGGCTGACGGACCGGACCTCAAAGTTTTCCTTTTCCAGATACAGCTCCACCAGACGCGAAATATTCGGATCGTCGTCCACCACCATGATATAGGGCTTCTCCTTCATATCTCCGCCTCCCCCGAAATATTCTTTCCCTTACCGGAGCCTGACCACCGTCACGCCATCCTCGCCCTCGCCGTACATGCCCGGGCGGCAGCTTTTTACATGCCGGTTCTTTTTCAGCGCCGCGCGGATCCCTGCCCGAAGCACGCCGGTTCCCTTGCCGTGGATCACGCTGACCTCGCCCAGACCCGCCAGGACAGCCTCGTCCAGATACTGCTCCACTGCGCCGACCGCCTCGTCCAGCGTCATGCCCCGCACATCGCACTCCATCGGGACCGTACGGCTCATGGCGCCCGTCTTTGCCTTCACGGAGCTCTTCGCGCCGGCCCCGGGGTTCTCTTTCTTCAGCCGCAGATCCGACAGCCTCGCTTTGAATTTCATGCTGCCGGATGCCAGCTGGACCTCGCCCTTCTCATTCGGAGCCGAAAGGACCGTTCCCTCAGTACCCAGCGAAAGGATCCGTACGGTGTCCCCCGGTTTCACGGTTTCCGGCGCGCCCCCGTCGTCCGCGGCTTCCTCCCGGCGAAGCCCTTCGCTGGCTGCGTCAATGCCGTTCTCCAGCCGTTTCCGGAGCGTGCTGATATCGCCCCCCGTACCGGCCTCCTTCTTCATCCGTTTCAGTTCGCTGATAATGCTTTCGCTCTCACGCTGCGCGTCCTGAAGGATCCTCTTGGCTTCCTCCCGTGCCTTGCGGAGGCTTTTTTCCCGCTTTTCTTCCATCTCCCGGCGGAGCTTCTCCGCCTCGTCCCTCAGTCGGATCGTTTCACGGCTGGCTTCCTGCGCGATCTGCCGTTCCCGCTCCGCGACCTGCCGGTGGTATTCCGCATTGGCGATCACGTCCTCAAAGCGGACTTCGTCGCTGCTCAGCAGCTTTCTGGCTCCTTCGATCAGATTTTCCGGAAGTCCGAGCCTGCGGCTGATCTCAAAGGCGTTGCTCTTTCCAGGCACGCCGATACTCAGCCGGTAGGTCGGCCGGAGCGTTTCCACATCGAACTCCACGCTGGCGTTCTCCACCCCTTCCGTGGTCAGGGCAAAAACCTTGAGTTCGCTGTAATGTGTCGTTGCCAGCGTCCTGACGCGGATATGCAGCAGCCTTGTCAGAATACTCTGGGCCAGCGCCGCGCCCTCCGTCGGATCCGTTCCCGCGCCCAGCTCGTCAAACAGCACCAGATCGCGGGGCGTCACCTCACGCATGATGGTCACAATATTCGTCATATGGCCGCTGAAAGTGCTCAGGCTCTGCTCAATGCTCTGCTCGTCCCCGATATCCGCCCAGACCTGTTCAAACACCGCCAGCTCGGTCCCCAGCTCCGCAGGGACCTGCAGACCCGCCTGAGCCATCAGTGTGAAGAGTCCCACCGTCTTCAGCGTGACCGTCTTCCCGCCGGTATTCGGACCGGTCACCACCAGCGTGGTAAACTCCCTGCCCAGCCAGATATCCGTCGGCACCACCTTGTCCGGATCGATCAGCGGATGCCGGCCCCGGATAATATGCAGGAAGCCCTCTTCGTTCATTTTCGGGCTTACGCACTGCAGCCGGCGGCTGAGCATGCCCTTGGCAAAAATAAAATCCAGATCCGCCAGGATCTCCACCGTTTCCCGGAGGGACGGCGCAAACGGCGCCACTTCCGCGCTCAGCGCCGCCAGGATCCTTTCGATTTCCCGGGCTTCCCTGATCTCCCATTCCCGGATCTCATTTCCCATTTCCACAGCCGCCATCGGCTCTATGAACAGTGTCGCGCCGGAAGCACTCTGATCATGCACCAGTCCCGGCACCTGGGCGCGGTATTCCGCGCGCACAGGCACCACGTACCGGTCGTTCCTGACGGTAATGATCGCTTCCTGCAGGTATTTCTGCATGGAGGAGGACCGGATCATCTGATTCAGCTTCTCCTTGATTCTGTCCTGCGCCCCGCGCAGATGGCGGCGGATATTCATCAGTTCGGAAGACGCGCGGTCAGCGATCTCGTCCTCCGTGAGGATCGCGTCCGTAATGTCCCTTTCCAGGTTTTTCGCTTCCGTCAGGCGCTCTGCCCTTTCACGGAGCAGCGGCGTATTCTCCCGGTCCGTGATCAGCGTGTCCCTGGCGGCCCGTGAGGCGCGCAGCAGGCTTGCCACGGAAAGGAGCAGGCCCGCGCTCAGCGTACCGCCCTTTTCGCAGACCGTCAGCGCCCCCCTCGCGTCCGGAAAGGCAGTCAGCGGATTCCCGCCGACATACTGAAGGATCACCGCGGCCTCCTCCGTTTCCCTCTGGGCTTTTTCCGCTTCCCACAGCGTGGAAAACGGCACCAGGGACCGGCATTTTTCCGCTCCGTTCTCCGTCAGCGCATTCTCTGCGAGCATTTCCCGGATCCTGGTAAACTCCAGGATCCTCAATGTTCTGTCCGTCATATTCCTTCTCCGTATCAATCCACAGGCCTGTTCCAGTGGCCCCTTGTTGTGTTTCCTTCCGCCCTTCCCGCTCTTCTGCGGGTCCGTGCGCACATCAGCAGCTCCGCTGCCTCCTCCGTGCCCTCGTCCGTCAGCTCCAGCAACCGGTTCTCCGGTGCCTTTTTATCCATCAGGTCCGTCGGCGCGGCATTCATCAGCCGGACCAGACAGCCCTCCGGCAGACGCAGTCGGAGCAGCGGGTACCGGTACCCCCGCCTGTCTTCCAGACAATGTCCCCGCAGCGCGCGCTTCTCCTCGGGATCGGAGCACATGTCACATCCCGCGTGTCCTTTTTCCAGGCCCAGCGACGTTCTGGCAGGGCAGTGATGCAGCAGCATGAGCTGTGTCCGCCCGTAAACGCTGACAACGATCCCCGGGCAGCCGCGGAGCAGCGTCTCCAGCTCTTTTCCCGTCAGTTCCGGGCTGGCTGTCACGAATTCACAGCCCTGTTCAAAAAGAAGCGCTGCAGCTTCCCGGTTCATCACGGGGATCCCGCTCCCCGCCGCAACGGGGACCGGCCATTTCCGTCCGAGCTGGCCGATGCTGCCCAGCACCGCGCCGCCCAAAAAGTTCGCGTATTCTCCGGTCAGGCGCCAAAGCATCTCAAGCGTGTTTTCCTCACAGACCTCCGGCAGGCAGAGCCAGTCCCCTTTTCTCATGCTCTTCAAAAGCGTTTTCAGGGCTTCCGGACGGTAATCCTCCGGAGAAAACAGTACGCGCACGCCGTCCCCCCGGACCGCGTCCGCCTGCTCCGCCGTTCTGACCTTCACCGTCAGGGGAAGCAGTTTCTCCGGCAGGCAGCTCCGTTCAAAACCGGCCGCCGGGCTTTCCTTCCCGGCTTTTTCAAAGGCGCTGATCCGCCGCATTCCCAGCCCGTCCAGCGCTTCCCTTCTCAGCGCGTTGACCGCGGACGCCTGCACGAACGCTCCGCCTGTTTCGATCCTGATCTTTTCCGCCTCAAAAACAGTCCCGCCGGTCTTTCGCAAGCTTTTTTCCAGTTCCTCCGGCGTCGTTTCCCTGTTGATCGCCTTTTCGGGCGCGTTTCCGGCCGCGCAGACCGTACATTCCCCGTCCGTGACCGTCAGCTCCATCGGCTTCCCCGGCCGGGCGAAAAGCTCCATTTCCACCGGGATCCTTTTTGCCTGCATCGCCTGCGCGGCAGCCAGCTGAGCCGCGTCCGTCAGCCGGAAAACGGCATCTCCCTCCCGGACCCGGATTCCCTCCCGGAGGCGGACGACCGCGATCCCGCCTTTCTCCGTATCACGGCCGGAATACGTCATATCCGCTTCATGCCCCGCGCTGCGGAAACGGATCCCGTCGCCGTTGTGCAGCTCTTTTTTTACCCGTACACGGGCCATACCGCCGGCTGCCGCCTCCACACGGCCGATCTCGATCCCCTGATGATTCACACTTTCAGGAAGGATCACGCCTGCGTCCTCACAGCCCATGGCATAGCCCTTCATGAAGCCGCCGCGGTTAAAGATCTGCCGGAGAGCTTCCTTTTCCGTTTCTTTCGCCGGAAGAAAGCATCCGCTTTCCAATGCGTCCTCCGCGCGCCTGTAGCTGTCGGTCACGACCGCAACATATTCCGGCCGTTTCAGACGCCCCTCGATCTTCAGGCTGGCCACGCCGGCCCGCTTCAGCGCGGGAAGCTCGTCCCGGAGGCAGACGTCCCGCGGGCTCAGCCATGCGCCTTCCACGTCGTTATAGCGATAGTTCTGTCTGCAGGGCTGAGCGCACCGTCCCCTGTTTCCGCTCCGCTCCCCGACCATACTGGAAAACAGGCAGAGTCCGCTGACCGCCACGCACTGCGCGCCGTGGGCAAAAACCTCCGCCTCCGCCCCGGCTTCCGCGCAGGACCGGATCTCCTCCAGGGAGCACTCTCTCGCCAGCACCGCGCGCTTCATACCCATATCCGCGCACCAGCGCACGCCCGTCGCGTTGTGAATGGCCATCTGCGTACTCGCGTGGACAGGCAGGCCCGGAAAATATTTCCTTGCCAGCCTCAGCACCCCCGCGTCCTGTACCAGCACACCGTCCGCTTTCAGGCCGGCCAGCAGCCGGAGCACATCAAAGACCTCTTCCAGTTCCCCGTCCTTGATCAGCGTGTTGACGGTCACGTAAACCCGCATATGCCGCAGATGCGCAAAACGGATGGCATCCTCCAGTTCCTCCCGGTTGAAGTTTCCGGCACCGGCTCTGGCGCTGAAAGCGGAATAGCCGAGATATACGGCATCCGCGCCCGCAGCATAAGCCCTTTCCAGTGATTCCCGGTTTCCGGCCGGAGCAAGTATTTCCATCCGTTTTCCCTCTTTATTTCTCCGTCTGACGTTCCTGCATCTCCAGCATACGGCGCCTGAGTTCCGTACATTCGTCTTTCGCCTTCAGCAGCTCATCCGCCAGATTGAAGCAGGTCAGCGCCATAGCCTGTACGGACGGCAGCCCGGTAGCCGCCTCCATCTCGTTCAGCCTTCTGTCCACATGCTCCGCCACGCGCAGCACATGCTCCGGCGGGTCGGAGGATACCAGCGTATAGGATCTTCCGGCCACGCGAACTGTAATCGGTTGTTTCTCCGCCATATTCTCTCTCCTGTCTCCGGTATCCCTTCATTTGAAAAAACAGCGCCGAAGGGGTTTCTCCCTCCTGCGCTGAACTGTTCTTTTCTCAGATCTGTTCGAAAGGATATACCTCTCCGAAGGTGTCCACCCGGACGGTCGCCATGACCTGCGGGGTCCTGGGCTTGTCTGAAGCGTCCCGGGGGGTATTCACAATATCCTCCGCCACATCCATCCCCTCCAGCACTTTCCCGAATGCTGCATACTGTCCGTCCAGATGCGGGCTGTCGCTCGTCATGATGAAAAACTGGCTGCCCGCGGAATCCGGCATCATGCTGCGTGCCATGCTCAGCACGCCGTATGTATGCCTGACGGGATTGTCCACGCCGTTCGCGGCAAATTCACCTTTGATGCAGTAGCCCGGCCCGCCGTAGCCCATGCCTTTCGGATCCCCGCCCTGGATCATGAACCCCGGGATCACGCGGTGAAAGATCAGTCCGTCATAAAAGCCGCTGTTAGCAAGCGCCACGAAATTGCCGACTGACTGGGGCGCCGTTTCGGGATAAAGCTCACCCTTCATTTTGCGGCCGTCGTTCATCGTAATGGTAAACACAGGATTCTGTGCCATGCAGAAAGCCTCCTTCAAGAATGCCTGATGCTTTTCCCTTCAGGGAAAAAGCACATTTATTTTATCAGTAATCCGTTAAATTGGCAAGTAGCGCGGGACCTGCCCCTCCGGCCCGTACCGGCGCCCTGTCCGATCTGTTTTGACATTCCCTGTCAAAGACACTATAATATCGTATACCCTGAAGGAGCGCTCAGCAGGAAAGGAAGTCCTCCATGACCATCATTCATCCCCAGCAGCCGGTCAACAATCTGAACCCCGAGGACGTGTTCTATGCGATCGACGATCTCGGAACACAGACCGGTTACGGTTACATCATGTATCAGTTGCAGCCGGGACTGTATCCCGACTGCCCTGTCAATATGTATTTTTCCCTGGAGGGCGACCCTTCCTCCCGCTATCTGCTTTTCGGCGCGCTGGTCGCTCGGGCCCGCGTGCTGCAGAATGTAAACCCCCTGCTCCGCGCCCGTCTCTATACCAGTCTGGACCCGTCCGATACGCAGATGAAGGATTTCTATCTTCATAACGGTTTCGACTGCAACGACGCGGATACCCTGCTCCAGCTCCAGATCCCTTTCGGAGACGGCCGTATTCCCATGAGCTGTACAGTCGCGCCGACGCCCCTTAACACCTGGGAGGAGCAGGACGGCCTGCTGTACCGCCTGCAGATGAATGAGATCACCTTTGTTGACCGGAATTATCTGACCATGCTGATGCATATGCCGCATTTCATTACGTTGGGGCTGTACCGCAACGCCGTCCTGATCGGAGAAGCCGTCATGGCCGGGCAGGGCAGCGACGCGGAGCTGGTCGCCATCTATATCGACGGACAGAACCGCCGCCAGAACATGGCCAAGTCCCTGCTGCACCGCACCATGGCTATCATGGCTGCAGAAGGCGTGACCCGCGTTACCACCCGGATCGTGAGCCGGAGCATTCCCCAGCAGCAGCTGATGAACAGCTTCCACGCCGCTCCGCTGGCCGTCAATATGCTTTTCCCGGGCATGTATCTTTCCTGATACACCGTCACTTCTCCGCAAACAGCGCCTTTTTCCGCGCGATCATTTCCCCGGTCCGGCAGATATACTGCTCAATGTTGTAAACATTGGGCGCTCTTTCTATATGCCCCTCCTCCGGAAAGATCCGCTTGGATATTCCCCCGGCGCCAAAGGCCAGAATATGCGAGGTTTCCTCCATAATATCCACATTATACAGACATTCATGGCCGGGAAGGGCATACCCTGTATTTTCCTGGTTGCCCGCCATATATTTCTGTTTATAGAGATAATAAGGGCGCATATTCATTTTCCTTGCCGTTTCCCTGCCCGTCCGGACCATGTCGGAGGTCATGCCCCCGTCCGGCAGCGGGGCGTTTTCCAGCTTCATCCGGGAGGAGCGCTTGATCGCCAGCGTATGCACGGTCAGGCTTTCCGGATGCAGGCGCTGCGCCTCCTCCATGGTATGCATGAATTCCGGCAGGCCTTCTCCGGGCAGGCCGGCGATCACGTCCATATTGATATGGGATATGCCTTCCTCCCGCGCCATCGCGTACGCGTCCCGGATCTGCTGCGCGGTATGTCCCCGCCCGATCACTTCCAGCGTCCGGTCATTCATGGTCTGGGGATTGATGGATATACGGTGTACGCCGGACAGACGGATGGCATGCAGTTTCCCGGCCGTCAGCGTATCCGGCCTGCCGGCCTCCACGGTATACTCCGCGGCGCCCGGAAATATTTCCTTCATCAGGCCAAGCAGCCTTTCCAGCGCACTTTGCGGAAGCGCGGTCGGCGTTCCTCCGCCCACATAGACCGCCCGCAGCGTTTTTCCGGCATCCCGGAGCAGCTCCGCTCCGGCACGCATTTCCTTCTCCAACGCCTCCATATACGGCTCCACCAGCGTCCCGTCCCCGATCTCACCGGAGGAGAAGGAGCAGTAGGCGCAGCGCGTAGTACAGAAGGGGATCCCGATATATACGTCCGCCCACATGTCGCCGGGAGCGGGCATTTTCCTCTGGACCGCCGCGATTTCGGAAAGAAGCTCCGCCTTTTCACGCGTCACGTCAAAATCCCTGACCAGGTGTTCCACCGCCGCCTCCGGCGTCATTCCCCCGGCCAGCGCCTCCAGCATAAGATGCGTCGGGCGTACGCCTGTCAGGCTGCCCCACGCCGGGTGCAGACCCGTTATTTTCCGGCAAAGATCGTACAGGATCTGCTTGCAGAGGCGTCTGGCCGCCCTTTTCCGGTGCAGTTCCTGCAGCCGGGGGTCGCTTTCCCGCGGGATCTCTGTTTCCCCTTCCGCCATCACGCCGCCGTCGGTCCAGGAGATCCGGTACCGTCCGTTTTCCTCCCGGGCGCACAGGGAAAAGCGGCACGGCTCCTCCCAGTCCCTGTCCGGAATGTCAAAAAGCCGGGCTGTACTCATCAGCTCCGGCCGGATCGTCTGCAGGTAAGAATTCAGCTCCGTCATACCGTTATGCCTCATGCCCCGGGTGGATCGCGTATTTTTTGGCCAGGGGGAGCAGTCTCCGCAGCGACCGCATGATATCGCTCCAGCTGCCCCCGGGAAGGTCCGTCCTTCCCCATCCGTGTTCAAAAAGAGTATCCCCGGTAAACAGGTGTTCTCCCGTCAGATAGCATACCCCTCCGGGGGTATGCCCCGGTGTGTGCAGCACCTCAAAGGAAATACCGGCCAGCATCAGCCGGTCCCCTTCCCTGACCGGTTCCGCGGCAGCCGAAACCTTTATATCCCGGCCGATCAGGCCTCTGCTGGCATTGAGTTCGGCATTCCCGAGCATCGGCGCGTCCAGCGGATGGATCAGGACCCGTGTCCCTTCTTCCCGCAATGCGTCCACCGCGCCTATATGGTCAAAATGCCCGTGCGTCAGCAGGATCGCCGCGATCCGTTTCCCGCCGGCTGCCCGCCGGATCCTGTCCGCTTCGTCACCCGGATCAATGACCGCGCATTCCCGGGCATTCTCATTGCTCAGGATATAGCAGTTGGTTCCGATCATGCCGACCGTCAGTGTCTGAATGTCCATCTTTCTTTCTCTTTCAGAAGCTTTTCCCGGAATCCAGCAGAATGGTTACCGGACCGTCGTTGACCAGTTGCACCTTCATCTCGGTGCGGAACCGCCCTGTTTCCACGTGAATTCCTTCGTTCCGCCAGATCCCGACCAGCTTCTCATACATTTCGTTCGCCGGCTCCGGCTTTGCGGCGCGGATATAGCTGGGCCTGCGCCCGCCGCGCGCGTCTCCGTACAGGGTAAACTGGCTGACGGCCAGAATGCTGCCTCCGATATCCAGCACGGAGCGGTTCATAACGCCGGTTTCGTCATCGAAGATCCGCAGGTTCATCACCTTGTCCGCGATATATTTCAGATCCTTTTCCGTATCTTCCGAGGAAACGCCGATCAACGCCATGATCCCGTTCCCGATTTCCCCGACGGTCTCCCCGTTTACCTCTACCCGGCTTTCCGTCACCCTCTGGACCACACACCGCATCTTTCCGTTCTCCCCTTTGCTCAGCCCGTTACCCGATACACGTCCATGACGTCCGCCTTGCGCCGCAGCGCCGCGATCACCTTGTCCACCTGCTCCCTTGAGCGGACCTCCAGCGTCAGGCGGATATTGGACGTGCCGGTTTTATCGTCGGACTGTCCGTTCGCAGCCTTGACGGTCACATTCAGTCCCGCCACCATGGTCAGGAGCTCGCTGAAAATATTGGACCGGTCATAGGCAACTACCTTGATTGTCGCGAAGAACGTTCCTTCGCCGTTTCCGGCCCATTCCACGGGGATCCTGCGCTCCGCTTCGCCGTTTATGGCGTTCGGGCATTCCGCCTTGTGGATCGTCACGCCGCGTCCGCGGGTAATGTATCCGACAATATCATCCCCGGGCACCGGGGAACAGCATTTTGCAAAGCGGATCGGAATATCCAGGTCCTCGCTTCCCGTCATCACGATTCCGTGATTGGCGCGCCGCTGATTCAGCTGCTGTTCATCGATCGCGTCCGGAATATCCGTCACTTCCGGAACCGCGGACGCTTCCTGTCCTCTCTGTTCTTCGATCAGGCGCGTGACCACATACACCGCAGCGATCCCGCCGTAACCGACCGCGCAGCAGATATCGTCAAACTCCGCGAAACCGTACTTCTTCAGCATGGATTCATAGTATTCCGGTTTGACCACATCGCTCATTCTCACGCCGCGTCTGGCGCACTCATGCTCGATCATGTCGTGGCCGAGGACCAGGTTCTCCGAGCGCAGCTCCTTTTTCAGGTACTGCCGGATCTTGGCCTTTGCCTGCGGCGTCTTGCAGATACGAAGCCAGTCGCTGCTCGGGCCCTTGCTGGACGCGGATGTCATGATCTCGATCCTGTCGCCCGTTTCCAGCTCCGTATCCAGCGGAACGATCTTTCCGTTCACCTTGGCGCCGACGCACTTGTTTCCGACAGCTGAATGGATCCTGTAAGCAAAGTCCAGCGGTGTAGCGCCCTTGGGCATGGATATAACGTCGCCCTTCGGGGTGAAAAGAAAGACCTCTTCGGAAAACAGATCCGTCTTGAGCGTATCAATAAATTCCCTGCTGTCCCGTGTTTCACTCTGCCAATCAAGGATCTGGCGGACCCAGGTCAGCTTGCTGTCCAGCTCGCTTCCCTTGTTTGTGCCTTCCTTATAGCGCCAGTGCGCCGCGATGCCGTACTCCGCGATACGGTGCATTTCCCACGTCCGGATCTGCACCTCAAAGGGGAAAGGCATTTTTCTGCCTCCCATGACCGTGGTATGCAGCGACTGATACATGTTTGCTTTCGGCACGGAAATATAGTCCTTGAACCGCCCGGGGACCTGGTTCCACAGGGTATGTACGATCCCCAGCACCGTATAGCAGTCCGGCACCGTATCCACGATGACCCGGATCGCGATCAGGTCATAGATCTGATCAAAGGTTTTGTTCTGCAGGACCATCTTGCGGTATATGGAATAAAAGTGCTTGGACCGGCCGTCAATATCAAAATGGATATGGTTCTCATCCAGCTTGGCGGACAGCTCATCGATCACCAGGCGGATATTTTCCTCCCGTTCCGCCCGCTTCATACCGACAAGATGAACGATCCGGTTGTATCCGTCAGGATCGATATACTTGAGGCTCAGGTCCTCCAGATCCTGCTTCAGGGCGTACACGCCGAGCCGGTGGGCCAACGGGGCATAAATGTCCAGCGTTTCCCTCGCAATGGCCGCCCGGCGTTCCGGTGACTGGTAGCGCAGCGTATACATATTGTGCAGCCGGTCCGCCAGCTTGATCATGACCACCCGGATATCCTTGCTCATGGCCAGGATCATCTTGCGCACGCTTTCCGCCTGCGCCTCCTCCCGGTCCGCAAAATCCAGCTTATTCAGCTTTGTTACGCCGTCGACCAGCTCGGCCACCTCATGGCCGAACCGGTCCTCGATTGTTTCAAGGGATATGTTTTCGCAGTCCTCCACCGTGTCGTGCAGGAGGCCCGCGGCGATCGTCGGCGGATCCAGCATGAGGTCCGTCAGAATGCTTGCCACGAAGCAGGGATGGATAAAGTAGGGCTCGCCGCTTTTGCGTACCTGGCCCCTGTGTGCCTCTTCGGCAAAAAGCCAGGCCTGTTCCACCGCCTTGTAGCCGTCACCCGGATAGTATTTCTGAATCCTCGCGAGCATAGTGCCCAGCGGCATCGCTTCATAGGACGCGAAACTCATTTGGCCGCCCCTCCTTTCCGATCATTTCCCGTCATGTCCCGCATTCTCCCGGAGATACCGGATCAGCGGGCTGTCATTCATACTGCACTTTCGGGCCGGCAGCACCAGCCGCGCCTCGAACGGCTCGTACCGCCAGGTCATCAGTCCCGTTTCACGGAATGCCGTCAGCGCCGTCAGTGCCTGCTCACCGGAGACCCCTGCCAGTTCGCAGAGCTCCCGGAGGGAAGAATACGCCGGGCGGACCAGCCAGCTTTTATAGATCTCCCGCAGCGCCTCATCCGTTACCTGCAGCGCGTCCGCTCTCTCCTTGAGCAGGTATTCCGGCTTCAGGGACGGCAAACCCTCCCTGTTTTGCATTCTTTTCGCCGAAATCCGGCTCATTTCCTGCAAAATCCGAAGGAATCGCGTCTGCTTCTCTTCTCCGTCTTCCGGTTTTTCAGCGGGCCGTACGGCGCTGATCCGCATCTGCACCGTCGTCCTGCCGTTGTATTCGTTCAACTCCGGCCGGTAGATCACGTCCACCCTGTCCGGGATCCTGTCCGCTTCCTCGCCCAGGCCAAAGGCGATCGCATCGCGCACCGCGTTCCTGTCCGCCAGCGCCATCTTCAGATGGGAGCGGTCCTTCCCCACCCGGTGCATTTCCTGTACAAAAGCGTCCCTCAGGAGGAAGCGGGGCTCCGGATTCCCGCAGCCCGTAGGTTCCAGCGCTTCCAGACACCGTACGGTTTCCTGCGTTGCTTCATCCAGCGGCAGCACGCTGTCATATTCTTCCACCGGGATCAGGCAGCCGTCATCGCAGTTTTCCTGCACGATCCGGTTCAGCCTGCATCGGAATTCGGGAATATTCCGTACGGGAATCGTCAGACCGGCTGCCTGCTCATGCCCGCCGAACCGGATAAACAGATCACTGCAGAGCGACAGCATTTTCCAGATATTGACTCCCTCCACGGACCGGCAGCTGCCGACCGCGTTATCCCCCTGCCGACTCAGTACGACCGTCGGATGGTGAAACCTTTCGCAGAGCCTGCCGGCCGCCAGGCCGATCAGTCCGCTGTTCCAGCCTTCTCCCTCCAGGATGATCACCCGTTCCCGTTTCAGATCCGTCTGCTCCGGGAACAGCTTCAGCGCCTCCGCAACGATCCCCCGCTCTGTTTCCTGTCTCCGGCGGTTGTTATCCTCCAGATGCTCCGCGATCTCCCGGGCTTCCGTTTCATCCCGCGTCATCAGCAGGCGCACGCCCTGTGCTGCGTCCTCCAGCCGCCCCGCCGCGTTCAGACGCGGCCCGAGCCGGTACGCGATCTGATCCGCCCTGACCGGCGGCGTCACTCCGGCCGTTTCCATCAGCGCCCGCAGTCCCGGCCTGGCGGTGTGCGCCATCCGCAGCATGCCTTCCCGCACGATCACGCGGTTTTCGCCCGTCAGCGGTACGATATCCGCTACCGTCGCCAGCGCCGCCACTTCCAGGCGTTTTTCCACGCCTTCCGGTCCCTGCAGCGCCTGACAGATTTTCAGCGCAACGCCCGCGCCGCACAGATGCCGGAACGGATAATCGCCCAGAAGCGGATCCAGCACGGCGTCCGCCTTCGGCAGCGTCTCGGGCAGCTCATGATGATCTGTCACGATCACCTTCATGCCGAGCTTCCTGGCCAACGCGACCTCCTCATGGTTGGATATGCCGCAGTCCACCGTGATCAGCAGTCCGCAGCCCTCCGCCCCGATCGCCCGGACAGCATCCGCGTTCAGGCCGTAGCCTTCCGTGTGCCGGGCGGGGATCCGGAAGGAAGCATCCGCCCCCACCTCCTTCAGCGTTTCGAGCAGCACCGTGCACGCGCTGATCCCGTCCACGTCATAATCCCCGTAGATCAGGATCTTCTCACCGCCGGCAACCGCGGCCCGGATCAGTTCCAGAGCGCGGTCCATCCCCTGCATCAGCATCGGGTCATGCAGGTCGGAGAGGGACGGATGCAGAAAGTGTTCCGCCTTTTCCGCCGTATCGATACCCCTGGTCTGCAGCAGTTCGCTCATCCACGGAGGCAGACCCTCTATCGGCTCTCTCTCCCCTTCGAGGCGTTTTCTGAATTCTGTCATATATTCCTCATGAAAACGCGTAAGGGGCTGCGTTCAGGCAGCCCCTTACGGAATCGTTCTGTTTCTTACGCTTTGGCTTTTTTACGGCCGCGGCGCTTTTCCTCCAGGAAAGCCCAGACATAACCGTTGATCATATTGGCGCTGTACACGCCGGAAAGAATGCCGATGATGATCGGAAGCGCGAATTCGCGAATGCTGGCAACGCCCAGAATGCACAGGGCCACAATGGTGATCAGCGTGGTAGCAGTGGTGCAGATCGTACGTCCCAGGCTCTCTTTGATCGAGATATTGGTCACTTCCTCGCGCGGAGCGGAAGGCATCCGGCGGGCATTCTCACGGATCCGGTCAAAGATCACGATCGTATTGTTGATGGAATAGCCGACGATGGTCAGCGCCGCGGCAATGAAGGGGCTGTTCATCTGAATGAAGCTCCGGAAGATCACCATGAAGCTCAGCATGATCAGCACATCGTGCAGCAGTCCGAACACGGCGGCAACGCCGCTGTTGAAGTCAAAGCGGATCGCAATGTAGATCAGCATCAGGCCCGCTGCCAGCAGAACTGAGACGATCGCGTTCTTCACCAGGGTGGCGCCTGCTACGGGGCCGACGTAATTCACGTCGCCGACGGACTCCGCGTCAGGATACTTTTCCTTCAGGGCAGTTTCGAAATCAGCCTGCATCTTCTGAATATCATCCTGCATGACATCCTTGATCCGGATGATCGCCTGATCCTCATTGGCACCCTGATAAGTCACCGTACTGGTTACGCCCAGGTCTCCCAGAATGGCTTCGATGTCTCCTTTGACACCGGCAGCCTTCAGATTGTATTCCATGGACAGGCCGCCCTCGAAATCAATACCCATATTGATGCCGTTTCCGGTCAGGGTCATGATCAGAGCGATCACCATGATAGCTGCGGAAATGATCAGGCAGATTTTGGAATGATTCTTGACTGTCATTACGCCTCAACCTCCTCTTCCGCCTTCACTCTGGTATACATGCCCGCCTTGACCGCGCCGGCATTGACAAAGCGGTTCATCAGGAAGCGGGTCACCATAATCGCGGAGAACATGGAAACCAGCACGCCGAGCAGCAGTGTCCGGGCAAAGCCCTGAATGGAGCCGGTGCCGAAGATCAGCAGCACGATCGCGGCGATCAGCGTTGTGACGTTGGAGTCCAGGATCGCGCTCATGGCGTTTTTGAAGCCGGTGCGCACGGCAGCCTTTACAGTACGGCCTTTGCGGACCTCTTCATTGAAGCGCTCAAAGATGATCACGTTGGCATCCACCGCCATGCCGATGCCCAGCACCACGCCGGCCAGGCCGGGCAGCGTGAGCTGTACGCGGAACAGCGCGATCAGCAGGAACAGGAGGATGGTATAGATGCAAAGCGCCCAACTGGCGATGACGCCGTTCAGGCGGTAACGCAGGATCATCAGGAGCATCACCAGCAGAATGCCGATGATGGCAGCCAGCACGGAGCTGGAAAGCGCATCGCGGCCCAGCGTGGCGGATACCTTATCCACCTTCTGCTGCGTCAGCTCCAGCGGCAGGGCGCCGGACTGGATCTTGGCAGCGATGGTCGTCGCGCGCTCCTTGGAGCCCATGCCGTTGATCACGCCGCTGCCCTGGACAATGGCAGACTGCACGGTGGGGGAGATCAGCTCTTCCCCGTCCAGATAAATGGCGATCCGGCGGCCGATGTTCTTGCTGGTCATATCGGCAAAGAGCTGTGTGCCCTGCTCCGTCAGCGTAAAGGCTACCTGATGGTCGCCCTGATCGTAGAAATAGGTTGCCGTCTTGACCATATCGCCGGTCATGAAGGTTTCCCCGTTCGGATCCTTAAACTCCAGCTTCGCGGCGGCACCGATCAGGTCCAGAACCGTATCGTCCTGTACGTCCGGAATCTCCACGCGGATGCCGTCCGTGCCGATATCCTGCACAGTGGCTTCGGTATATCCTTTATCGGTCAGGCGCTGCTGGATGATCTGCTTCGTACCGTTTCTCAGCTCTTCAAAGCTGGCTTCCGTCCCTTCCGGCGCCTTGGCGGAGTATTCCACATACATACCGCCGCGCAGGTCCAGGCCCAGAGCCAGGGACTCCGGCCAGGCGGATGAATCAGTCGTGGGCAGCCAGGGCAGCAGCTTATACAGCCCGCGGGGCGGCACACTGAACCCGGTCGCGCCGAGAACGCCCAGCAAAACGGTGAGCGCCAGCACAACACACAGCGCGACAATGGAGCCCGTCTTGCTGCCGCGCTTTTTGTTGGATTTCATGGTGATCGTTTCCTCCTTTTGAAACACAGATGAATGAATTATAAAACTCAGGCCCTGTTTCGTCAAGCAAAATCAACAGAATCAGGCTTCCGCCATAAAAGCTCTGTAGGCCTTTACAGCCTCATACAGATCGGCCTTGGAAATGATCTCCATCGGAGCGTGCATGCTCAGCACGGCCACTCCGCTGTCCACGACCTCCATCCCGTACAGGGCGCATATATAGGCGATGGTCCCGCCTCCTCCGACGTCCACCTTGCCCAGCTCAGCCGTCTGCCAGGCGATCCCGTTGCCGTCCATGATCTTTCGGATCTTTCCCATGTATTCGGCATTGGCGTCATTGGAACCGCTCTTGCCGCGGGAGCCGGTAAACTTGTTGTAACAGACACCACGGCCCAGATAAGCCGCGTTTTTCTTTTCAAAAGCGGAAGCGTACAGCGGATCGTAGCCCGCGCTGACGTCGCAGGAAAGCATCCGGCTGTTCTGCAGCGCACGCCGGACCTTCAGCTCGCTGTATTCACCCTCAAGCGCTGTCAGCTCCGCCACGGCGTTCTCCAGATAGTTGGCTCTCATGCCGGTCGCACCGACGCTTCCGATCTCTTCCTTGTCCACGAACATGCAGCAGCAGGTATAATCGGGGATCTTTTTCAAGCCCAGTACCGCCTTCAGCTCCGCGAAGGCACATACGCGGTCATCATGTCCGTAGCCGAGGATCATGCTGCGGTCCAGACCGAAATCGCGGGCCTTTCCAGCAGGCACCGCTTCGATCTCGGCGGAAAGGAAATCCTCCTCCTCCAGACCGTACTTCTCCTTCAGGATGCTCAGCAGCATCGCCTTTACGGGTTCCTTCTCCGCGCCCTCCAGCGGACGGCCGGCCAGAATGATGTCCAGATCCTCGCCCGTAACTCCCTCGGAGAGCTTTTTGCCCATCTGGTCCTGGGCCAGATGGATCAGGAGATCGCTGATGCCGACCACCGGATCTGCTTCATCCTCACCGATCACGACCGGGACGGACGTCCCGTCCTTCTTCACAACGACCCCGTGCAGCGCAAGCTCCCGGGCAACCCACTGATACTTTTTGATCCCGCCGTAATAATGGGTGTCCGCGTAGGCGAAATCCGCATCCTCATAAAGCGGGTTCTGCTTGATGTCCAGGCGCGGAGAGTCGATATGCGCTCCAACGATGTTCATGCCTTTTTCCAGCGGCTGCTTTCCGATCAGGAAGGAAAGCACGGCTTTTCCCATCCGGCAGAGATAAACCTTGTCCCCTGCCTTCAGTTTTTTTCCGTCCTTCACCGCCTGCTCCAGCTCCCGGTACCCTGCCGCCTCCAGCCGGGAAACGATCTCCGCCGCGCATTCGCGCTCGGTTTTGCAGTCACTGATAAAACCGCGGTAATCCCCGGCTTCCTTTTCCACTTCATTCAGCTGTTTTTTACCATAGCTTTTCCATGCATTGGGTCTTTCCATAGGGGTCATCCTCCTCGGATTCGATTTTGTTCTATTTTATCACCCGGAACGTTTTTCTTCAACAGCTTCCGGTCTCCGGCGCGCGGAACAGAACGCATCTGCTTGTCTTCCCGCCCGCTTTGGAGTACAATGGACTGGATTTGGGTGTGAAAGGAGTCATGTACATGATCGAATTTATCAATGTTTCCAAGGAATACGGCAAATCCGGCAAAAGAGCCGTGGACGATATCAGCTTCAGGGTGGAGACCGGAGAGCTCTTCGGCTTCATCGGCCCGAACGGCGCAGGGAAAACCACCACGATCCGTATGCTGACCGGTACGCTGACCCCCACCGCGGGACGGGTGCTGGTGGACGGGATCGATGTGACCGCCGACCAGATCGCTGCCAAGAAAAAGATCGGTTTCGTTCCGGACGGCGCGGACGTGTTTGACCGGCTTTCCGGCCTGGAATACCTGAATTTCCTGGCCGACATGTACGGCGTATCCGCCGCGGACCGCAAGGCGCGCATGGATAAATACCTCAGCCTGTTTGAACTGACCGACGCGGTGGGCAACCGTGTCGCCAGCTACTCCAAAGGCATGCGGCAGAAGCTCGCGACCATCGGCGCGCTGATCCACGACCCCGACATTTGGGTCATGGATGAGCCCATGATGGGCCTGGATCCCAAAGCCGCGTTCATTCTGAAGGAAGAAATGAAGCGTCAGTGCGACAGCGGAAAGACCGTCTTTTTCTCCACGCACGTGCTGGAAGTCGCGGAAAAGCTCTGTGAAAAGATCGCCGTCATCAATCAGGGCAAGCTGATCGCCCAGGGAACGCTGGAGCAGCTCAAGAGCGCCGAGCACGCCGATTCCCTGGAGCAGATCTTCCTGGAGCTGACGGACGCCGAATCGGAGGGTGAGGAAGCATGACACAGTTTCTGGCTCTGATGCGGCTGGAATTCAGCCAATGGAAAACCTCCATGAACGTCAGCGCGGGAACGAAGCAGAAAAAAGACCGCAAGGTTTCCCGTGCTCTCCTGCTGCTTTTTCTGGTCGGCATCATCGGCGCTTACCTGATCTTCTTTGAGATCAAGGCGATGGATATCCTCCAGCCCCTCGGCAATCCTCAGCTGCTGCTGAAGTTCCTGACCTTTGCCGGCATGCTGATATCGCTTGTCTTCGGCCTGTTCCAGGTCATTTCCAGCCTTTATTTTTCCCGGGACATCGCGATCATAGGCTATCTGCCCGTCCGCGACCGGCAGGTCTATGCCGCCCGCCTCTGCGGACAGCTGCTGGAAGAGATCGCGATCAACGCGGTTTTCATTCTTCCCGGCACCGTTATTTACATGACCCGGCTCGGCTTTTCCGCTGCCCTTCTGCTGCGCGCGCTGCTGATCACCTGCCTCGCCCCCGTGCTGCCGCTGTGTGTATGCGCCCTGCTGGCCGGCATTCTGACAAAGATCCCCGGCTTCTGGCGTCACCGGGAAACGATCACCACCGCCTTTACCATCGTGGTGCTCATCGCCTATATCGCCCTTTGCGCCGGCTTCGGCGGCATGACGGGAGCCTCCGTGGATGACGACGGTTCCTTCCAGAACATGATCATGGGGCTGATGAACACGCTGGACGGCGCCACCGTATCCATGCCGCCCGTCCGCTGGCATGCGGAAGGCCTTGCCTTCGGCGGCCTGAATCTGCTCTGGGCGCTGCTTGCCGACGGGGCCGTGTTCGCGCTGGCTGTTCTTCTTTTCGGACGTGATTATATCGCCTGTGCCTCCAGGGGACTGGAAACAGCCGTGACCGGGAAAAAGGTGGATATGAAAATGCTGCGCCTTCGTTCCGGCTCCGCCCTGGCGGCGCTGACAAAGCGTGAGATCAGTGAGATGGTCCGCACTCCCGCCTATCTGACCAACGGCCTGCTCATGAGCCTGATCATGCCGAGCATGATGGTCGGGATCCTGCTGTTCTCGCTCAGCAGAAGCCCGGAAGGCATCGGCGGCCTGCTTGAGGCTCTCGACCCGACCGGAACGATGCGGGTGCTGATCGCCGCCGTTATGACTGCCATGATGGGCATGCTTCTGGGCATGAACTCGTCAGCCGCCACTTCCGTCAGCCGGGAGGGCCGCCGTCATCCGCTGTTCCGCAGCCTGCCCGTGGAAACCAAGACCATCGTCCTGAGCAAGCTGATCATGGGACTGATCCTTCAGGGGATCGGTCTGATCCCCGCCTGCCTTCTGATCGCCTTCGGCGTACCCGGTATGGCGGCTTACGCGCCGCTGGTCCTTCTCTGGAGCTTCCTGCTCTCCTTCATCGGCACCTGCGCCGGACTGGCCGTGGATCTGAACAAGCCGAAAATGGACTGGCTCAATGAGGTCCAGGCCATGAAGTCCGGTTTCAACCAGATCATCAGCCTTCTGATCTACATGGCCATGCTCGGCATCCTGGTCTTTGCCAGCTATCTCCTGATCGACAAACGGATCGTTCCCGTTGAATCCTACGGCTACGCCCTGACCGGCATGCTGCTGATCTTCTGTGTTCTCGCCTGGCTGTGGCTGAATCACAACGTCAAATACTATGAGAGGATCGGCGAATAAACAGGAGCAGAACAAAAAACGGTTGACTTTATCGCTTTAGCATGGTATCATCCCATCAACCGTTGAAAGAGAAGAGTAATCCCCCTTATCGCTGTTGCAGAGAGCCGCGGACGGTGAGATCGCGGTACAGTCCGGGCGGATGAATGGGCTCTTGAGGGCAAACCGAAAGGACTTGTTCCCGGTAGGGGCGACGGAGTTCCCTCCGTTATCAAAGGCTGCCGTATGATAGTACGGTACAGAGCGGGCGCGCAAGCGTCAAGCCGGGTGGCACCGCAGGGTGAATGATATTCCAGCCCTGTCCCAGCAAAGACACTGGGACAGGGTTTTTTGCACCTCTGTCCCGCACAGGACGACCCGAAAAAAGAAAGGAGAATCCCCATGGCAGAGCAGAAAAAGATCCCCTACAAAATCTATCTGGAAGAAAACGAAATGCCGAAGTACTGGTACAACGTCCGCGCGGACATGAAAAACAAGCCCGCGCCCCTGCTGAATCCGAGCACGCATCAGCCGATGACGGCTGCCGAGCTCGCTCCCGTCTTCTGTGACGAGCTGATCCGGCAGGAGCTGGACAACGACACCCGCGAATATCCGATCCCGCAGGAGATCCTGGACTTCTACAAGATGTACCGTCCCTCCCCGCTGGTCCGCGCCTACTGCCTGGAAAAGAAGCTCGGCACGCCGGCAAAGATCTACTACAAATTTGAAGGCAACAACACCTCCGGCAGCCATAAGCTGAATTCCGCCATCGCGCAGGCCTATTATGCCAAGAAGCAGGGCCTGAAGGGCGTGACCACCGAAACCGGCGCCGGGCAGTGGGGAACGGCCCTGAGCATGGCCTGCGCCTATTTCGATCTGGACTGCAAGGTCTACATGGTCAAGGTTTCCTATGAGCAGAAGCCCTTCCGCCGTGAAGTCATGCGGACCTACGGCGCCTCCGTGGTCCCCTCCCCCTCCGACACGACGAACGTCGGCCGCGCCATGCTGGAGCGCTTCCCCGGAACCACCGGAAGCCTCGGCTGCGCGATCTCCGAAGCGGTGGAAGTTGCCGTCGGGACCCCGGGCTACCGCTACGTGCTGGGCAGCGTGCTCAATCAGGTCCTCCTGCACCAGTCCGTGATCGGCATGGAAAGCAAGATCGCCATGGACAAATACGGCATCAAGCCGGATATCATCATCGGCTGCGCCGGCGGCGGCTCCAATCTGGGCGGCCTGATCGCTCCCTTCATGGGCGAAAAGCTGCGCGGCGAAGCGGATTACCGGATCATCGCCGTGGAGCCGGCCTCCTGCCCGAGCCTGACCCGCGGCAGGTTCGCCTATGACTTCTGCGACACAGGCATGGTCTGCCCGCTGGCCAAGATGTACACGCTGGGCAGCGGCTTCATCCCGGCCCCGAACCACGCCGGCGGCCTGCGCTATCACGGCATGAGCAGCATCCTCAGCCAGCTGTACCATGACGGCTACATGGAAGCCCGCTCCGTGGAGCAGACCAAGGTCTTCGAAGCCGCCGAAACGTTCGCCCGCGTGGAAGGCATTCTGCCCGCGCCCGAAAGCAGCCATGCCATCCGCGCTGCCATTGATGAAGCCCTGAAATGCAAGGAGACCGGCGAGGAAAAGACGATCCTCTTCGGCCTGACCGGGACCGGCTACTTCGATATGGTCGCCTACGAGAAATACCATGACGGCAAAATGACCGACTATATTCCCACCGATGAGGATCTGGCGAAGGGCTTCGCCGGCATCCCGGACGTGGAAGCGTAATTTTTTCCGAAAAAACAGCCCGCCTGACATCAGGCGGGCATTCTTTGTTTTCCTTCCGGGTCCCGGATCTCAGAAGCGCATCCGGTCCTCGATATATTTGCGGACATCGCTCAGCGCCACACGGTCCTGCGTCATGGTGTCGCGGTTGCGGATCGTAACGGTCTGCGTTTCCTCGGTCTCAAAGTCCACACAGATGCAGAAGGGCGTTCCGATCTCATCCTGGCGGCGGTAGCGCTTGCCGATGGATCCGGTCTCATCGTAATCCACGGGGAAGTATTTCGCCAGATCGGCGTGGATCTCGCCGGCCAGAGCGCCCAGCTTGTTCTTCTGCAGGGGCAGAACAGCCGCCTTGAAGGGAGCCAGAGCCGGATGCAGGTGCAGCACGGTGCGGACGTCTCCACCCTCCAGCTCTTCCTCGTCATAAGCATTGCACAGGAAGGCCAGCACCATACGGTCCACGCCCAGGGAGGGCTCAATGCAGTAGGGAATATATCTTTCGTTCGTCACCGGGTCCAGATACTCCATGGATTTGCCGGAATGATTCTGATGCTGGGTCAGGTCATAATCCGTACGGTCAGCCACGCCCCAGAGCTCGCCCCAGCCGAAGGGGAAGAGGAACTCAAAGTCGGTGGTCGCCTTGGAATAGAAGGCCAGCTTCTCGGGCTCGTGGTCGCGCAGGCGCAGGCTTTCCTCTTTGATCCCGAGGCTCAGCAGCCATTCCCTGCAGAAGGAGCGCCAGTAATTGAACCATTCCAGATCCTCGCCGGGCTTGCAGAAGAACTCCAGCTCCATCTGCTCGAATTCCCGGACACGGAAGATGAAGTTGCCGGGCGTGATCTCATTGCGGAAGGATTTGCCGATCTGCGCGATGCCCGCCGGCAGCTTCTTCCGGGTGGTCCGCATCGCGTTCTGGAAGTTGACAAAGATGCCCTGCGCCGTTTCGGGCCGCAGATAGATCTCGTTCGCGCTGTCCTCGTTCACGCCCGCATAGGTCTTGAACATCAGGTTGAACTGGCGGATGCCGGTAAAGTTCTTCTTGCCGCAGACCGGGCAGACGATGTCATGCTCGGCGATGTACTTTTCCAGCTCGGCGTTGGTCCAGCCGTCACCGGTCTCCGCGCCGCCCGTAAAGTCCTCGATCAGCTTGTCCGCACGGAAGCGGGCCTTGCAGTCCTTGCAGTCCATCAGCGGATCGTTGAAGCCGCCCACATGGCCGCTGGCCACCCAGACCTCACGGTTCATGAGGATCGCGCAGTCCAGGCCCGTATTGTATTTGCTCTCCTGAACGAACTTCTGCCACCAGGCCTTTTTGACATTGTTCTTGAATTCCACACCCAGCGGGCCGTAGTCCCAGGTGTTTGCCAGTCCGCCGTAGATCTCGGAGCCCGCAAAGATAAAGCCCCGGTTTTTACAGAGAGCGACCAGCTTGTCCATCGTCAGTTCCGCCATGATTCTTTCCTCCGTTCATTGAGCACTTCATACCTTGAAAATACAGGGATTATTATCGTTTCCCGAAGCCTTTCTGTCAAGGGCAAAAAACTGTTTCGGCCTTCCGGCCCCGCGATCTACAGCTTATACTGCATAAAATTCCCGTTTTTCACAAAGCCGAAGGCGCTGTAAAGCAGAACACCCATATCCGACGCGGTGATCTGTACGCTTCCGCAGCCGTATTCCTTTGCCTCCTTCACCACTCTGGAGAGCAGTTCCTTCGCGATGCCTCTCCGCCGGCAGGCCGGATCCGTATACATGCTGGACAGCAGCCCGATCCTGCCCGTGGGACAGGAAAAATACGGCGGCTTTTCCACAAAGGACATCCCGCTGGTTCCGACGATCCTCTCCCCGTCCACGGCCAGCCAGGAAACGAAGGTCCCGTCCGCCAGGTGCCGGTGATAATAATCCCGCAGCGCGTCCTTCAGGTCCGTCTGCTCCGTCGCGCCTTCCTCCCGCAGCTGCCGGATCCTCAGCTCCATAAAGGTTTCCAGATCCTTCTCCTCCAGCTTCCTGTATACGATCTCCATATCCGTTCCTCTCCTTTTTCCGATACGCGCTCCGCTTACCGGTCGGCAAGCGCGCAGAATTCATAGCCGTTTATCCCGGCAGCCGCCGTATAAATGCAGTCGGTATGAATGCCGACGGACAGATAGTGCTCCATGACCGCCTTTGCCGTCAGCGGCATTTCGCAGGAAAGCACCTCGTCCTTCGGGATCCAGCGGCATTTCCCCTCGCTGGACTCTTCCTCATCGGAAACACCGTCCCGGAGCCCGGCAAAATAATAGTAATTCTGCCGGATCTCCCCCTTTGTCAGGCGCAGGCCGATATAACGGAGGCGCAGGTCCGTCAGATCCGTCTCCTCCAGGCCCAGCTCCTCCTTCAGCTCCCGCAGGACACATGCCCTCGGGTCGTTCAGCTCATCCTTTTCAAAATGTCCGCCCGCCGACGCGACCCAGACATTGCTGACCACCCTGCCTCCCTGCCGGTAAAGCAGAAGCAGCTTTTCTCCGCGGGACAGATAGATGCCCGTCATATTTCTGAGTCTGATATCCATTGTTCTGCCTTTCTCCCGCCCGGTCTGCCTCACAGCCTCCGGAAACGGAAAAGGCGGACCGGCTCTTTTTTCCGGTCCCGCCCGTTCTTTCTGCCCTTCTCAGAACAGAGCCTCCACAAAATCCTTTGCGCTGAAGGGCTGAAGGTCGTCGATCCCTTCTCCCACACCAATATACCAGACCGGAACCTCCAGCTCCTGCCGGATCGCCAGCGCGATCCCGCCCTTGGCTGTTCCGTCCAGCTTGGTCAGAATGATGCCTCCGATCTCCGCCACTTCCTTGAACGCCCGGGCCTGCATCAGCCCATTTTGCCCGGTCGTAGCATCCAGCACCAGGATGCAGCGGGTATCCGCCTCCGGATACTCCCGGTCGATGACCCGGCGCATCTTGTTCAGCTCATCCATCAGGTTTTTCTTGTTATGCAGCCGTCCGGCCGTATCCACGATCAGCAGGTCCACCTGCTGCGCCTTCGCACTCCTGATGGCGTCAAACACGACCGCCGCGGGATCCGCGCCTTCCTCATGCCTGACGATCGGCACCCTTGCCCGCTCCGCCCACACGCTCAGCTGCTCCGCAGCGGCTGCACGGAACGTATCCCCAGCGCAGAGCATGACCTTCCGCCCGATGGACTGGAAGCGGAGCGCCAGCTTACCGATGGTGGTCGTTTTCCCGACGCCGTTCACGCCGACGACCAGCATCACCATCGGCCACTTCAGCGGCGGACGCGGAATGTCCATCTGCTCCGTCATGATCTGCTTGAGCACATCGCGGGCCTCACCCGCGTCCCGGATCCCCTGCTTCCTGATCCTGTCCTTCAGGTCGTCGATCATAACGGTCGTCGCCTTCAGGCCACAGTCCGCCATCAGCAGGATATCCTCCAGCTCTTCGTAAAAATCGTCATCGATCTTCCGGTTCTCCCGGACCATATTTTCCACTTTATCGGTCATGTTGCCCCGGGTCTTGCTCAGGCCCTCCCGCAGGCGGGCAAACAGGCCCTTTTTCTTCTCTTCGCTCATGCATTCCCCTCCTTATGCAGTAAGGACAGTGTACCACATTTTTCCCCCGAAGAAAAGGCTTGAAAACCTTTCCCGGCCTTGCAAACCTTTCCGTGCTTTGTTATAATATGAAGGTTGACTGCCTACTTTACCGGGAGGAATCGGAATATGAAAAACATCTCATCCAAGGAACTGAGAAACGCGTGGATCCGTTTCTACGAAGAACGGGGTCATATCAATATCGGCGCTGTTTCCCTGATCGGCGACGGCAGCACCGGCGTTATGTTCAACGTCGCCGGCATGCAGCCCCTGATGCCGTATCTGCTCGGGAAGGAGCATCCCTCGGGAAAGAAACGTCTCTGCAACGTACAGGGCTGTGTCCGTACGGTGGATATCGAAAGCGTCGGCGACCCGACCCATTTCACCTTCTTCGAGATGATGGGCAACTGGTCCCTGGGCGATTATTTCAAGAAAGAAAAAACCCGCTGGAGCTATGAACTGCTGACCGAGGTTTTCGGCCTGGACGGCAAAGAGATCTGCTCCACCGTTTTTGAGGGGAACGACGCCGCTCCCCGGGACGAGGAAACCGCATCCCTGCTGAAGGAGGTCGGCATCCTGCCGGACCATATCTTCTATCTTCCCAAGTCCGATAACTGGTGGGAGCTGGAAGGAACCACCGGCACCCCCTGCGGTCCCGACAACGAATGGTTCTACCCCCGCCACAACAGACCCTGCGGACCCGACTGCGGCCCGGCCTGCGGCTGCGGCCGGTATGTTGAGATCGGCAACGACGTGTACATGCAGTACGTCAAAAACGCGGACGGGTACGCGCCTCTGTCCAATAAGAACGTGGACACCGGCTTCGGGCTGGACCGCATGCTCGCCTTTCTGAACGGGCTGACGGACGGCTACAAAACCGACCTGTTCCTCCCGGTCATCCGGTATCTGGAAGAAAAGTCCGGTAAAAGCTACGATGACGATCCCGACGCGCAGAAGGCCATGCGGATCATCGCGGATCATATCCGCACCTCCACGATGCTGATCGGCGACGTCAACGGCATCCTGCCTTCCAATGTGGGCGCCGGCTACATCCTGCGCCGCCTGCTCCGCCGCGCGATCCGTTATACACGGCAGCTGGGCCTTGAGTCCGCTGTGCTGGCCGACGTCAGCCGCATCTTTATCGAAAAGATCTACGACGAAGCGTATCCGCTGCTTGTGGAAAAAGAGAGCTACATCGTGGACGAGATCATGAAGGAAGCTGCCCGCTTTGAAGCGACGCTGGCAACCGGCATGAAGGAATTCACCAAATGCATCGCGGGCATCCGCCGCAAGAACGAGTTCATGGCCCAGAAGGATCCGTCCTATCAGCCGGAAACCGAGATCAGCGGCAAGCAGGCTTTCCGCCTCTACGACACCTACGGCTTCCCGCTGGAGCTGACGGAAGAGCTGGCTGCTGAAGAAGGCCTGTCCGTGGATGCCAAGGGCTTCGCGGAAGCCTTTAAGGAGCATCAGGAGATCAGCCGGCAGGAAGGCTCCGCCAAGAGCGGCCTCGTGGAACAGAATGAGGAAACCGCCAAGCTGCACACCGCCACCCATCTGCTCCATGCCGCGCTGCGGAAGGTGCTGGGAAACGAAGTGGCACAGAAGGGCTCCAACATCACGGCAGAGCGTCTCCGCTTTGACTTCTCCTTCGGCCGCAAAATGACTCCCGAAGAGATCGCCGAGGTGGAAAAGCTGGTCAATGAGGCCATTGACGCGAAGGTCCCCGTCGTCCGCGAGGAGATGACCGTTCCGGAGGCCAAGGCCAAAGGCGCTATCGGCCTGTTCGAAAGCAAATACGGTGAGCGCGTCAGCACCTACAGGATGGGAGACTACTCCTTTGAGATCTGCGCCGGCCCTCACACAAGCAATACCGGCGACCTCGGTTCCTTCCGGATCCGGAAGGAGGAAAGCTCCTCCGCCGGCGTACGGCGCATCAAAGCAACCATCCAGCCCAAGGCGTAAACGAACCCGCGCCACCGGATCCGGTGGCGCGTTTTTCTCGGAAAGGAATCGAAGAAGCCATGCATTTTGATCAGGAAAAGGAAATGAAAACGCTCCGGGAAGTGCAGACCTCCTCACAGAATGTTTTTGACGGGGAGATTCTCCATGTCAATCTGGATCACGTTTCCCTGCCCAACGGCAGGCAGGCCGAACGGGAAGTGATCCGGCACATCGGCGCCGTATGCGTGATCCCCGTCACGGAAAACAACGAGGTGATCGTCGAGCGCCAGTACCGGTATCCGCTGGACCGCGTCATTACGGAGATCCCGGCCGGAAAACTGGATTCGGATTCGGAGGACCGGCTTTCCGCCGTCAAACGGGAGCTTCATGAAGAGACCGGCTATACCGCGGATGAATGGACCGAGCTGGGGGACTTTTATTCAGCGCCCGCCTACTGTGACGAATACATCACCATGTATATGGCCCGCGGCCTCCACGCAGGTCCCCGGGCTCTGGACGAGGATGAGTTCCTGGATGTGTTCAGCATTCCGCTGAAGGAGCTGGTGGACGAAGTGATGAGCGGAAAGATCTCCGACGCCAAAACACAGACCGCCATCCTCAAAGCAGCCCGGATCCTCGGGGTATGACCGTGTCCCGTTTCTGAAAAGAGCAGGCCTCAGGCCTGCTCTTTTCATGCTCTTTCCTTCAGGAGCCTTTCATATTCCAGATAGCCGTAATGACCGAAAACCGGCGCGCACTTCCCGCAGATGAACCGGTAATAGGCATCCCGCGGCAGCGACGGCGTATTCAGCAGCTCCCACGCTTTCTCCACCAGCTGCTCCGTTTCCTCCGCCGCCTTTATCAGGGCCTCTTCGTCTCCACCGCCGGCTTCCTCATTGAGCAGGTCCGCCAGGTTCAGGCAGGTGATCGCCGCCTCGCTCTCCCCGTTTTTCACCCGGCCCATGACCTTCAGGGCATCGGAATAGAGCTTCCTGCCCTCCGGGTACCGTTTCAGGGCTGCGGCACAAAGGCCCATGTTGTTGTACAGCCCGCCGAGGCGCCCGTCGTCCTCCGGCAGACGCTTTTCATAGGCAGCCCTCGCCTTTTCAAACATTTCCATCGCCTTTTCCGGCTGCGCGAACGCGGTACACGCCGTGGCGGCATTGATCCAGGTGCTTCCCGCCGTCACGGTATCTTCCATCCCGTACGTCTTCAGCAGGCTGACCGCCCGCTCCGCGTGCGCCAGAGCCTCCGGGCCCTGTCCCCGCTTCCGGTAAAAGCCCACATGCTCATTTTCGATCAGGATCTCCCCGACCTGATCCGATATGCTTTTCGCTTCAGCCAGCCAGTAGCCGAGCAGCCGCTCCGCTCCGGCAAAATCCCCTTCGTCCTGCAGCTCATCCAGCTTGGCCGTCACGCGGCCGATATCGATCCTTCCGCCCGGCACTGCTCCCGGATTCCCGCATTCACAGTTTTCCGTATAATCTTCTTTTTTCATTCCGTCAGCCATTTCGCACCCCCGAAAGAATATGCATGTTCCGTATCTGCGGATCCCTGATCCGGTCCTCCACCGAATAGGCGTGCTGCTCCAGATCGCAGCAGAGGGCATCCGTCCATTTTTTCTCCTGCAGCTCATCCGCAATATCCTGGACCAGCTCCGCGATCAGGATCTCCTTTTCCTCTTCCTCCTCCGCTCCGGCCGGTCCCCATAAAAGCCGTTCCAGCAGATCCGCCTGTTTTTCCCTTCTTTCTCCCAGCCCTCTCAGTGCCCTGAACAGCCATTTGTAGTACGGCATATAAGCGCCGCTGAGCAGGAACAGCGCATGCGCGGCCGACATCACAAATTCATGGACCGCCAGCATGGCCGCGCCCTTCTCCCCGTGATCCAGACAGCGCCTGTAGTTATACTGCCCGCTCTGATTCATCAGCAGCAGTTCCCCGCTCAGCTTCCGCAGACGGATATCCTCCGGAAACCGGCTCAGCTCCCCGCGGATCTTTGTGAAAAGGCCGCTGTCATCGCGCCAGATTTCTCCGTTCGTCACCTCCAGCAGGCTCTGCTCCGGTACCGTCAGCCAGTCCCGGAGGCCCAGCCGGCCGTCCGGCGTGCCGGTCTTTTCCAGCAGAAAATCACTCAGCCTGATCACGCCGTGCCGGTTCCCGCCGACGGGGGACAGTTTTGCCCGCCGATACCCCTGAAACTCCGGCGGAAGCTTCGCGTATGCGCGCTCCAGCCGGAAGGCTTCCCTGCGGTCCACCGTATTCTCATCCGGCAGAAAGAGACAGAATCCCGGCTCATAATCATGATCCTCCGACAGCTCGTCGTCATATCCGAGGCACTCGCTGCCCGAGCCGCACAAACCGGCTGCAACGAGCCTGCCGGTTTCCGGAAACTCCTTCTCCAGCATTTCCCTGCCAAAGGCCGACCAGTACTCCCTTGCCAGCTCCATTCCGTTCATTCGCCGCATTCTCCTTTTTCAGATATACAGCTCGATCTCCGCGTTCCATTTCCCTTTCCTGCTCTGTGTCCCCGCGCCGGCAAAGCGGAAGCGCCCGTACCCGCGTACGGAAACGATCTGCCCGGTCTCCGGCATTGCGTCCGTCCGGATGCATTCCATGCCGTCCAGAAATACCCTTCCGGAAGGGAAAAGCGCCTGCGCGTTTCCGCGGCTGAGCCGGAAAACATGGGCGATCAGGGCGTCCAGCCTTTCCGAGCTGACCTGGACCGTCATCCTTTTTGTCCGGAAAAGCTCTCCCTCCGGCACACCGTCCGCCGGCACACAGAATACCTCCGTGCGCCCGACCGACCGCAGATTGTCCGCAATAAAGGACGCGATCCTTTCCGCACAGAAAACGTAGGCTTCCTTTTCCCGGAGCACGATATCTCCCAGCAGGCTCCGTTCAAAGCCCAGTCCCATCAGAGCGCCGAGCACGTCCCTGTGGCTCGCGTCCGCGGCAAATTTCATTCCCCGGGGACTGATCTTCATGCAGCTGATCGGAAAAGGGACCTCCTCCGTCCCGAAGCCGGCCATCTTCCGTTCACAGTCCTCCGCTCCGCCGTAAAGCCGGATCTCCGGCTGCGGCAGGGACCGCCTGATCCTTCCGAGCACGGTCTGCTCACCCAGATCCAGAAAGTCCGTAAAACAGGGAATGCCCCGGCTCCAGGATCTTTCCGCCAGTTCCCTCAGCCTTTTCTCCGTCTGATCCTCCATCTGTCTCTCCCTGTATTCCTCTATTCCGTTCCTTCCCCCGGCAGCTCCGTAAACGCCATAATATCAACGTCCCTGGCCGTTCCTCCCGCAACGGTCGCCATGCGGCCCGTTCCGCCTTTTTTTCTGCACAGCAGCGCGATGGACGGGCCTCCGTCCAGATTAAATACCCATTCGAGCCGGAAATGATCCAGAAAAAACCGGTTTACCTCCCGCAGCGTCAGTCCCCGCCCTTTTTCATTGGTGACAGTCAGGATCAGATAATTGTGGCCGTCTGCCCTGCCGATCACCGTGCGCCTGGCTTTTGTATCGGCAAATGTCCAATCCTCCGGCAGCACCACACGGCCGTTTACCTGCATGGGGCACTGCGTGTAGAAAGCCCACGTCTGTGTGGGCCCGGCGGCAAGCACCGTACTGTTTTCTTCCTCTATATACAGGTGCAGTCCGTCCTCCTCCAGCGTCAGCCCCGTATACCGCACGCCCTCCAGCTCCCGCCAGACCTTCCCGTCCGTCACGGTCAGAGAACCCAGCGGCGTATAAAAGTAATCTTCGCTTTTCCCGGGATAATCCTCCGGGATCCACGGATATACCGGACTGACGTAGCCGCTCGCATTGACGGCCAGTGCGGCCTCCGGCAGCGCATCAGCCATATGCACCGGGCGCATGATGTTTTTCTTCCACGAAGCTGTTGCCTTCCGGATCTGTCTGCCCGGATCTTCCATCCAGATTTTGCTCAGATAGCAGAGCTCTCCTTCATAAGAGAAGCTTTCCACCGAATAGATCAGCGTTTCCGATTCGTAGGACCGCACAGTCTTTCCGCAGAAATCCCAGGATGCCGGCGGCATGGACAGGCTTTCCTCCTCCGCTGCCGCAAGCACCGGCAGAAAAAGGACAGAAAGCAGCAGACTGATCCACCTTTTCATACGCCGGGCCTCCTGTTCTGTTTACGGTCTGTTCTCTGTCTGTATTGTACATCAAACCGGGCTGTTCCACAATGTTTCTTCTCCCATCCGGCGGCATTCCCGCCCGGCGCTTGTCAGATAAAGGGGAACAGTGTATAATGACAGGAGGATTCTTTGAAGGGAGCGCGGAACAGATGATCTCAAAAGACCGTATGCTGATCACCGGTGGAAATGCTCTGGAAGGTTCCGTCCAGGTCAGCGGGGGAAAAAACACCGCCGTTGCCGTTATTCCCGCTACCCTTCTTTGCGATGAACCCTGTACCATCGAAAACCTTCCGGATATTGAGGACGTGCATGCGCTGGTCGATATTTTGACCGAGCTGGGCGCAAAAGTGGATTATGAGCCCGGCCGGATGACCGTGGATCCCCGGACAGTGGACTCGCATGAAATATCCTACCGGAATGCGCAGCGCCTCCGCGCAAGCTACTACCTGCTCGGCGCGCTGCTCGGCCGCTGCGGAAACGCCAAGGTTCCTACCCCCGGCGGATGCGAAATAGGCTCCCGGCCTGTGGATCAGCATCTCAAGGGTTTTCAGGCGCTGGGGGCGGAAGCCGGTGAAATCGGAGGCATCCTGACCGCCAAATGCGACGCGCTGACCGGCGGAGACGTTTTCTTTGACATGGTCACCGTCGGCGGAACCGTCAATGTGATCCTGGCCGCGGTCAAAGCACGGGGAACGACCGTCATCTACAACGCTGCCAAAGAGCCCCATATCGTTGATGTGGCCAACTTTCTCAACAGCATGGGCGCCCGGATCAAGGGCGCCGGTACCGACACGATCCGGATCCGCGGAGTACAGAATCTTCACACCACGACCTATGCCGTCATTCCCGATCAGATCGAGACAGGCACCCTGATGATCGCGGCCGCTGCCACCGGCGGAGACGTCACCATCAACGGCTGCATTCCGACACATATGGATGCTCTCAGCGCCAAGCTTCTCGAAATGGGCGTCAAGGTCATGGATTACGATGATGCCATTCGTGTCCGCTCCATTGAGCAGCGCCGTGCCATCAATATCAAAACACAGGTTTATCCCGGTTTCCCGACAGATCTTCAGCAGCCCATGAGCGCTCTCCTGACGACTGTCAAGGGGACCAGCATCGTTCAGGAAACCATTTTTGAGCAGCGCCTCCGCCATCTGGACGAGATTCGCCGCATGGGCGCGCATGTCCGTGTCATGGACAGGACCGCGATCATTGAAGGCGTCCCCGAGCTGTACGGCGCCCCGGTCACCGCAACAGATCTGCGTGCCGGTGCCGCGCTGATCATCGCCGGCCTGATGGCCCGCGGCGTCACGGAGATCTATGAACCCGGTTATATCGATCGCGGCTATGAGCATATCGAGGACAAGCTTCGTTCTCTGGGGGCGGTCATTCACCGCGAGCCTGTCGAATGACCGGGAGGTGAGTTCGGTTGAGTTCCTGTTTCGAAACCCTTGGGCTTCGGGCCTGGGCCGATCCTGACGAGATCCGTTCCGCATACCGTTCGCTGGTCAAGCAGTGCCATCCGGACATGGTACAGGATCCCGGAGAAAAGCAGGCGGCCCAGGAGCGTATGATCCGTCTGAACCTGGCCTACGAGGAAGCTCTCCGCCTGGCGTCTCCCCGTCAGCACGCGCCCTACATCCAGGAGATCCCGAAAACCGAGGCCGTCCTTCTGGCAGAAAAGATGATGGCCCGCGGCAATCCGGAAAGCGCGCTGCGGCAGTTGCTCCGTGCAGAAAGCAGGGACGCCTCCTGGTATTATGTTCAGGGAAAGATCCTGATGCAGATGGAGCAGTATGAAAGCGCGCACCAGTCCTTTCGGGAAGCCGTTCTGCGCAGTCCCGAAAACAATGAATACCGGACCGGCGCCCTGGAAGCCGCCCTTGCCATGAAAAAAGAAAAAACCCTCCCCGGCAAAGCGCGGAAGCTGTGGAAGAACCTGACCCGGAAAGATTGACCGCCTCTTTACTGAAGGCGGCGTTTTTCTGTCTTCTTTCCCGCCCGGTCTATTGACGTCTTTTTTTTCACAGGGTAAGATATACAGGATTTCATTCGGAGGTATCTGTCATTTGAAAAGCACTGTTCCCGGAACCGTATTCCGGATCCCCGCCGCAGTCCGGTTTCCGGTCCTCACCCTTCTTATTTCACTGCTGCTGGCAGGCCTGTTTGCCGTTCCGGCGCGGGCTGCCGCCGCAGAAGACGCCCCGGCACGGGATATCACCGCTTCCTGTGTTTTCAAGCCGGCTTCCAATGCACGGAATTTCAGGAAATGTACCGATGACAATTATAAAACCTACTGGAACTCCACCGCCGGCAGCGGGGCCGTTATTGACGTGACTCTCCCGGCAGGCGAATCCGCCTCGGGCATATGGATCCGGTGGTATGAACATACCCATGCCTGCCGGCTGCAGATCCCGGACGGTTCTGACGGCTGGCTGGAATACAGCTGTTCCTCCGGAGAATTCCTTTCCGATTTTCTGCCTCTGCCCGCCGGAACTTCTGTTTTCAGGATCTGTAACCCCGAAGGAAAAAAGACCCGGATGCCCATCTGTGAGCTCCGTGTCTACAGTACCGGAAAGTTGCCGTCTGAAGTGCAGGTCTGGTCTTCTCCCTGTGAAAAAGCAGACCTGATGCTTCTTGTCGCCCACCCCGATGATGAGGTCCTCTGGTTCGGCGGCATGCTTCCCACTTACGCCGGAGATCAGGACAAAGCCTGCCAGATCTGTATGATGGTCCCCACAATGCCTTACCGTCGGCTGGAGCTGCTGGACTGTCTCTGGACCTGCGGCGTGAAGAATTATCCTGTCTGGGGCAAATTCCCCGACAGTTTCTCAGGCTCCCTGGATAAACAGTACAAGCATTGGCGGAAAAACACCGTTTACGAGCTTGTCACAGGCTGGATCCGCAGGTTCAAGCCGGATGTGCTGGTTACGCACGATCTCAGCGGGGAATACGGCCACGGCGCGCACCGCGTATGCGGCGATGCCGCCGTTCATGCGCTGAAATACGCCGCGGACAGTCAAAAATACGCCGCTTCCTTCAGGGAATACGGCGCATGGGACGTTCCAAAGCTGTATATTCATCTGTATCAGGAAAACCAGATCCTGCTTGACTGGCGCAAGCCTCTGGATGCCTTTGACGGAAAAACCGGTTTCGAGATTGCGCAGGATGCGTTCCGGTGTCACCGCTCCCAGCAGAAAACAGATTATCGGGTGGAAGATTCCGGACCCTGCGACTGCCGGAAGTTCGGGCTCTACCGTTCCCTTGTCGGTCCGGATTCCTCTGTCGGCGATCTCTTTGAAAACATCTCTTCCGGCCGGCCTGCAGCAGACTGACCTCTTCCGTTATCCTGCAGTGGCCTCCGATTTCACTTCATCCAGCGTAACAAATTCCGTCAGAATATATCCGTGCCATCCGCCCACGTCCACCTCTGTCCATTTTCCGTCCTGCGCGAAAACGGTCAGAGGCGTTCCGCATGCAAACTCCGCCAGCTGTTTGGCCGTATTGGTATTGGCGGAACGGATGTGCACCGGGTTGTTTTTATCGATCTTCCCCTTGAAAGTAATAATGCCGGTCCGGTAAATTCGCACCCCGTTGTTATAAAAGTCCAGAGCGCTTGTCAGAACATACCCTCTCATTCCGTCACAGTCCACCTTGGTCCAGGTTTTCCCGATGGAGATCACCCGTACCACCCTGCATTTTTCACAGTGGCTCATGACAAATCCTTTTTTGTTCTTTGTGGCCCGGAGCGTCGCGTATGACTGCTTATTCGGGTTGACGACCGCCAGCACCTTGTCCTCCGGCGCCTCTGTCAGCCAGGACAGCGTGGTGGTCGGAACGGTCATCTGTACACCGTTTACCAGGATATCACTGCGTCCGAGGCCCAGGTTCAGAACTTCCGCGGGAAACTGGTTTCCGTCCGGATCCCGGTATGTGGTATCCGTATGAGCTCCGTTTTTTTCAATGGCTTTTCTCATCCGGGCTTCCCATTCCTCCTGGGTCAGCCCCGGGCTCGACTCTTCCTGATCATCCACCGCCGGAAGCTGGCCGGATTCCACGATCATACCGCCGTCTTCCCCATAGGTCACGCCGGAAAGCCCCGTATCCGGAGTCGGCGGAACACTCCCCTGCGCCACGCCGGATGTATCGATCACAACCAATCCGGAATCATCCGCCCAGGCGGTACAAAGCTGTATCACTGTGAGAATCAGAAATGCCATGATCCCGGCTAGACAACGTTTCATCCGGTCAATACCCCCTGCCGTTTCTCTGTGAAGAAAACTGTCACATCAGAAACATCATACAGGTATTTGTCTGTCTTGTCAATTGAATTGTAACTTTTCTGTAACGATTCCGTCTCCGTCCGGGGGCTGGTCCGGGCCGGCCGGCCTGTTTCCTCTTCCTCTCACAGGCCCAGTTCCGCGGCCGCCGGATCCCCGTCCAGTGTGGCAAAATAATCCTCCGGCCGTTCCGCGCGCCGGATCTGCCTGTAGCCGCCGTCCTCCGTATAAAGAACCTCCGCGCTCCGGAGCCTGCCATTGTAATTATACCCCATGGAAAAACCGTGCGCGCCGGTATCATGGATCACCAGCAGATCGCCTGTGCGGATCTCGGGAAGAGCTCTGGCGATGGCAAATTTATCATTGTTCTCGCAGAGGCATCCCGTTACATCATAAATATGATCCTCCGGAACGTTCCTCTTTCCGCAGACCGTGATATGATGATAAGCCCCATACATGGCCGGTCTCATCAGATTGACGGCGCAGGCATCCACGCCGATATAATCCCTGTGCGTCTTTTTTTCGTGTACGGCATGCGTGACCAGCCAGCCGCAGGGACCGGTCATCCACCGCCCCAGCTCCGTCTTGATACCGACTCCACCCTCCGGCAAAATTTCCTCATAGACTTTCCGGACCGCCGCGCCGACCGCCGCGATATCGATCGGCTGCTGCGACGGCAGATACGGAATGCCGATACCTCCGGAAAGATTGATAAAATCAAACTTCAGGGGAAGCGAGCCTGCAAGCTCCTTTCCCAGCTTCAGCAGAATACCGGCCAGCTCCGGATAGTAGGAAGGGTCCGTTGTGTTGGAGGAAAGAAAGGCATGCAGGCCGAAAGACTTTGCGCCCATTTCCGCCAGCCGGCTCAGGCCTTCCCACAGCTGGGAAAGCGTAAAACCGTATTTCGCCTCTCCGGGATTGCCCATAATGGTATTGCCGATGGAAAAATCTCCGCCGGGATTGTATCTCACACAGATGCGTTCCGGAACGCCGCACTGATCCTTCAGCGTGTCTATGTCGCTGATATCGTCCAGATTGATCAGCGCTCCCAGATCGGCAGCCTGCCGGAATTCCTCGGGCGGCATGGCGTTTGCGGACAGGATCACCCGGTCGCCGGAAAAACCGCAGGCCTTTGCCAGTGTCAGCTCTGTTGCTGATGAGCAGTCCAGCCCGCAGCCCTCCTCCCGCATGATCCGCAGGACAGCCGGATTCGGCAGCGCCTTGACCGCAAAGTACTCGCAAAAATCCCCGCACCAGGAAAAAGCCTGATTCAGCCTCCGGGCATTCTCCCGGATCCCTTTTTCGTCATAAAGATGGAACGGTGTCGGAAACCGCTCCGCCGCTCCCTCAAAAACCCTGTCATCCAGCGAAAAATTCGGCATATCCCGTCTCTCCCCACGTCTTATTTTACCAGCTCAAAGCTGAAGCTGTCCGCCAGCGCGCCGCCGATATAAAAATCGATCCTGTACATTCCGGGCCGGCAGTCCCGGTCCTTCAGTGCCTCTGTAAATTCCATCGTTTCAAAGGAGATGCTCCAGGCATCCTCTGTCTGAAGTCCGGGATCGTAATACCATGCGGAAACATACCGGTAGTTCTCCCCGTCCGGCGTTGTCATGGTGATCAGCAATGTCCGCTCCTGCTGAGCATCGATCTCATAGGAAGAGGAGGAATAGAACCAGACCTTCCCGCCAAGGATCTGCTCTTCCGTCACCTTTCCGGCATCAGGCTCCGATCCGTCCGCCGCAGGCTCCCGCCCGTCCGTCAGCACCAGTGCGGTCCTGTTCGGCCGGAAGGCGTATTCTGTCAGCCGCTCCGCTTCCGGCAGCTTCACAACCGCATATTGTTCCGGAAGCCTGTCGGGAGCTTCCGCCGAGCGGAGCAGTCCGGACACATAGGTCCTTCCGGGTGTCAAAAGCATGGACACAGAGGTCATATCTTTTTCCACCGGGAAATAATTCAGATAGTGATTCCCGGTATCCGCCACTACCAGATACAGTTCTTCTCCGTCCGTATCTGCTTCCGGAATCTTCACACCGGTCCAGTCGAACGTCACGGCATTCCCTTCCGGCTCCGCCGTAAAGCCCTCCGGCGGATTCCCGGAAAGCTCGTCTTCCTTTTCCCCTAAAGACGCCAGTCGGCGAAAAATACCTCCTGCGGTGACCGCTATATACCGGTTCTTTCCCTCCGCATAAACAGCCGCTATCATTCCGGCCAGTTCATTGCCGTCCGTCAGGACCGGAGAACCCGGCACGACCGGCGTCGGCAGCGTCAGAAGCATACAGTCCAGTCCCTGCCACTTCATCGGGGTCGCGGCAGTCGGCGTTCTGTACAGGCGGTCTCCTCCCTCCGCGGCGGAAAGAACATAGATGCTGTCTGCTGAAGGAAGCCCCGGCTCCATCCTGAACGGCCACGCTTCCAGAGAAGCCGGCTCCGTTTCACTGTCATACGTCATAAAAGCCACAGGAAAAGTTTCCTCTGCATAAACTTCCTGCACGTCCCATCTGTGCAGACCGTCCGTTACGGACAGATTCGCCGTGTCTCCGGGAAGATTGCCGGCCGACGTTGCCAGCAGGCCCGGAAAGACCGGAGCCGCGACTCCGAGCCAGCTTGCGGATTCCCCGCTCTCGTCATACAGTTCAAAAAGCCCGCGGGTAACCTCCGTTTCCCCGACGGCAGGCATTGAAAAAATAGCCAGCAGCACCGCACAAAGCATTCCCGCCAGCAGTCTTTTCATCTTCAGCCCCTCCTAATCCTTATAGTCCTTCAGGGAAACGGAAACCATTCTGCTGACGCCCTGCTCCTCCATAGCCACACCATACAGGCTGTTGGCCCTTTCCATGGTCCCCTTCCGGTGTGTGATGACAACAAACTGCGTCCGTCCGGAGTACTCCGCCAGATAATCCGCAAAATATCCGATGTTCGCGTCGTCCAGCGCCGCCTCAATCTCATCCAGCACGCAGAACGGCGTCGGCTTCAGCTTCAGTGTGGCAAACAGGATGGCGATCGCCGTCAGCGCTCTTTCCCCGCCGGAAAGAAGAGAAAGCAGCTGCAGCTTCTTCCCCGGCGGCTGCGCGTTGACCTCGATCCCGCAGTTCAGCGGGTCGGCAGGATCCATCAGGATCAGCTCCGCGTGACCGCCTCCGAAAAGCCTTTCGAAGGTCTCGGAAAAGTATCCCTGCAGCAGGGTGAAATTCTGAACAAAAACCGTCTTCATCTGTTCGGTCAGCCGGGCGATCAGGTCCCGCAGATCCTTTTTCGCTTTCTCCAGATCGCTTTTCTGCGCGGACAGCTCGTCATAGCGGGCTTTTGTATCCGCGTATTCCTCAACCGCCTGAACGTTGACCGTACCCAGCGCCCTGATCTCAGTCGAGATCTGGGCAGCTCTCCGGTCCGCTTCCGTCAGATTGAAATTTTCCTTCTGCCGGTATTCCTCCGCGCCGGCATAGGTCACCTCATATGTATTCCAGATCCTGTCCTGAAGGGTTTTCAGTTCCCCGTCCGTCCTTGTACGGGACAGCTCCAGCCGATGGATCCTGTCTGCATCGCGGTTATGTGACTGGTGCAGGCCCTCCATATCCGAAAGGATCTCCCGGAGTGCGTTCTGCTTCCCGCTCCGGTCCTCTTCCAGCTCCCGGGTCACCTGCTCGCACCTGGCCTGCTCCTGCCGGGCGGCTTCCGTTTCCTTTTCCAGCGTTTCCGCGTCTTCCCGGTCTTTTTCTTCCTGCAGCTCCATTTCCCGAAGCGTTTTATCGCGCTGCTCCTGTTCCCGGAGCAGTCTGACCCGATCCTGCTCGCTGCGGTTGCGGTCCCGCAGAACGGTTTCCGCTTCATGGCGCAGCTCGGAAACCTCCAGCGTCAGGCGGACAGTCTCCGCGCTTTTCTTTTCCGTTTCCGTCCTGGCTTCTGTCAGAAGCTTCTGCAGCTCTGCCGCTTTTTCTTCCATTTTTTCCCGGTTGTCCTGACTCTTCTCCGTATCATCGGACGCCATGGACAGCTGTTCACCGATCTGCATCACGGATTCCATCAGCTGTTCCCGCGCTGCTTCCGTTTCCGATCTGCGCAGCACATAGGTATCCCGGTCCGCGGTCGCGTTCTGGACCCTTTCCGTTTCCCGGGCAACGGCGATCTCCTGCTGATGCAGCGCTTCCAGAGCATCCGCCGAGCGTCGCTTCAGCTCCTCCTTTTTTTGTTGACCTTCCCGGAAGGCTTTCAGTAATCTTTCCAGTTCGTCCTGATCGGCAGAAAGCTTTTCCGTCAGTTCCTTCAGTTCCCGTTCTCTGGAAAACAGGTTGACACTCCCGCCCGCGGCGCTTCCGCCCGTCATGGACCCACCGGAATGCATCACGTCCCCTTTCAGCGTGACCAGCCGGAAAGCATGATGCCCCTTCCGCATAATGGCGATTCCCTGTTCCAGGCTTTCCGCCACAACAGTCCTGCCAAGCAGGTTTTCCACCACGCCGCGGTATTTTTCATCATAGGTGATCAGGTCGGAAGCGATGCCCAGGCAGCCCGGGAGTGTCAGCGCTTCTTTCTCTTCCTTTGTCAGCAGGCGGGATCGGACGGTCGTCACCGGCAGGAAGGTCGCCCGGCCGAGCCGGTTCTCCCGCAGATACTCGATCAGCTCCTTTGCCGTCTCTTCATTCTCGGTCACAATATCCTGCTGTGTATTGCCCAGCACCATATCGATCGCCGTCTCATATCTTTTCGGCACGGTCAGCAGCTGGTTCAGTACACCGTGTACGCCCTTCACGCCGCCGGAACGCGCATATTTCATTGCCGAACGAACGGAATGGGCATAGCCCTCCATCTCCTCCGACAGCTCTGAGAGCAGCTTCTGCCTCGACTCGGTATCTCGGGCTTCCGCCAGCCTGCGGTCATACGCTTCCCGGACGGTCAGCACGGAAGCGTCGGCTTCCTCCAGTTCCTTCCGGATGCTTCCAAGCGAATCCGCCAGCTCGGCCTGCCGTTTTTCTTCCTGCTCCAGCATGCCCAGGGCTGCCTGCAGCGCCCGGTCTTTTTCAGTCTCTTCGGACTTCATGGCTTCGCAGGTCCCGCTGATCTCCTCCAGACGCGACTCCATTGTCGCCAGCATGGTTTTCAGGCGGGTCTGATCGTTCACCGCGGCTGCATGGCGGTTCACGGCATCCATGATCGCGGTTTTCTGCTCTTCCAGAGCGGTTTCCCTTTCCTCTTCCCTCCGGCGCGCGCTCTCCTCTTCCGCCCTGGCCTGTTCCAGCTTTTCCTCCGCTTTTTTCAGAATTCCGGATCTTGCCTGATTGTCCGCCGTATTTTCGGAAAGCAGCCTTTCCAACTCCTCCAGCCGCTCAGCCGCTTCCTGCTTTTCTTCGGAGATCCGTTTGCGGTTTTCCTCCCGCGCCTTCCGTCTCTCCTCCAGCGTCAGCGCGGCATTCTGGACAGTATGCACCGCCTCCATGCCGGACATCAGGGCCGTATGCGCATCGGTGATTTTTTCCTCCAGTTCCGCAATGCGGGTCTGGATCCTGTCTCTTTCTTCCGTTTTCTGCTGAAGGGTGACCTCCGTCTGATCCAAGACGGCCCTCATTGTCTGCAGATCACTGTCCAGCTCCCGCAGCTTCGATTCCATCCTGTCCGACCGGATCAGGAACAGATTCAGATCCAGAACCTTCAGCTCCGCGGAAAGGTCCAGATAAATACGGGCGTTTCTGGCCTGCTCCTCCAGCGGGGCCAGCCGGCGTCCCAGTTCGTCCAGGATATCCTCCACACGGGTCATATTGTCCAGCGTGCGTTCCAGCTTTTTGTCCGCTTCTTCCCTCCGGGCCTTGAATTTAACGATGCCGGCCGCCTCTTCAAATACCAGGCGGCGGTCCTCACCCTTCCGGGAAAGGATCTCATCGATCCGCCCCTGCCCGATAATGGAATATCCTTCCTTCCCGACGCCAGTATCGCGGAAAAGATCCACTACATCCTTCAGCCGGCAGGCGGAACGGTTCAGATAGTATTCGCTCTCTCCGCTCCGGTACACGCGGCGCGTTACCATGACCTCCGCGTAATCCACAGGCAGAAAGCGGTCTTCATTTTCAAAGATGAGAGAAACCTCACAGTAGCTCAGCGGTTTGCGCTTCTGCGTACCGTTAAAAATCACGTCCTGCATATTGGTGCCGCGCAGCGTCCGGGCGCTTTGCTCCCCGAGCACCCAGCGGATCGCGTCGGCTATATTGCTCTTCCCGGATCCGTTCGGGCCCACGATCCCCGTGATCCCTTCGTTCAGAACGATTTCCGTTCTCTGAGCGAAGGATTTGAACCCGTACAGCTCCAGTTTCTTCAGTCGCATAGTTCCTCCAGGTTTTCAGCGGCGCCTTTTCCGGCACCGCAGTCACGCTGAATTATACCATATCCCGAACCGGTTGAAAACACTGCGAACAACAGTAAAACAACGTTCCGCGCGGCATTTCCCGGCTGTTCAGACGCATCCATCTTCCCGTACGCAAAGCAGGCTCTCCGGCTCTCCGTAATACCGAAAACACGCGATCGCTTCCCTGCTGATCCTTTCTCCGCAGACCACGATCGGTACAGCCGGAGGACAGCTGACCGCGGCGTCCGCCAGGATCCTCCCGAGGCTTTCCTCCCGGGAAACCTTCTCCGAATCCGCCAGCATGGCCTCCCTGATGGACAGAACCTGCTCCGGCCGGGGGAGCGGCGGCTGATCTCCGCCCGCCGGTTCCCTTCTCCGGATGGACAGCAGGGCTTTCTCCATTCTCCGGAGACCCTCCGTTCCCGTTTCCGGCGTTACCATCATCACCAGATAATCCGGATCGGAAAACTCGCATTCCAGATTTTCTTTCCTCAGAAGAGCATGCAGCTCGTCCCCCGTATACCCGAAAGCTTTTGCCGCTACTGTGATTTTCAGCGGTTCATCTCCCCGCAGGGTGTAGCCGTGATCCCTGAGGCGCTGTTTCAGCAGCGCCGTCTCCCGTGAAAAAATTTCCAGCCGTTTTCTGTATTCTCCGGCCAGCACTGCGTTGGCTCTGTCCAGCGAACGGAGGATCAGATAGGATGGGCTCGTAGAGGCAAAAAGCGAAAGCGCCCGCTCAGCCTGTTCCCTGAACAGGCACGGGGCTTCCGCGGAAATATGCAGATAGGCGCCCCCGGTCAGAACCGGCAGCGTTTTATGCGCTGAATCGCAGGTCATATCCGCTCCCAGCGTCAGCGGATGCAGATCCTCGGGCAGAAACCTCAGATATGCGCCGTGCGCGTTGTCTGCCAGCAGCGGGACCCCGTATTTCCGACACACCCGCGCGATTCCCCGGATATCCACGCGATTGCCCAGATAATCCGGGCTGGTCAGATATACCGCGGCCACGCCGCCTTCCCTTCGCTTCAGGACCGCTTCCACTTCCTCCGGGGAAGGCAGACAGGTCGTCCTGTCCGTGCCGTACAGCCATTCCACCCCGCAGTCCAGAAGCGCGCAGGCCGTCATCAGGCTTCTGTGCGCATTGCGTCCCGCCAGGATCAGCGGCGGGCGGTTCTCCTTCCTCGCCTGCAGCAGCGCGAGATACAGCATGCCCCGGATGCACAGGGAGGAGCCCTCCGCGGAATAGACCGTCCGGGCGGAGCCGAACAGCTTCGCCGCGTTTTCCTCGCTCTCACGGATGATGCCGTGTGAACGGTACAGAACGTCCGCGCCGGCGATCTCCGTTATATCCTTGCTTTCCGTCTCGCCCAGGCCCTTATGCCCGGGCATGTGAAGACGAAGCGGGGCCCTTCCGCGGTAACCGTCGATAAAATCACTGATCGGTGTCTTCATCCGTCTGCTCCATCGCTCTGGCAGCTTCCACCATGATCGCGCATTCGATCCTCTTGCGGAACAGCTCACAGCCGTAGCGGTACACGCCGGTCACCGATCCCGTCGCGTGATAGGCATTGGCCGCGCAGCCGCCGGAACAGTACAGGCGGGCCCAGCAGTCCCGGCATTCCTCATGCGCATACACATTGCAGGCGGCAAATTCTTCCCGCACCGCGAAATTGCTGACGCCGTTCCAGATGTCACCCAGCCTGAATTTTTCATCCCCCACAAACTGATGGCAGGGATAGAGATCTCCCCACGGAGTGACCGCCATATATTCCGTACCTGCTCCGCAGCCCGAGATCCGCTTGTAGATGCAGGGCCCCCCGGTCAGATCGATCATATAATGATAGAAGGTAAACGGACGGCCTTCCCGCCTCCGGCACAGCATCAGCTCCGCCAGCTTTTCATACTGCTCCATCAGGACGGGCAGGTCTTCCTTCGTCAGGGCTGACGGATCGTTCTCCGCGCAGACCACCGGCTCCATGCTCAGCTCGGTAAAGCCGAGATCCAGCATGGCTTCAATATCTTTCAGAAAATCAGGGTTGGCATGGGTAAAAGTCCCGCGCATGTAGTAGTTCTTTCCCCCGCGGGCCTCAACCAGTTTCCGGAATTTGGGCACGATCCTCTCCCAGCTGCCCCGGCCCGCATAGTCCACCCGGTACCGGTCATGGACTTCTTTGCGGCCATCCAGGCTCAGAACCACATTGTGGCATTCCTTATTGGCAAAATCGATCACGTCGTCATCGATCAGCATACCGTTGGTTGTCAGGGTGAACCGGAAATTCTTCCCGTGCTCTTTTTCCACGCTCCGGGCATAAGCCACCAGCCGCTTGACCACATCAAAGTTCATCAGTGGTTCCCCGCCGAAGAAGTCCACCTCCAGATTCCTGCGCGTGCCAGAATTTGCGATCAGGAAATCGAGCGCCTGTTTGCCCACCTCGTAGCTCATAACCGCCCGTTCCCCGTGATATTTCCCCTGGCTGGCAAAGCAGTAGGAGCAGTTGAGATTGCAGGTATGCGCCACATGCAGGCAAAGCGCCTTGACGATATACCCGCTTCTCCTTTTCAGCTCCCCGGCCATCGGCGCGAAGGTGTCCGGAGAAAACAGCTTCCCCTCTTCCTTCAGTTCTCCGATCTGATCGTAGCACTCAGCCAGCTCCTCCGGAGTAACGTCCTCCCGGGCTCCGTATTTCTCCTCCATTGCCTTCAGGACGGTTTCCCTGTCGTTTTCTTCATACATCGCGATGATATCGTAGGCGATATCGTCCACCACATGCACGCTTCCGGAGCAGGTATCCAGCACGATCGGCAGCCCGCCGAGCTTATACTGATGAATCATTCGCTTCCCCTTTATCCGTTCCTGTTATCTAAAAAAAGCCGCCTGACGGCGGCATTTCCGGAAACCCGATTACTTGGATTCCCTGGCGGTTTTCTTTTCACACTGCTGATTGGCAATGCCGCAGCTGGTCTTGCAGGCGGACTGGCAGGAAGTCTGGCATTCGCCGCATCCGCCGTTCTTTGCACTCTCACACAGATTGCGGGTTTTCAATGTCTGAATATGTTTCATCTCAACAAGCCTCCCACTGATCAACAGATTTCGCTGTATTGTATCATACCCGGACCGATAAGTCAAACGGATCCTCACAGTTCCGATACCACATTCCTCGCCCAGAAGTCCGAGCGCAGCATCAGCAGGCCGATCACCAGCTTGATGATGTCAATAAACTGCACACAGAAGTAGATCTCCAGGATCTTCATGTCGGTCAGCCGGCACAGGCAGAACGCCAGCAGAACGGTCACGCACCAGGTATATACGGCGTCGAACAGAAAGGTGATCAGCGTTCTTCCGCCGGACCGGATCGTGAAATAGGTCACATGCGCGAAGGAGTGGATCGGAAGAGCCAGCCCCGCCACTGTCAGCAGCCTTCCCGTCAGGTCCCGGACCTCGTCCGATACATTGTAAAGAAGGGGCACATACGGAGCGGCCGCGATCATCGCAATCCCCATCAGGATATGGATGACTTCCGTCAGAAAAATCAGCTTGCGGTCCACATCCCGCGCGTCCTCCATATCTCCCGCGCCGAGCCTCTGCCCGACCATGATGGATACGGCGCTGCCCATGGCAAACATGATCACACAGAACAGGTTCCAGGCTGTGCCGGTAATATTCAGCGCCGCCACGGCGTTCAGCCCGCGGGAGGAATAGAACTGGTTGATAAAGGTCATTCCCAGCGACCAGAGCACTTCATTGACCAGCAGCGGAGCCGCCGTCCTGGCAACGCGGGCCACCATCCTGCCCGGAACATAGCCGCTCCGGTACGCGCCGCGGAGAAAGACATACTTTACGGTATGCCTGTGCGCATGTACCAGAACGATCACCAGCTCCACATAGCGGGAGATCACGGTCGCAACAGCCGCTCCGCGGATCCCCATCGCCGCAAAGCCCAGATGCCCGAAGATTAGCACCCAGTTCAGAACCAGATTCGTCACGATGGCGCAGATCCCCGCCACCATCGGAGCCACCGTCTCCCCAGTCTCCCTCAGCGTTCCGGCATAGGCCTGGACCACCGCGAAGGGCATCAGCCCCAAGAGCATGATATTCAGGTATTCCGTACCCTCCCGCAGCGTCAGCGCCATATCTCCGCCGTTGCTGTCCCCGCGCAGGAAGGAAAGGATAAAGCCCTCCCCGAAAAAGCGGTAAACCGCCATTGCCGCCAGCGCGCAGAACACGCTGAAATACATCTTGATCCGGAAGGTGTGGCGCATGCCGTCCATATCGCCCTTGCCAAAAAACTGCGCGCCGAAAATACTGATGCCGCTGAGCCCGCCGAAAATCGCCAGGTTGAAAACCATCATCACGCTGTTGGCAATGGACGCTGCCGAAATGGCTTCTGTTCCCAGGCTTCCGACCATTACATTGTCCAGCAGTGAAACAAAGCTGGAAATAAACTGCTGGATAATGATCGGTATCAGCAGCTTCAGCACCGAACGGTAAAACGCCCGCGAACCGATAAAACGCTTCAGCATAAAAACCTCATTCTGCGGTATCCGGCATTCTTTGTCAGCCGGAGAATAGCCGGCAGAAAGCTCTGCCGGCAAAAAAAACCCGGAAGGATCGTCTCCTTCCGGGCTTTGTGACTGGCTTCAGGATCAGTCCACGGTGTAGGGCATCAGGGCGATGGCACGGGCGCGCTTGATGGCCTCACTCAGCTGGCGCTGATGTTTTGCGCAGTTGCCGCTCATACGGCGGGGCAAAATCTTGCCGCGTTCGTTCACAAAGCGACGAAGACGGTTGATGTCTTTATAATCGATATATTCGATTTTATCCACACAGAAGCTGCAAACCTTCCGGCGGGGACGGCGTCCTCCGCGGGGGCGCGGTCTTCTTTCACCACGATCTTCACTCATGGGGCTTAACCTCCTTACTCAAGCGTTAAAAGGGCAGTTCGTCGGTCTCCACGGCAGTGAAGCCGGCGGACTGGGTTTCCGCGGCGGGTGCGGCGGCAGCCGGAGCGGAATATCCGCCGGCATTCTCACCGTCGTTCCGGGAAGAAAGGAATTCAACGTCATCCGCTCTGACCTCCAGGGATGCACGGGTCTGGCCGTCACTTCCCTGATAGGTTCTGACACTGACAGGACCGGTCACGGCAACCTTACGGCCTTTCGCCAGATACTTCTGGCAGATATCCGCCAGCTGGTTCCAGGCGGAAACGCGGAAGAAATCCGCTTCCGGCTGATTGCTCTGGGCGTCACGGCGCGCGCGGCGGTTCACCGCCACGGTGAAATCGCACACATTGGTACCGGATGTTGTGGTCCGCAGCTCGGGATCACGGGTCAGATTACCGATGATAAAAAGCTTATTCATCTTTTCTTCCTCTCCTCTTCAGTCTTCACTCAGCCTCGGCGGGAGCGGCTTCCTCAGCAGGAGCGGCAGCTTCCTCGACAGGAGCGGCTTCTTCAGCAGGAGCGGCTTCTTCAGCGGGGGCAGCTGCTTCTTCCGCGACGGGAGCGGGCCGGGCAGCACGGGGCTTCACACCGGAACGCTTCTCCTCCAGCTTTACCACCAGATAACGGAGAACATTCTCGTTGATCTGCAGGTTACGCTCGAGCTCGCGGGGCAGTTCAGCCGGTGCCTTGAAGTTCACCAGCACGTACCAGCCCTCGGTCTTGTAGTTGATCGCGTAGGCCAGGCGGCGCTTGCCCCACGTTTCATCAACCTTCTCGATCTCACCACCGTTGGCGGCGATCAGGGCGGAAACCTTTTCAATCAGCTCCTTGCGGGCGGTTTCCTCCAGACCGGTGTCGATGATGTAGATCATTTCATACCTGTTCATCATTCTTTCACCTCCTCACGGACTTATGGCGCTGCATCCTGCAGCGCAAGGATGTGCCAATTTCGGATTATAACAGATGATCTGTTGATTTGCAAGGGGTTCCGGGGGATTTTTTCCCGGAAGATTGCCGGGCAGAACGGCTGCTCTACCGCTGGTATCCGGCTCTCCCGAAAACAACAAAATATGGAATCCAAAGGATGGATTCGCCGGCCGGAACCCTCCGGCGGATCACTGAACCGTTACTTTGACCGTTACCGGAAGCTCGCTCCGCCATGCACCGAGATCCACCTCCAGATACTCGTCTGAGCGTGTCCAGGAAGGCTTTCCCTGCATGCCGAGCACCTGAACATCCTTCACGATCCCGTGGAAAAGCGGCAGCCGCCCCGTTTCACCAGAATGCCTCAGAGACCGGATCCGGATCTTTCCGTCCTCCGGGCAGACCATCTCCATCGCGTAAATGCTTTCTCCCCTGCACAGGAAGCGGAAGTCCTCCGGCGTCCAGCCTGTTTCCTTCCCGTCGGCGAACTGCCCTTCCTCCGTTCTCGTCGGTCCTTCGCCGCAAAGCCGCCACAGCTCTGTCCCGCGTATCGCTTCCCCGTTTTCCTTCATCCATCCTCCCAACGCCTCCAGGATCCGCCGGTCCGCTTCTGTGAACGTTCCGTCCGGCTTCGGGCCGAAATTCAGCAGCAGCCTGCCGTTTTTCGCCGCCACGTCGATCAGCGTCTGAATGATCTCCCACGGGGATTTGAATACGGCGCGGTCCGGCTCTGCGGAATAGCACCAGCTGCCCCGCATCACGCTGGTATCGCTTTGCCAAAGGAAAGGCTTGGGCTCCGCGAACTGGCCCCGTTCCATATCCGGCACGGCGGTTCCGAACGGGAACGCGTCATGCTTGTAATTGATGATCCCTCCGCCCCATTCCTCAGAACGGTTGTAATAATACGCGGTGAACTTTTTCAAATACGGCCGGACCGCCTCGTGCTGGATCCACCAGTCAAAATAGAAGATCTTCGGACGCTCCCGGTCCACCAGCTCACAGCAGCGCAGCAGCCAGTCCGTCAGGAATTCTTCGGAGGGATACGGTTTGGAAAAAAGATCCTGCTGATCCTCCGGATCCGGCATGGCCGGCCAGTACAGATCATCCCGGCCGGAGTTTTCTTCCACGTCGCTGTCGAAGTCCCTCCCGTGTCCGAAAAAGAACCAGTGCTCCACCCGGTGAGAGGATACTCCGCGCGTCAGTCCCTCCTTCTCCGAAGCATCCAGCAGTTCCGTCAGAATATCCCGGTGCGGCCCCATATCCACGGCGTTCCAACGGCTCAGCCCGCTGCCGTAATTCTGGAAGCCGTCGTGATGCTCCGCCACGGGGACAATATAATCCGCGCCGGCTTCCCGGAAAAGCGCCGCCCATTCCGCCGGATCAAATTTCTCCATGCGAAACATCGGTATAAAATCCTTATATCCGAAATCCTTCTGGCTTCCCCAGTGCTCCAGATGATGCCGAAACTCCTCCGAACCCTGAACATACATCATCCGCGCGTACCAGTCATGCACGGCCGGCACGGAGAAAGGCCCCCAGTGCAGAAAGATGCCCAGCCGGGTCTCCCGGTACCAGTCCGGCAGCGGGCGCGCGGCCAGGCTGTCCCAGTCCGCATGGTATTTCCCTTCCCGAATGACCCGTTCGATCTTCGCCAGATAGGCTTCCCGATTCATCGTATTCATTATTATTCTACCTCTTTACCCGGCCTTCTTACCGGTTTTTCTTTCTGTATATCCGGATCAGGAGAACAGCAGCCGCCAGCGCCGCCGCGCCCGCCAGATACGGCAGGGCAGCCAGGATAAATGCCCCCATATCCTTCATATATTCCGTAAAGGATGATGCTGCGTCCCTTTCCTCCGCTTCCGGCTCCGTTTCCGTCAGGTCCGCGGACACATCCGCTTCCTCTCCTGCCTCAAAGCCGGCTGCCTCTTCTGTCTCAAACGCAAATTCCTCCGCTGCCTCCACGGATCCGGCAGCCGATTCCGCCGGCATCGGCTCACGGGTAGACTGCACCGCGGCACTGCCTGCTACCGCCCCGACGGATTTCAGGCTGTCCCGCACGGCATTCGCAACCGCCGCAGCTTCCGCCACCGGGGCGCTGTCCGCCGTCTCAGGTTCATTCTCTCCGTCCCGGTTCGCGGCTTCCTCAGCCATATCCGCGTCCCGGTCCTTCTTTGACATCAGCGCAGACAGGACCTGCGCCGCCTCTTCCTGTTCCGGCGCCCGGCTGTCAGCCTGTCCGGCGTCGGACGAATCATAAACGGACACCTCCGGCCCGTCCTGCGCAAGCCTGGCCTCCGGCCTGAGCTTCCCGCGGGTCAGAAACGTTCCGCCGATCAGAAACACGGCGACGGCTGCCACGGAAAGCAGTCCCTTCCACTGACGGCCGATTTTTTTCCTCCCGCTCTGTCCGGCAGGCTTCTCTGCCGGCATTTCCGCGCGTTCCTTTTCCACCGCCTTCATCCAGCCCGCATGAAAGTCGGCCGGCATCTCCGGTGTTTCCGCGGCCATCCGGGCCAGCTCTTCCTGAACGGAAAGAAGGCCTGTCTCTTTTTCCTGTTTCATCGCCGGGCCCTCCTTTCACTCTTTTGGACGCTGGCGGGGCCGGAAAGTTCCCGTTCCCCGGATATAATCTCCCGAAGCTTTTCCCGGGCCCGGTTCAACCTGCTTTTGACCGTACCCTCCGAGATCCGGAGCAGCCGGGCGGTTTCCTCGTATGACCGTCCTTCCAGCTGCGTCATAACCAGTATGTCACGCTGTTCCTCCGGCAAGCCGGCAATTGCCTCGCGCAGCCGGGCATGCTCGTCCCGGATCACGGCCGACTCCTCCGTTCCGGGGGACTCGTCCGGCGGATCAAAGCCCTCGTCCTTCAGGGGTTCCAGCGATACACTCTTTTCCCTTTTCCTTTTTCGGAGAAAATCCATGCAGCAGTTGGCCGCGATGCGGTACACCCAGGTTTCGAACGCGCACTCTCCCCGATAGGCCTTCAGGTTTTTCCATACCTTGACCATCGTTTCCTGGCCGCAGTCCGATGCATCCTCCCTGTTTCCGGTATAGTGCCAGCATACACGCCACACCATCTGTTCCAGTCCGGTCATCAGCTGCTCAAACGCGTCCGGATCGTCCTGCTGTGCGCGCTTCAGAAGCAGTTCATCCAAAGAGCCCGCTCCTCTCTGTTCCGGCTTTTCTCCTTTCCGTCACGGATCTGCGGGAAAGGAGGGCCGCCGGATTGATTGATTTCCTGCGGTTTTCATGATAACATAACTCCAGCTTGATGCCAATTGGGTTTTTCCCGGAACGGACGGCAAAATGCCGTGTACGGATCCGGTTTCTTCCCGGCCTTCCGTAAAAGAAGGCTGTTTCCGGATTTCAATCAAAAAACAGCATCTGACGGAGGCTGCCATGATCCAGACTGAAAACACCGCTATCGTGCTGCGTCATGCCGATTATCGGGATAATGACCGGATGGTCACGCTGCTGAGTCCTTCCCGGGGACGCATCGATGCCGTCATCCGGAACTGCCGCAAGCCGAAATCCCACAATCTGAACGCCGGAGAGCTTTTTGCGCTGGGCGATTATATGCTGTATGAATCCGGAGGGCATACCACCGTGACCTCCGTCCGGCTGATCGAGACATTCTATCCGCTGCGGAACGACTACACCCGCCTGACCTGCGGCATCTACCTTCTGAATCTGACGGAAGCCGTGATCGAACCTGAGCAGGAACGCCAGGAGCTTTTTATGCTTCTTCTCCACACGCTTTCCCGCCTGACCTTTTCCAATCAGGAATGGAAGCCGCTTCTCGCCGGCTTTCTTCTCCATTTCTCCGTCTGTGAGGGCTTCCGTCCCCGGCTGCATCACTGCGTTTTCTGCGGCACAAAGCTGTCGGAGGACGGTCCTCTCTTTTTTGACAATGAAGAGGGCGGCCTTTGCTGCGCCGACTGCCATACCGGAAGGAAGCAGACGCTCCTCCCGGCAGACCGTGTCCGCTGGCTGCACCGGGCCATTTCCTCCGGCTCTGCTTCCTGGATCAACACCCCCGACGCCCATGCCCCGTTCCCTGTACTCCGTTCCTTTGTGGAATCCCGTCTGGGACGGAAGATCCGGAGCGCCATGCTCCTTCCGGAGGACTGAACGCCAAACAAAACCGCCGCTGTTTCTCAACAGCGGCGGTTTTGTTATTTCCCGGCGACCATACCGAGGATTTTTCTGCTTCTTTCCAGGAAAGCGGTGATCTCTTCCGCTTCCAGCGGCTGAGCAGCCATCCGCGCAAGGTCATAAACCTGCGCGCAGAGCATTTTCGTGTTATCCTCCTCCGGATCCTTCTCCGCCAAAGCCTGTACAGTCCCGTTCCTCCGGTTCAGCACCAGCGTGAAGCGATCCGGGATCGGGAAGCTTTCTCCGTAGAGCCGGCTCATCTCCTTGTAGCGACGCATCTGTTCGTCTTCCGTGACCATTGCCGTCATATCCGGATCGCTGAGCGCTTCCAGCTTCACTTCCAGATCATCTTTGCCCAGAGCCTTGCGGAACATCTCCTGCAGCTTTCCGGCATCCAGATCCTTTCCTTCCTCGGATTCCTCCTTCAGGCCGTCAATGTCCGCGTCCACACGCGCGAAGGCGATCCGGTCCTCCTCCTTACCCTGGTATTCCAGGAAGGACATGAAGTTCCCGTCGATCAGCGTATTCATGACAGCCACCTCAATGCCCCGGTCCGTATAGAGCTTGACCGATGCTGCCTGGCGCTTTTCATCATTGGTATAGTAGACCTTTTTGTCCGTCTTCTCAAAATTAGCCGTCCTGTATTCTTCCAGCGTAGAATACTTTCCGTCCGTCTTCTTCAGCAGAAGAGAACCCTTCACCTGCTCAAAGAACTTGCTGTCCTTGATGCAGCCGTATTTGACAAAGGGAGCGATATCGTCCCAGTAGCCCTCATAGGTCTCCCGTTCCTTCTTCATCAGGGAGTTGAGCTTGTCCGCCACCTTCTTGGTAATATGCGTGCTGATCTTTTTGACATATCCGTCATTCTGCAGGAAGGAACGGCTGACGTTGAGCGGAAGATCGGGACAGTCGATCACGCCGCGGAGCAGCATCAGGAATTCCGGAATGACTTCCTTGATATTGTCCGCCACAAAGACCTGGCCGGCAAACAGCTTGATCTGCCCTTCATGGGTGCCGAAATCGTTTTTCAGCTTCGGGAAGAACAGAATCCCCTTCAGGTTAAACGGATAGTCCACATTCAGATGGATCCAGAACAGCGGATCGTCAAAATCCGTAAAGACCTTATGATAGAATGCCTTGTAATCCTCTTCCTTGCAGTCCGCCGGCTTGCGCAGCCACAGGGGATCCGTATCGTTGATCTGCTGGGGCTTCGGCAGCTCCATCACCTTTTCGGTCTTCGGGGTCCCGTCTTCATTCTTTTCATCACCGACCGGAACTTCCTTCTCCACGGGCTTCGCGTTCTCATCCTCCAGCATGATCGGATAGGACATATACCCGCAGTACCGTCCCAGAACCTCGCGGATCCGGTACATTTCCAGGAATTCCTTTTCCTCCTTGGAAATATGCAGAATGATATCCGTTCCGTGTGCCGTACGGCTGCCTTCGCTGATCTCAAAATTCATGCCGTCCTCAGACACCCAGTGGACCGGTTCCGCGCCCTCTTCACAGCTAAGAGTCTCGATCTCCACCTTTTCACTGACCATGAAAACGGAATAGAAACCCAGGCCGAAGTGTCCGATGATGTCGTTCTTTTCTTCCGGCTTTTCTCCTTCGAACTTTTTCATGAATTCCGCCGCGCCGGAAAACGCAACCTGATTGATATACCGGCTGACCTCATCCGCCGTCATGCCGATACCGGTATCGGAGATGCGGACCGTCTTCTTTTTCTTGTCCACCGCAACCGTCACTGACATGGCCTCTTCCGTGCCGGGCTTCAGCATACGGAATTTCGTAATCGCGTCGCAGGCGTTGGACACCGCTTCCCGGAGGAAAATGTCCTTATCCGAGTAAAGCCAGCGTTTGATCACCGGCATGATATTCTGCGCATCTATGGAAACACTGCCGTTTTGCTTTTCAATCGCCATAAAAAAACAACCTCCTGAATCGTCCGTTCGCTGAGAGCGGTTTTGTTTTTTCAGTAAGATTGTAACACCCGGGATCGGGAATTGCAAGAAAAATTTAGCACTCATCGAAAAAGAGTGCTAACAAGGCGTCATGGAAAAAGCGGGCATTTCTGCCCGCCTTAAAGCGTCCCGGTCATCTGAAGGGGCCGGTCATTCCTCGCCCAGATCCTCCTCCAGCAGAGCCAGATCGTCTTCTTCTTCATCCGCCTGAGCCGCAATCGCAGCCTGATCCTCTGCCGTAATATCCTTGGGAGTAAACAGCTCCTTGCGCAGAATACCGTCAATTTCCGCAGCCAGCTCCGGATGCTCCTTCAGGTAAATACGGGCGTTGTCCCGGCCCTGAGCCAGACGCTGATCCTTGTAGGAGAAGAACGCACCGCTCTTATGGATGATGTCGCGTTCCACAGCCATATCAAGCAGAGTTCCCTCGGTGCTGATGCCTTCGCCATATACGATATCGAATTCTGCCACGCGGAAGGGCGGCGCCACCTTGTTTTTGACCACCTTGACCTTGGTCCGGTTGCCCACTACGTCCGATCCGTTCTTCAGCTGTTCTCCGCGGCGGACATCCAGCCGGACAGAGGAATAGAATTTCAGTGCGCGGCCGCCAGGGGTGGTTTCCGGATTTCCGTACATCACGCCGACCTTTTCACGCAGCTGGTTAATAAACACGGCCACACATCCTGTTTTGTTGATAATGCCGGTCAGCTTTCTCAGCGCCTGGCTCATCAGCCGGGCCTGCAGGCCTACAAAGGAATCGCCCATTTCGCCGTCGATTTCCGCCTTGGGCACCAGCGCAGCGACCGAGTCGATAACCACCACGTCCAGCGCGCCGCTGCGAACCAGGGCCTCTGTGATCTCCAGCGCCTGTTCGCCGGTATCGGGCTGAGCCACATACAGATCCTCTATATTGACGCCCAGCTTTTTGGCATACATCGGATCCAGTGCATGCTCCGCATCCACAAACGCGGCGATCCCCCCGGCCTTCTGTGCTTCCGCGACAATATGCAGCGCCACGGTCGTTTTGCCGGAGGACTCAGGGCCGTAGATCTCCACGATGCGTCCTCTGGGGATACCTCCCACGCCAAGCGCATAATCCAGAGTCAGGCAGCCGGTGGAGATGACGGGAATATCTCTGGTCACAGCATCGCTGCCGAGCTTCATCACGGAGCCCTTGCCGAACTGCTTGTCCAGATCAGCCAGCGCATGCTCCAGCGCCCTTAATTTTTCTTCCTGAACATTCCCGGAGGAAGCCGTGGTCTTCTCCGCCTTTGCCGCTTTCTTTGTGGCCATTCACAATCAACCTTTCTGAATATTGATACCGCCTGACGGCGGTTATTTCCATCAGCGTCATTTTACCATTTCCATTCCTAAAGCGCAATAGAAATGACATATTTTTTGTTTAAAAGAACAAAATTTTTGTCTTTTTACCTCGCCCGCTCAAACACTCTTCTGTTCCCGGCCGCATCCGTTGTCATGATTGCCTCCGGCAGCTCTTCCTCCTTCATTTTCAGGGAAAGGACCAGTTCCGGATACCGATATGACCGCCTGCGGCACCCGTCCGCCAAGAAAACACCGTTCTCAATGCGGCCCGTATCCCAACCTTCCAGATTGTCCGCTATCCTCCCTTTTCCCGGGAAATCAGGGATCTCCAGGCCACCGATCTCCAGACGGCCCCCGTTATATTCCGTTTTCAGAACCGCTTTATCCCGGCGACACGGACAATCCACAGTCAGATTTTCGGGTTTGAGCCTGGACAGCGCAACCGCCACGGTTTCCGGGCTGATATCCAGCCCGGCAAATCTGCAGCCCAGATTCTGCGCCGCCTCCAGTGTCGTTCCGCTTCCGCAGCACAGATCCACTACCAGATCCCCCGGTTCCGTCACCGGCAGAAGCAGCCGTTCCAGCAAGGCCAGGGGCTTCTGCGTTGCATATCCGGTCCGTTCCGGATCCCTTTGCTGCAAAAATCCGATATCCGTCCAGACGTCCCCCGGGTATACCGGTTCATCATCGTAATAACGGTATTCTTTTCCGTTTGAAATGATTCTGGAGAAGCTCCGGTTTTCCTCGTCCACACCTCTCGCCATATGGTTCCGCCGGTTTCCTTTTCTGGACAGGGGAACCTTTGTCAGATCAAAGGTATATCTGGCTCCTTTCGCATAAAAAAGGATTACGTCGTGCTTCCGCGGGAAGTATTTTCTGGCCCGGCCGCCGCTTTCATAAGCCCAGACAATTTCATTGAGAAAACGGCTTTTCCCGAAGGCCTTGTCACACAGGGCACGGGCCTGCGATGCCATTCTCCAGTCCAGATGAAGATAAAAAACCCCGGTATCCCGGAGAAGCTCCCGGGAAGCATTGATCATCCTTTTCAGCAGGCGGAGATACGCCCGTTCATCCGTATAGTGATCCTCAAAGGCCGGCAGCGTCAGGGTAGGCGCCCCGGTTTTCCAGCCTTTTTCCCCGTAAGGACGTTTCCGGCGGAATCTCTCGCCGGTCATGAACGGGGGATCCAGATAAACGCACTGCACCTTTCCGGCAAGCCTGCGGATCTCCTCCGGCAGTTTCATCACGTTTCCGCAGATCAGCATGTTTTCCCCGTTTCCGAACACCTCACGTCCGACCGCTGCCTGCTCATACACTTCCGCCACCTCCCAGCCTTTTCCTCAGTTCCCTCAGCTCGTCCTGCTCCTCACTTAACCTTTCCAGGAAAGCGCGCTGCCTTCCGTTCTCTGCCAGAACCGTTCCGGCCTCTTCCACCGCCAGGATAAACGCCGGATCAAACGCCGGCAGTCCCTGCTTTACCAGCGGGCAGGTCCCCCTCGCTCTCTGATCCGTTCTCACGCGGATCTCTGCGCTCCGTATCAGGGGAAGCAGCGGAAAAAGCCTGCATGCCAGCGGCCTTTCCTCCCGCCGGCACTCCCCGGGACAGATCAGCAGCAAGCCCTGCCGGGCTTTCCGGATGCTCCACTCCGGCTTATTCCGGTATTCCTCTTCCTCGCCCGGAAACAGGAGCATCCCCGTTTCCTCTCCGTCGGAAGAACGGCAGCACCTGGCTCCGCAAAACCGGCCGCAGTCCGTTTTCAGAGGCGTTACCCTCTCAAGCAGTATTCTCGCGGCATTCAGTTCCGCATCCGTTTCCGCCACCTCCCATTCCGTCAGAACGCTCTTCTGCTCAGGGTGATCAGGGTGATGACCGGCTGGTTGTAAAACCGGCCGGGCTGATGCTCATAGTGCGGATCCGAGCCGAGGCCCGGACTGATATACTGCGGCGTCCCGTTCGGATAGCTCAGCCCCTGTATTTCCTCATCCTCCGGAAACCAGCCGAGTTCCGGCACATACACAGCTCCGATACCGGGCAGCCTCCACTGTCCGCCGTTGTAATGCCCCGCCAGGATCAGGCCCGCGTAGCGCAGGGAAAAAAAGTCCTCCTTCCCGGTCCATGACGAGATCTCTTCCACGTAGCTTTCAGAAAGCGGCGTATGCGTCAGTACGATCTGCAAATCTTCCGCTTTGAAGCTCTTCACTGTTTCGCGGATGCTTTCATAACGCTCCAGTTCATACTCCACCACCCGTTTCCGGGCAGCGTCATCCGGCGTCAGGGAAGCACTTCTTTTGTTCAGGCGGTCCAGCTGCTCCGTATAAGAAGCACTCATTTCCTTCAGGTCCAGCGTATACAGTTCTTCCGGTACAAACCAGACGGTCCCTTTCTGGCGCGTTTCGGATATCGGCCTGTCCAGCAATATGATACCGGCCTGCTGGAGCTCCGTAGCCCAGTCTTTATATATGGACAGAGTGCCGTGCGCCCTGTCGTCCAGCCAATCCCCATCCGTATCGCCCGGGATGTAGTACTTCGGCGTCTCCTTCGGCATCAGCTCCACAAGCTCCAGAAGCGGCTTCGTGTCATGATCCTCTCCGAGCATATCGCCCGTCATGACAACACAGGAATACCTGATGCTTCCGAGAGCAGCGGCGATCGCCTTCTGGCCCTTTCCGTATTCGGCCCCGTGAAGATCGCTCAGATGCAAAATGGAATACTGCTCCAGATCAGCCGGCAGATTCAGTACAGTCAGATTCAGCTTCCGCAGGACCGGCTGCTGAAAAAACACAAAATTCAATGCAAAGACCAGAACGATCAGTATCGGCAGGAGAATCAGCACAGTATTCCGGAATATATGACGGCGGGTCTTATATCCTCCCACAGGAGCAAAAATATACTTGTTCTGTTCCCGTTTCAAACATCTCACTCTCCTTGTCTTTTATTATATGTTTTTCATTACCCGTACGCAAGAAAAAACCTGTTGCTGATAAAACCGGCTTCATTGTCCTGTTCTCCCTGACAGGGACTGCTGCGCCGATTGAGATTGCGGATACTGAAGGGCTTCTTCAGTGCCTGAAACGTAAAGAAAAAACCTGTTGATCTCTCAACAGGCTTTATTGGAATCCGGCAGCGACCTGATCTCCCGGGCCGTCTCCAGCCAGGTACCATCGGGGAACGAGGGAAG
>JAFWQA010000039.1 GCA_017509255.1 Clostridia bacterium | reverse complement strand
GCGGGTCAGGGTGGTATGGGTCATGCCATCCTTGTCCGTCTCGGTCTTCAGAATCTCTTTCTCCTTCAGCATGCTGATCCGGGTGGGCAGATAATCATTGACCGCAATCACGCAGACATTGACCATCGGCGTCACATGATCTCGTGCTTCCAGAACCACATCATAGCGGGTACTGTCGAAGATATACCCTGCGGGAGCTGATACTTCCGTCACGTAGTAATGACCCAGCGGCAGCGGTTCTGTCTCTGCCGTGCCGTCCTTTGTGGTGAGCACAGCGGCTACTTCGTCCGCCTTGAACCAGAGGGTGCCGTCCTTGCCGACAATATCCTCCACCGCACGCACCTCAAACACCGCTCCGCTCAGCGAGCCAATGTTATACATGGGCGTGTGCACCGTATAGCCGAAGGGATCCTGATGCTCGTTAAAGCCAACCAGCACCGGGCCCTGCTTCTGAACCTGAACCCGTCCCTTGACCGGTGTGTTGGTCACCGTGATTTCCTGAACCTCCGCCGATTCAGCCATGACCATGACAGGAAGGCAGAGGATCAGCAGAAGCAGCGCCATCAGGATGACCGGAGCTTTATTCTTTGTGAAATACATCCGTTATACCTCATTTCTCAGTTGGTGAAAGAGAGAAGGCAGCGGATTTCGCCGCTGCCCTCAGGCTCACTTCACAGGATCTGCCGTTTCTTCCGCCTGGGTATCATCCGTCTTCACTTCCGCAGGAATCCGGACCGTCACAGAATAGCCGTCATCCAGATAATCATCCGGCACACGGGTTTCAACGATCTGGTATTCGCCCCAGGTCAGCAGCGGCGTTTCCGCTGTACCGTCCGCGCCGGAGGTAATGACCGCGACAATCTCGCCGTCATTCTCGCCGTTATGGGAAGGAAGACCGGAAATCCGGGTCACAGTAAACACCGCGCCGGGCAGGCCCTTGCCGGTTTCACTGTCGGTTTTCACGATGCGGATCCTGCCCTGCACCGGCATATTGGTGACGGTGCGAGTGACGATCTCATCCATGCCCACGGTGATCTTCTCGCTCCAGAGCTGATCCACATAGCCCGTGGGATTGGCATGCTCACGGACAATATAATCTGCCGGGAACAGATCCGGAGATTCCGCGATCCCGTCCTTGCCGGTCGTCATCTTCGCTACCAGGTCGCCGGGATTGCCATCCGCGTCAACCGTGAAAATGTCGAACTGCACGCCGGCAATCACATGCTTGTCAAGCTCATCCTGCTTGAGGATCTTGATGCGGCCAGGCGCGGGCTGATTCTCAACCGTCGCCAGCAGCGTGGTGGGATTGACATAGGTACCGTCCACGTCCACCTTCCATTCTTTGTCGGAAGGATGATAGCCGTAGGGAGCGCTCAGCTCGCGGATGGTATAGCTGCCATACGGGATCTTCGTAAACAGCACAGAACCGTCCGCCTTGGAGGTAGCCTCCTGAATCTTGGTATCCTTCGCGTCAAACAGACCGAAGACAGCGCCGGGCAGAGGCTCGCCGTTGTCCTTTGTCTTTTTCAGCTCCACCTTATTCAGCTCATCCCGGATCACAGTATCCCCGGTAACCTTGCCATCCGCTGTGACGGTGAAGGTCTTGATCGCTACATTCAGCGCGTAGCCGGAAGGTGCATAGGTTTCCTTGAAAGTGTAGGTGCCGGGCACAACGGGAATATTGGGAATCTCGCCCTTACTGTTGGTGTACTCGCGGTAAATGGTATTGCCGTCCGCGTCGTACACCTCGATCAGCGCGCCGGGCAGCTTTTCCGCGCCGGTGATATCCGTCTTGGTGATCGTAACCGGCGTATAGATCAGGTGATTCAGGATCGGATTCTCCAGATACACAGTAATCACATTCTCACTGGCAGCCTTGTTGGCACTGGTCAGCTTCACCGGATACTTTTCTGTACTCAGCAGCCATCCCTGGGGCACAGAGATTTCCTTCACGTAGTAGTCCCCATGCGGAAACATACCGGAGAAGGTCAGGTTGCCCTTGGCATCCGTAGCGCCGGTAGCCATCAGGGTGTTGGCCGGAAGCTTCTGATCATTGCCGTAGGTGATG
>JAFWQA010000009.1 GCA_017509255.1 Clostridia bacterium | reverse complement strand
TCACGTCCAGCTAACGATTTGGCGGTAGATGTGAAAGTCGAACACGCCGCCTTTGTTAGCTGTGCTAACACCCAGCTAACAGCACTGGGGGAAAACGGGGGTATTTTGAAGGAAAATGCGAACAGTGAAAAACGTTAGAAACCCAGCAATGGCAAGGCTTAAAGGCACTTCAGGGAACAGCAAAGGCGAACACTTTTTCGATCTCCTAAGCAGTAGGCCGCGCGTTCGAGTCGCGCCGGGTGTGCGGAAGATCCGTCAGGAACAGCTAAACGTTTACAGACCTGGCGGATTTTTCTTTTTACCCTTCTAATCTAGCTCAGGCTTTTTAGCCTGCCCCGGTGATATGCCTTGCTTTTATGAGAACATGAGCATTTATCGAATATTAACGATAAAGTCTCGACTTTTTGCTATGCAAACTCTGTTTTTTATAACAAAACACTGTACAGAATGATTTCCGGTATAGGATGTAGATTCTCTTCTACCATTTGTTCCTTCATCAGATGGATAAAAATCACCACGGAGACAATTTGCTTTAGTAGCTTCTTCACCAGTGTTTGTTATTTGCCACATGACTGTATAGGGACGTTTAGCTGAAGTTAATGCTTTAAAATGCAATGTAATACCTTTGTCCAACGGAGTCCCATTACTTTCATATGGGACAAGATGACCGGCGACGTCCTCTGCACGTAACGCAACAATTACAGCACTGCCTCTGGATAGTGACCAAGGTATTTTTTGCCTGTGACTGGCAAAAGCACATATTATTTCATTGCAGGCAGATTTAGTTTCTTCCTCCTTGGGAAACTCCTCTCCCAGAATTATCCGCCATGAATCATTTGTAGCACCTTTATCATTAAGAAGATTGCTATGCTCTACAAGTTTATCGATGAATGCTTTAAAATCTTCAAATTTGTATCCAGATAGCAAATTGTTCAGAGAATTCTTGCTTGACGGGTCATATATCGTGGGCATAATTCCAAGATCAACATATGTTTCCTTGTAAGCTGATATAATATTAAGCTGAACCGGCAACAAATCCTGACCACCGCAGGCCCGGCAAGCCTTACATGGCTGAATTGCATTTCCGGCCAGACAGATCATTTCTGTCCCCGACAGCTCCTGAAACTGTTTGAATCAGAATGGCTGTGTTGCCGTTTTTTCTTGCGCTGCCATTGATGGCTAATACTTTCATGATCGTGTATCTCTTATCCAAGCTTTGCCGAAAAATCAGCCAGCACTTCGGAGATCCTGATCTGCTGCGGGCAGACCTGCTCACAACTGCGGCACTGCAGACAGGCGGAGGGCAGTTTATCGGCGGGCAGTGCGCTGAGCGCCATGGGGGCGATGAAGCCGCCGCCGGTGTAGGCATGCTCGTTGTACAGGGAAAGTAAACGTGGAATGTCCAGACTCATGGGGCAATGGCTGACGCAGTAATGGCAGGCCGTGCAGGGCACGGTACCGCGGGAGAGCATCCGGGCCGCGATATCCATCAGCGTTTTCATTTCCGCTTCGTTCAGAGGCTTGTCCTCCGCAAAGGTCGCAAGGTTCTTTTCCAGCTGCTCCTGGTTGGACATACCGGAGAGGATCACGGTCACAGACGGGATGCTCTGCAGGAAGCGGAAAGCCCAGGCAGGGATTCCCTCATCCGGGCGGAGCGCTGTCAATGCCGCCTCATGCTCCGGCTGCAGCTTTGCCAGCTTGCCGCCGCGCAGGGGCTCCATCACCCAGACCGGAATGCCCCACTGCCGGAGCAGCTCCACCTTCTCCCTGCCGTGCTGGAAGGTCCAGTCCAGGTAGTTGAGCTGCAGCTGGCAGAATTCCATGTCCTTGCCATAGGCGTCCAGGAAACGCTTCAGCACATCCGGCTCCCCGTGGCAGGAGAAGCCCAGGTGCCTGATGCGGCCACGGCGCTTCTGCTCGGTCAGGTAGCTGTAGATGCCGTATTTTTCATCGTCAAGATAGGCGTCGATGTTCATTTCGCACACGTTGTGGAAGAGATAGAAATCAAAATAGTCCACACCCAGCTTTTCCAGCTGGCAGGGGAAGATCTCCCTGACCTTGCTCCAGTTGGAAGCGTCGTAGCCGGGGAACTTTGTGGCAACATGGAAGCTGTCTCGCGGATAACGGGCCAGCGCCTTGCCCATCACGGTTTCGGAGTTCTCGCCGTGATAGCCCCAGGCGGTGTCATAATAGTTGATGCCGTTTTGCATGGCTGTGTCCACCATGCGCAGGGCGGCGGCTTCGTCGATCCGGCTGTCATCTCCATCGAGTACCGGCAGACGCATCGCGCCAAACCCCAGCGCGGAAAGCTTCAGGCCCTGAAAATCTCTATAGATCATGATCCCGTCCTCCTCTTGTTTTCTATTTGTGGTTCAGGCTTTCCATGACGCCTTATTCAACGGAGATGGTGATGGTCACATCCCCCTGCCCCAGCAGCTCCCGCAGCTCCTCCGGGGTCTTGTCCACGATATGACCCAGCCGGGTATAGGCCCAGGAATTGCTCCCGTAGAAAACGACCATCTGGCTGCTGGAATAGAGGACGATATCTCCTGCCGAGGTTGTGGTCTGTCTGTCCTGGCTGGGCAGCCGCCGGCCAATGGGGCCCACCTGCTCAAAGCCGCCGTACATGGACATCAGGATCGTCAGAGGTCGATCCTGACAAAGCTCCTTCAGTGCCTCAACTGATTCATTCCTTTCCCAGGCTGTGGTAACATCCGTCATTCCAATCTTCATTCGCAATTCGTGTTCACCTTCTCCTTGAGATGAATGATCTGCCGCTTCGATGCGTACGTCTGCAGAATCGTCCCCGTTTTCAAGCAAGTCGTCGGCATCGTTTTCTTCAACCAGTCTGCCAAATGGGATTCTTGGCCCGTTCTCTCCGATTGGGAGCTTTTCATTCAGGAAGAGAGCATACCAGCCGCTGTAATACAGAAGTTCCCCCCTGACATGGCCTTCTTGAGAATCAAATCCCCGGCCTTCAAATTCAAGATCAGTCGTTCCGCGGTAGTCAATCTCTCCCTTCGTCATGAAAACAGTATATGGAAGCTGTTCAGCCATGAACCTTCCGGCTGCATTGTCATACAGGATCGCATCATACCGGCGTTCACCGATCTGAATCGTAATATCCATGAGTTTGCCACGATCCGGAATATCGCTTTCTTCCATTCTGTAATCCATTGCGGTTTCTCCTGTTCCCTCTGCAAATCCTGCGATGATCAGGATCAGGGCAAGGATCGCGATGCAAAACAAAAGCCTTTGTCTCATACCCTGTCTCCTGTTATGCTTCATCCTTCCAGACTTCCTTTGCCAGCCGGAAGACAGCCCAGCCCTTGGGCCAGCCCACATACATCGTCGCGTGAGTGATGACGGCCGCGATCTCTGCCTTGGTCACGCCGTGATTCTTTGCGTTCTGCAGATGATAGGTCAGGGATGGATCCGTGATGCCGGAGGCCATCAGGCTGACCACTGTGATAATGCATTTGGTCTTGATGTCGAGCGTCTCCTCATTCCACACCTCGCCAAACAGAACATCGTCGTTGAGGTGTGCGAACATCGGCGCGAAATCTCCCAGCTGCTCCCGTCCTGCGGTCTGTACGATCTTTTTTTCCATGATGACTTTCCCTCCTGTTCTCTTTCACTTCATGCGCTTGCCTGGATGTCCGGATCGCTCTTTGCCCTGAGGCTTATGGAGATCACAGGTACATGGCTCATTTCAGATACGCTTCCATAAACTCCCGGATCTTATCGAACGGAATGATATCCTTTCTGTCATAGAGATCGGTATGCACCGCGCCGGGAATGATAACAAGCTCCTTGTTGCCGCCCTTCAGCAGCTTGAACGCGTCCCTGCTCATATAGCAGGAGTGGGCCTTTTCGCCGTGGATCATCAGGATCGCGCTGTCGATCTCCCCGGCATAGGTAAAGAGGCGGGTGTTCATGAGGGACGTGCCCGTGGAAGCCGCCCAGCCTTCATTGGAGTTCAGGGAGCGGGGATGATAGCCGCGCTGCGTCTTGTAGTAGTCATAGTAATCCTTCACGAAGAACGGCGCGTCATCCGGCAGGGGATCCACCACGCCGCCGGCCCTCGCGTAGCTTCCGCTGCGGAAATCCTCGGTACGCCGGGCATTGATTTCCTTCCGGGCCGCCTGACGGGCTTCCTTGCTGTCCGCTGAATCAAAGTATCCGTTCCCCGCCACGCGGGACATGTCATACATCGTGGAAGTGACAGTCGCCTTTATGCGGGTATCGATGCTGGCCGTCTGCAGCGCCATGCCGCCCCAGCCGCAGATCCCGATGATGCCGATGCGCTCCGGGTCCGCCTTGTCGCAGCAGGACAGGAAATCCACCGCCGCCTGGAAGTCCTCCACGTCGATATCCGGGGAATGCATCGCCCTGGGAAAGCCGCCGGACTCACCGGTAAAGGATGGGTCAAAGGCGACGGTCAGGAAGCCGCGCTCCGCCATCTCCTGGGCGTACAGGCCGGAGGACTGCTCCTTGCAGGCTCCGAAAGGTCCGCTGACAGCGATGGCAGGCAGTTTGCCGGTGGCTCCCCTGGGAATATACATGTCCGCGGCAAGGGTGATGCCGAAATGATTGGCAAAAGTCACCTTGCAGTGATCCACCCTGTCGCTCCTGGGAAAGGTCTTGTCCCATTCCTGAGTCAGGTTCAGAGTCTCGGTTTTCATCATGGTCATTTCCTCCTTGCTTATTTCGCGGTATTGGCTTTTTCCGTTTCCCGGATCAGCCAGTCCAGCTGATCCACCCGCCGCTGGCAGACATGAAGCTCTTCCATCAGGTCGCAGCGCAGGCAGCGGAGCTGCTGTTTGGCTTCCGTCAGTCTGTTTTCTCCCATAAGCTCCGCCAGTCGGGCGGCCTTTTCGGGACTGTACCCGATATCTGTCAGGCATTGCCGTGCAGTTTCCGCGTTCATCGTTTCCTCCTGAGGCTGCATTTTCGGGGGACATTGACATCATAACAGCTTGCGGGATTCATCGCTAATGGTTATAATGAATATCATGATATTCCTGTTTGGCATTTCAAGGAGGATAGAATGGAAGTCAGAACACTGCGCTATTTCCTGGCGGTAGCCAGGGAAGAAAATATGACCCGGGCGGCGGAGCAGCTGCATGTGACCCAGCCCACATTATCGAAGGCGCTGAAAGCGCTGGAGGACGAGCTGGGCAAAAAGCTGTTCACCAGGCACAGCTTCAGCATCCGGCTGACAGAGGAAGGCGTGCTGCTGCGCAACCGGGCGGAAGACCTGGTGAGCATGGCTGATCGGATCACGCAGGAGTTCGTCACCCTGGATAACATCACCGGCGGCGACATCTATTTCGGTCTGGCGGAATCCCACCTGATCCGATACCTGGCCGGGGAGATCCGGGATTTCCGCAAACAGTATCCCGATCTGCGCTACCACATCACCAGCGGAGATACGGAGCAGGTAACGGAAAAGCTGGACAAGGGCCTGCTGGACTTTGCCGTACTCGCCGAAACGCCGGACACCGGGAAATATGAGGCGCTGGCCTTCCCGGAAGCCGACGTATGGGGGCTGGTCTTTCCGGCGGACGATCCGCTTTCAGAAAAAGACACCGTCACGGCGGACGATCTCATTGGACTGCCGCTGTTCTGCTCGGAACAAAGCTGGGAAAACGATCTCCCCTCCTGGGCCGGCGATCGGATGCCGGAGCTGCGGCTGGAGGGCTCCTTCCGGCTCTCCTATAACGGCTCCATGTTTGCCAGGGAAGGCCTCGGATACCTGCTGACCTTTGAGCATCTGATCGATACGTCAGCTGATTCCGGGCTGGTGTTCCGGCCGCTGTCCCCGAGGCTGGAGACGAAGCTGTATCTGATCTGGAAGAAGTATCAGGTATTCTCTCCGATCGCGGATGCTTTTCTGAAACACTTACAGGCCAGCTTTGCATCGTGCTAGGATCGGATCGGTCCTTGGCTGATCACAGTTCTGAAGAACGGAAGGACAGATGACAGACGGATCGGCAAAATACGCTTTATGCTGTGAAGTGTCGGGACATGATGAATGTTCTGTCCGGGCAGGCGGTCGAACGTCTGTATGAAGAAGCAGCCGGATCCAGAACCGGTGAAAAGGTCGTCCGCGTCAGGACGGTCGAACTGACCCATATGCCGGTCCGCGCGGAGAACAAGCGGGACGGTATGGTGTTCGCGCCGGTCTGGAAGGTGACCTATGTGGACGGATCCGGCGGGAAAAAACGGCTTTGACAGCTGGGCAGTGTTCAATGCGGTGAACGGAAAGCTGATCGATGCGATATTCCAATGATCCGCATTGAGCATGTAAAAAAGCATACTGTTTACGCCGAAAACCGGTGCCGGGTAAGCCGGTAAGGATCAGAGCTCCGTGAAGGAAAATCACGGCGCTCGTTTTTCCTGTTTGGATCAGATCAGCGCAAAACCTTTTTCCCGGACGCAGCTTCGAAGTGACAGGCAAGCGCGAAAAAAACAGGAGTGTCCTTGTGGGTACTCCTGTTTTTGACGGCCCGGATCCTTCCGGCTTGCTGCGGCGGTCATCTCCTGCGGCGCTCAAACATCTTTGCCAGGCCGCCCTCCGCGCCGTTCCCGGGCAGCATGCCGGCGTACGTCCGCGGGCCGCGCCCGGGTCAAAGTCCTTCCCTGACCTTGCGCATTCCCGGAAAATCGGCTATATTACAGTCGATTTCATTTTTATATGCATAACGGCTGCGCCGGAGCCGGCCGGACATAAGAGAGAGGGTTATCATGGAGGACTGGCTGAAGCAGGTAAAGGACGGATGGAATGAAACGGCGGATTCGGACTGGTACCGGTCGCTGAGAACGGAGGAAAGGCTCGGAGCGCTGGTCCGCGATCCCGCGTCGGCGTTTCACCCCGCGGTCTTTTCCCTGATCGGGAAATATCTTCCCGACCTGAAGGGCAAAAAGGTCCTGCTGCCGTCCAGCGGGGACAATCACGCGGCCTTCGCCTTCGCGCTGCTGGGAGCGCGGGTGACCTCATCGGACATCAGCGAAAGGCAGCTGGAGAACGCGGCTGCCGCTGCGGAAAAGCTGGGCCTGGAGATCCGCTTTGTCTGCGACAACACCATGGAGCTTTCCCGGATCGAAAGCGGCGCCTTCGACCTGGTCTACACCTCCAACGGCACGCATTCCTGGATCCCGGATCTCGGCGTCATGTACCGCAATATCTCCAGGGTGCTCAGGTCCGGCGGCTTTTCCGTGATGTACGACGTCCATCCCTTTAACCGCCCGTTCACGGGAGAGCCCTGGAAGGAGCCCCGGATCGTCAAGGCCTACAGCGATACCCTGCCCTCCTGCCACTGGCGCGTGCAGGACCTGGTCAACGCGAATCTGTCCGTCGGCCTGGCGCTGAAGGAAATGGCGGAGCTGGCGGCTGTCAGCGCGTCATTCTGGTATTCCTATGACGAGCTGGTCCGTCAGGACGGCGAAAAACTGAAAAATATCAACGACTGGCAGAGCAATCCCATGGCCGCCCTGCCGGCATGGATCTCGATCGTTTCACAGAAGCCTTCCTTATGATCGTTATTCGTCCCGAAATACCGCTGATAAACGAGGTCTGAACGATGTTCCCGATGATACTGGCAGCCCTGGAGAATGACGAGGACAGAGCCCTCATGGAGGAGCTCTATCTTCGCCATCACCGTCTGATGTACGCTCAGGCGCTGCGGGTGCTGAACGACAGCCACGCGGCGGAGGACGCGGTGAGCAGCGCCCTGGAGGCGCTGATCCGGAAAATATCCCTTCTCCGGGATATGGACGGTAACAAACGCAAGGCTTATATCGTCATTACTGTCAGGCACGCGGCGATCGACATTTATCGCCGGAACAGCCGTGAGACCGTAACGGAGGATGAGTTTCTGGAGCAGATCCCCTCGGACAGCCGGGTGGAGGACCGCCTGCTGGAAAGCGCCGGCGTGGAGGAGATCCGGGACGCCATCCGCCGGCTGGGCGACCGGGACCGGGATATCCTGATGATGCGCTATTTCCGGGAAATGAGCGACCGGGAGATCGGCAGGGAGCTGGATCTCCGGCCGACCGCCGTGCGGGTGAGAATGAGCCGGGCCAGAAAGCATCTGGTCATGCTTCTGCAGGGAAGGGAGGCAGAACGGTGAAGCAGGATGAAAAGCTGAGGGAAGCTTTTTCCGGGGCTGCTGCCGAGGAGACGGAGCAGCTGGAGCAGAGCTTATCCCTGAAGGAATACAGGAAAGCGGAAGCGCTTTATCAGCATCACCGGGATGCAGCGCTCCGTCAGATCCGGAGAAGGAAAAGCGGCTTCCTCAAAGGGCTTGCGGGCCTGGCAGCTGTTGCGGCCGCGGTCGTTCTGCTCTTCCGGGCGCTGGACCGGCCCGTGCCGGATCCCGTCACGCCTGCCGCGGGACCGGCCGGTACCGCCGTTGCTTTTGATACGCTTGCTCCGCGGCCCCCGGAAACGGAAGCCGTCCTTTCTCAGGCGTCCGTTTCCCCCGCAGCCTCGCCGACAGGCACTGTAACGGAGGCGGTCACTCCGTCCGTCACAGTGCCGGAGGATGCCCCCGTGCCGGAGCTCAAGGCCCGGGTGGTGGCCTTCCCGAAGGATCAGAGATACGCCGTCTATACCGGACCCGGGCAGAATTACGAACGGGCGAATCAGAACAGGGCGCTGGTTTCCACCAATGACTGGATCCAGGTCTTCGGTGTGGAAAACGGCTATGCCATGATCCGGTACGCCGTTTCCGCCGGGCAGAGCCGCATCGGGTTCATCGACGCGTCTTCCCTGCCGGCAGGCGCCTCCGTGGACGCGCTGGCTTTCCCGTCCGTGCCCGCCGTGATCCTGCGGGAGACGGGCCTGACGGACGATCCCCTGGGCGAAGGAAAACCCCTGCACACGCTCCCGGCAGGCGCTCAGGTCAGCCGGCTGGCCGTTCTGGACGGCTGGGTCTATCTGGAATGGACGGGAGCGGAAAAGCCCGTCCGCGGATTCGTGCCCGCTGATGCCGTCCGGTGACCGGGCCGGCTGGGGATATACCGCTGCAAAATGCTCTTTTTTCCGTTTCATCTGTAACATCCGGCCTTTTCCGGCCGTCATACTGTGCGGAAGGGCAAGGAAGCGGCAGATCCGCCGTTCTCTCCGGATGCCCGCGGAACATGGAGGAAATGAGTATGAAGAAATTCTTTGGTTTTCTGCTGATCCTTGCGGCGCTGCTGCTCCTGGGCTGCGCGGCGCTCGCTGCGGATGAGGTCCCCTCCGGGATCATGGACAAACTGATCCCGTACACGACCGATCAGGGCTACTGGCTCCAGTCCTTTGATCTGATCAGCGCCGGGGACTGGGCCGCCGCCACCCTGCAGAGGAACGACGGACATAACCTGCTTCTGCTTTACCGGAACAGGGACAATGAGTGGAGCACCTACCTGAAGAGCGACGGCGTGATCTTCCAGGGTCGCAAGCAGACGTCCGCGTATTTTATTGAGGAAGGGCTGACCTATGAAACGCACCGGGAGGATATTTCCTTCTCCGTTTCCACGCCGGTGCTGAGGATCGAGCAGGCCAATTCGGACCAGTCGCAGGAGGTCGAATATTCCGAAAGGTTTATCGACTTTACGCTTCGGAACGGGGCCTGGCTCCTCACCGCGTGGCAGGATTTCGATTACTGCACCGTCGTGGTCCGGGACAGCGCGCTGTACTATTACGGCTCATGGCTGGCGGAATACCTGCCCTGGCGCGGGAAGGTCACCGGAACGGTCCAGCGGGATATCCGCTGGGCGAGCATCGGCAATATCCCCCATACCTATGAGCTGGCCCTCCGCTCCGTCACCGTCGCTCCGGACATTCCCTCCGGCTTGCTCAGCGCGGAGGAGATCCGCTTCACGGGCGGAAAGAAGTATTCCGTCTATTCCGGCCCCGGTGAAAACTATCTGCGCGGCGGCAGCGGAAAAGCCGTGGTTTCCACCAATGACTGGATCCAGGTCTTCGGAAAAGAGAACGGCTGGATCATGATCCAGTACGCCATCACCGCAGACCATATGCGGATCGGCTGGATCAGGGAATCCGCCCTGCCGAAGAACGCCGGCGTCGGGACGCTTCAGCTGGGCAGCTATACTGCGCGCACGGCCGTCCCGTGCGCTCTGACCGACGATCCGCTGTTCTCCGTGAGCAGCCTGATGACCGTCCCGGCCGGGGCGGAGGTGACCTGGCTGACCGCCATGGGCAGCTGGACCTATGTGGAATACGATGCCGGGGCGCAGCCCGTGCGCGGCTTTGTGCGCACCTCCGACCTCACGGTCATGACGGCGGAGCAGGTGAAAAGCGTCGCGCAGGCCGTCCTTCCGCCCACGGAAGGAGCTCCCGCCGCGGCGGATGCGCTGAGGAATTACGCTGTCACCTGCAGCTATGACACGGCCACCGGGCTGTGGTCCGTCCGGTTTGACTCCGGAAAGGGCGACGGCTATACGGTCGCCGTGGATGACAGGACAGGAGCCGCCTGGTCTGTGGAAGGGCCGAACGGCTGACACGGAAGGCTGAGGCTGGCCGGGGCATACGGAAAAACCCTCAGATAAAAAACATCGGCAGGTGGAAAAATGATCGTTCGGGAAGTGGAATTGTCGCAGGACGTGCTGGCGCGGCTCATCGCCTTCTCCGAGGCCTGGGCGGCGGAGGGAAGCTGCTGGGGCTACCGCGCGAACGCGCGGGAGGATATCGATGGGAACCGGATCTTTCTGGCGTTGGACGGCGGTCAGCCGGTCGGATATCTTTTCGGCAAAGCGGCGCGCTCCGAAAACATGCAGTCCGTCATGCCGGAGGGGACCGCGTTTTTTGAGGTGGAAGAGCTGTATGTGAAGCCGGAATACCGGTCGCGCGGCATCGGCACGGCCCTTTTTGACTTTGCCGCGAACGCCGTCCGGGGCGAAGCGGAGTATATGGTGCTGAGCACCGCCACCAAAAACTGGCGCGCCATCCTCCATTTCTATCTGGAGGAGCTCGGGATGGATTTCTGGAGCGCCCGCCTGTTCAAAAAGCTCTGAAGCGCCGGCCGGACTTGACAACAAAACTTTTTTCGGAATTTTTTTAAAAAATTTCAAAAAACCTGTTGACCTTACAGTTCACTGCAATGATATAAAGTCCTCGAAAGGAGGCAACTGATATGACGATCAGGGAATTCTCCCGGCTCTGCGGATGTAATCCTCAGACGCTGCGGTATTACGACCGTGTGGATCTGCTCAAGCCGGCAGCTGTGGATCCGTGGTCCGGATACCGTTATTATGAGGAGGATCAGGCCCTTGCCTTCGTAAGGATCCGGAACCTGCAGAAGGCGGGCTTTACGCTGGAGGAGATCAGGGAGCTCCGTGATCAGGATGATTCCGTCATCTGCCGGGCCTTTGACGCAAAGATCGCCGAGGCCGAGGACAGGCTGCGGGAAATCAGACTCATCCGTCAGTCATATCAGACCGAAATGCAGAAGATGATGCAGAAGCTGGAAGAGATCCGCGAAACGATCACCGGATCCATGAAGGACTACGATCCCGCCGGGGAATTTGGCATGACCCGGGAAGCCTATGATGAAATGATCAGCGCCATCGATGAGATGATGGAGCGCACGATCCGCGAGAGCGAAGGAAACGTCCCGAACCTCCCCTTCGTGCCGGACCTGCCCGAAGCTCCGGAGGAAAAGAACGTTCCGGACCTCGACCGGGATCCGATGTATGAAAAGGTCTATGAGAAGCACGGCTGGAACTTTGTGAAGGATTTCTTCGACGAATTTGCCGACCTCGAAAGCGGCCGGGAGTATGTGATGATGTTCCGTGTGCAGCCGGAAAAGGCCCGCAGCTACGCTTTCCCGAACGTCGCGCTGAGCCTTCTGATGGCGCGGAACGAGGGCAAGGACCGCGCCGCGTCCTGCCACGTCGTCCGTTCAAAGGACGGCCTGAACCATTTCGCCCTCTACCGGAAAAAGATCTTCGCGTGATCCCCTTTCTCCCCCGGGAGACAGAGCTCCTCCGCGGCACAGCCCGCGGAGGGGCTTTTGCTGTCCTCCGTTTCCCGCTTGACAGGCAGGCGGGAACATTCTATAACTATTATATATTGAAAAAAAACAGGAGAAAGCCCATGAGATCGGATGCTTATCTTTTCGGCCAGATCATCGGTTCCAACTCCTTCCTGCTGCAGGACGGCTTTCTGCAGCCCGATCAGTACGCGGAGATCAGCGAGCATTATTTCCTCCCCGGCGGGGAAACCGGCACAGCCGCCACGGTGCTTTCCTCGCTCGGCGTATCCGTAAAGGTGGACGGCACAAAGCCCGGGCCGGGCGTAGCGCCGATGCTGCGTGAGTTCTACCGGGATAAATCGGTGGACCTCTCCTCCCTCACCTCTGATGAGGGTCAGGAGGACGTCGTCGACTACGTGGTCATCGCCGGGCTGGTCCGTTCCCCCATGGGCCGCTTTCAGCATCTGCACGCGGGCGGCGTCCCCTACTGGAATTCTCCCCGGGAGGAGGATATCCGGAGCTGCCGCGCTGCCGCCATCGATCCCTTTTTCGGGGAGGACAGCGAAAAGGCAGCCCGGCTGTGCGTGAAGCACGGCGTGCCCTACGTCACCATCGACTGTCCGCATGACCGGTATCTGCACATCCATGCCGCGGTCAATGTGGTCTCGGGAGAATGCCTGGCGGAACACTATGCCGGGCGCCCGGCGGAGGAGGTCCTGCCCCTTCTGCAGGAAACAGCCGAAGGGCTGGTGATCGTCACCTCCGGCGGCGGGGACATGCTCTTTGCCCGCAGGGACGGCCCGATCCGGCGGATGAAGCCCTTCCCCGTCCGGGTCAGAAGCACGCTCGGCGCCGGGGATACCTTCAAGGCCGGCTGCGTCTACGGGGTCCTGAACGGCTTTGACGATGAGCGTCTGGTCCGGTTCGCCAGCGCCTGCTCCGGCATCGCCATCTCCCGCTTCCCCCTGCCGCTTTACCCGCCCCGTCCGGAGGAGGTCGCTTTCCTGATGGAAAACGGGGCCCTGCCGGAATGAACAGAGAAAGCCGGGCTGTGCCCGGCTCACGGAGGAAAACGATGAAAAAATGGTATGATGAGGAATACGAGTTCACCGTGGAGGTCACCGGCTTCCTGCGGGGCGATCACACGGAACACTACTGCCGCAACGGCGAGGAGATCGGGGACTGCTACCGCTGCACCTACGGCTGTCCGGTCAATGAGCAGGGCTTCGGCATCTGCTCCAAAACCATGATGATGCTCTATCCCCTGATGGAAGCCGTCCGCAGCGGCGGCGACCTGACCGCTCTGGGCGGAGAGGACCGGTACAGCAAGACCGTCGTCTGCCCGGACGGCTGCGTCATCTTCCGGCTCACGGCAAAGCCCACCGGGAATGAGAACTTCTTCAGAGGCGGATTCTGGAAAGAGACGTGAATTTTCCCGTACCACCCGCCGCTTTTCCGCGCAGCGCGAACGCTCCCGTGAGTTTCCTCACGGGAGCGTTTTTGCGGGTTGCTTTATCTCTTATCCTTGTCGATGAATTCCAGCGTGATCATGGCAAACAGCGCGTATGCCAGCGCGAAGAACCCGATGATCAGCCACAGGCCGATCACGTTCCCGGGTGTGTTCTCGTAGTCCGGATTGGCGCTGACCCGGCTGGTCATATCCTGTATGTATTTTTTGACGTCTTCCTCACCCGCCGCCTCCAGCAGCTCGCCGACCGTGGTCTTCACGGTGATTTTCTCATCCCGCACCGCCTCAAACGACGGGTTGTTCAAGGCCTGCTCCAGTATTTCGCCCACCGTCACCGTCTTTCTCGGGGCGTCTTCCCCTTCGCCGGCAGCCTCCGCGGTTTCCGGGGGCGTCAGGCCGGCATTCTTCATCAGGGATCTCAGCAGCGCGTCGAGGTCTATCTCCCTTGCCCGGAACTCGCTGACGGCCTTCAGCTTGTCGCTCATCAGCAGGTCCGAGATCTGCCCGGCCGTCACGGTTCCGCCGAGCTCACGGTCTTTGACCTTCTCCAGCGTATTCCAGACCGACACCATCGGTGTATTGTTATAGTCGCTCTGCGCCGCGATGCATTTGAGTCCGTAGTTGGAAATGGTGAACTGGGACAGATTGTCCGCCCATGCGGGCAGGCTGAAGATCCCGCCGGAAAACACCAGCTGGAAGATCAGCACAAAGGGCATCACGGTCATGGCGGCCGTGGTGGTGTGCGCGATCGCGGACACCCACAGGCTCAGCATGTCCGACGCGTAGGAAATGAGGAAAATCGTGATCCCCAGGTCCACCGTCAGCCAGGGGGTGATCAGGCCCTTTTCCGGATACTTGACGCCCATGGCGCCGCATACGTACAGGGTCAGGGCCGTCTGCGCCAGGCACAGCAGCGCCTGATAGATCATGTGCGACGCGATATAGGAGGAGATATGCATACCGGAGCGGTGCTCCCGTTTCACGATCTGCCTCTCCCGGCAGATCACCTGGATGGAATTGAAGCAGCCGTTCCAGATAGCCACGCAGACCAGGGCAAACGAGCCGGTCAGGTTGCCCTCCATGGTGATAAAGAAGTTCTTGCGGATCACCATGGAAACCAGTGCTGCGATCAGCGCTGCCATGGGCAGCACCTTCCAGTCGTTCTGGTAAACGAACATCCGCAGCATCTTCCCGAAATAGATCCCGATCTGTTCCAGCCGTCCGCGGTGACGGATCCGGAGCTGGCGGCGCTGCGCCTTCTTTTCTCTGATCTCAGCCATGCTGCACCTCCGCGAAACGTCCGATGAACTCATCCGCCCGGCCCTCTCCGCCTTCCTCTTTGCGGTTGACGGCCATCACGATCTGCTCCATCTTCTCCCGTCCGAAGAATTTCCGCGCTTCCTCCACCGGGCCGAACCAGGCCAGCCTGCCGGTCCTTTCGCTGTCCTTGGCCAGCACGATCACGTCGTCAAACAGGTCGATCACGCGGTCCGGGGTATGGGTGATCACGATCACGATCTTCCCCTGGTCGGCGATCTTCCTCAGCTGCTCCATCAGCTCCCGCGCCATCACGCCGTCCAGACCGGAGTCCGGCTCATCCAGGATGAACAGGGAGGGATTGGACAGGAACTCCATCGCGATGGACAGCCGCTTTTTCTGCCCACCGGAAAGCTTTTCCACCAGGTTCCCCTTCACGGGCGTCAGGCCGAAGATGTCCATGACCTCCTCCACGCGGGCTGTCCGGTCCTCCCCGGAAACGTTCAGCGGCATCCGCAGCTTGGAGGCGTCCGTCAGCGTGTGATACACGGTGTCCTTACCTCTCATCAGCTCCTGCTGCGGTACGAAGCCGACCTCGTACTGCATTTTTTTGTAATCCCCGTAGATGTCTCCGCCGTTCAGCGACACCCTGGCCTTTGCCTTCTCATAGCCGTTCACGGCGTTGATGAAGGTGGTTTTCCCGGCACCGGAGCCGCCCAGCAGCAGCACCATATGCCCGGGCCTGACGTACATGTGGATATCCCGCAGCAGGTATTTCTTCTGGAAGAATTCGGTGGCCGTCCTTTCCTCCAGGTTCACGGTCAGCCCGTCGCTCATCCCCTGCACGGTATGCCCGGAGATCAGCTCCCTGGACACCCGGCGGATATCCTCCACCTTCCATTCCGGCTGATACTTCTTTCCGAAGCCCCAGATCAGCGCCGGAATAAAGGGGAACAGGACCCACAGCCAGCCCCAGGCGCGCCGCCGCCCGTATACCTCCAGAAGCCCGCCGGTGATCCGGATCATGTAAATGAGCCGGATGATCTCCAGGGCAAAGGTAGGAATGGTAAACATCATGATCAGGTTTTCCGTCGAAGCAAGGTATTCGCCCACGGACAGGAGCATCGTCACAAAGCCCAGGACGCTGTAGACCCGGCCCTCCTCCTCCTTGCCGGCGCAGCGTGCCAGCATATAGTTCCTGGCGCAGGGGACCGCCGCCCACCAGCCTGCGATCCCGGACTTATTGAACATCCCGTACAGACCGGCGATCAGCAGCGCTTCCATGACAACATTGGACGTGCTGTAGCTGCCGAAGAGAATGATCAGGAGAACATTCAGCATTCCGTTCTTTTCCCTCCCGTTCCTATCTCTGCAGTTTCTTGGTCACTGTAAGCACGTTGGTATCCCCGTCCCGCTCGTAGCGCACTCCGTCCGCCAGCTGCTTCACCAGAAAGATGCCCAGCCCGCCGATCTCGCGTTCCTCGGCGGACAGCGTCACGTCCGGTTCCGGGCTTTCCAGCGGATCATAGGGGATGCCCCTGTCCCGGAAGGTCAGGCTCACCTCGTTCTTCTCCCCGTCAAAACGGAAGCAGACCGAGGCGTCACCCGCCCCGGATCCGTAGGCATACCGGCAGATGTTCGAGAACACCTCATCGATGATCACATCCAGCTGCATCCGGTTTTTCAGCGGACAGGAAACTGCCTCCAGCTCTGTGTCGATCAGCGCGGTCAGCTCCGGTATGCTGTCCGTCCTGGCAGGAAAAGACCATTCCTTCATGCCTTTTCCGCCTCCTTCCCGTCCGTTGTCCTTGTATTATCCTTCTGTCCGTGCGGGCTTACCGGCCCGTCATCCCAGTTTTTTGACGATGATCAGCTCCGCCGCGGCGCCGCGGATGGAGACCTTCACGTCGTCCGCCACATGCGTGACCACGGACTGCTCCAGCTCGTCCCACATTTCCCGCGCGTTTTCGTCCTGCTCGTTCATCTTTGCCCTCAGCCTGTCCCGGTACTCCGTCATGGACCAGTCCCAGTCCAGCATGGGGGTGGAGCTGTAGTCATAAGACTCGCTGAACATCAGCGGGCTGGTGGACGGCAGCGGTCCCTCATCCGCGCTCCGGTCAAAGAAGTCGCGCAGGCGGCCCATCAGCCCCTTCGCGGCCTCGTTCTTCCCGGACCCGGACACGGACAGCAGGCGTCCCCGCTTCTCGGGATCCATCACGGTGATGACCCGCAGATGCAGCTCATATACGCCGTCGTTGTCCTCGATCCAGAACTGCCCGTCCTTCTCGCCGGTAATCCCGCGCATCAGGCCCATCATTTCTTCCGTCAGCAGCCGCAGCTGCAGGGCGCTCTTCGGTGTCAGGCCCTTGTAACCCGCCACCTTCTCCGCCTGCCTCAGCGCCGCTTCCGTTCCGCTGAAGGCTCCGGATACAGTGATCACATCGGTTTTCATTTTCTCTCACCTCATTCGATCGTCAGGATCGCGGAGAATCCGGTCACGTCCAGCACTTCCTGTACGATCTCCTTCACATGCGTTACCTTCATGCCGCCCTTCCGGGCCATGGCTTTGTGGGCAGACAGCAATACGCGCAGCCCGGCGGAGGAGATGTACTCCAGCTTGCTGCAGTCCAGCATCAGGGTCTCCGCGTCGGGCATGGCTTTGCTCAGTTCGCTTTCCAGCTGGGGAGCGGTCACGGTATCCAGCCGTCCCTCCAGCGCGATCTCCAGTGCAGTTCCGTTCTGTACCTTGTTGATTGTCATTTTTGTGTCCTCCTTTTTTGTCGGTGCGCCTCAGCGCGTTTTGGGTTCACTCCCCGCTCTGCGCGTCCGGGCGCAGGCGGAGCGTAAGGTTGTTCAGATTCAGGGAATAGGTGTAATTGGCTTCCTCCGCCAGTGCGAGCACCAGGCGGATCCCCAGGCTCTCCTGCCCTTCCGCGGGCACATAGTGCACCGGGTCGAACGCCCTGCAGTCGTCCCGGAAGCGCAGCACCCAGTAGCCGGGCTTGAGCAGTACCCTCACGGACAGGTGGTGCGGCCCCTTCCCCTGCGGGAAACCGTGCTCCACGATATTGCCGGCCATTTCCTCAATGCACAGGGCCATTCGGTTGGCCGTCCGTTCGCTTTGTCCGTGCTGCCGGCAGAACCGCTCCGCGGCCTGCGCCGCCTCGCTGACCTCCCTGAGGCTCCGGATCTCCGTTTCCATCAGGTCCTCCGGCTTCACGCCGAAGTCATCGCGCAGCAGCAGGCAGGCATCTCCGCGCCACGGCGCCTGTCCCGTTTTCCGCCGGATATACAGTCCAAGGCACGTCAGTGTCAGCAGCTGACCGGCCGCGTAATACAGCCATACGCCGTCCGTGCCGAAGCACAGGGACAGGATCAGCGCGCTGAGGGCCGGCATCACCGCGCCCTCGGCCAGGGAAAGGATCTCCGACAGCGTCACCCGGCCGGTCGCCAGATACAGGTTCTTCAGCGCCGCGTTGACGCAGCAGGGGATCAGCCCGGCTGAGAAAAGCCGCAGTCCCAGAACCGCCATCGTCCGGGCTTCCCCGGCCTCCGGGATGAAAAGTCCGACCGCCGCGGGGGCAGCAAGGACCAGCGCCGCGCCGACCGCGAGCCCCAGGACCGCGGAGCTCCGGCACAGCAGCCGGATCAGCTCCCTCAGCGCCGCGCGGTCCTCCTCGTGGTAAAAGATCCCGCTCAGCGTCAGCGATACGCCGCCCGTACCGGTCACGATGCAGCCGCCCACATTGCCCACCGTGGACACGACCGCGAAGGCCGCCACGGCCGCGTTTCCGCCGGCCGTCTGCAGGATCCGGTTCATCACAAAGACCAGCAGCACGCCGCTTGCCATGGAAACGCCCGCGGGCAGGCCTCCCTTCAGGAGCTCCGCGAGCTTTTTCCCCGTCACCAGCCTCCGCGAGAAACGGAACACGTTTCTGCGGGACAGGAAATAGGTCAGGCTCACCGCCACGGCGACCAGATAGCTGACGGAGGAGGCAAGCCCCATGCCGAACATGCCGCCGTGGAAAACAGTCACGTTCAGCAGGTCCAGCGCCACGTCCGTCACGGTCATGCTCAGCACCGCCGCGATCAGCAGCGTGCTTTCCCCGGCCATCTGCAGGAAAGGCACCAGCACCAGCGCGCCCATGGAAAACGGTGCGCCAAGGCTGAAGCCGGCCAGATATCCGGCGGTTTGCCCGTGCAGCGCGCCGGCTCCTCCGGCGCCCAGCACGGCCGCCAGCGGATCCCGAAGCAGCAGCACCGCCGCCGTGAATGTGACGGAAACGGCCGCCGCCAGCGCCAGCGCGGAGGAGAAGCCCGCGTCGGTTTCCTCGCGGGAACCCCTGCCCAGCGACCTGGCGCATACCACCTGGATGCCGGAGGCCAGCAGGCTTCCGATCGCCCCGATAAAAAGCAGCACCGGATTGGCCAGCCCGTAGGCCGCGATGGCTTCCTCCCCGAGGAACCGCCCGATCATGATGCTGTCGATCATCAGGCACAGGGACACCGTCAGCGAGGAAAGGATCTGCGCCGTCAGCATCTGCCTCACGAGTTTTCGGATCATGCCAGTCCTTCCTTTCCTGCCTGTCCCGTATCGCGGCTCCGTCCGCCGCTGTCCGTTTCTTCCGCTTCCGTCCCCTTTCCGTCCGCTTCTCTGTCCGCGGGCTGTCTTCAGCATACCGCGGCATGTCCAACAGATGTCCAGCAGGACGGGGGCTTTTTTCAGTTCAGCTCGGGGTTCGCCTTGCGGTAAAGATAGCTTTCCGTCAGGCTCGCCCAGGAATAGGAGCTCATGTATTCACCGCGGTAGGCGTTCACCGCCTGCACGTCTCCCGCCATAAAGCGGTACAGGTCGCAGTCCATCTCCTCCGGCACCGCGCGCAGGTTCCCGCTCTTCATTTCCAGGATCCGGCTGATGCCGTGCTCGTCCAGCGTCTTGCGCAGGCTGCGGATGATCACGTCAAACTGCTTCTGCATGGACCGGTCATAGAATTCATCCTCCCACATAGCAGCAAAGGCCTCCGCCCGGGTGACGCTCCCGCCCTGCCGGTCGATCAGATAGGCCATCAGCTCCTTGGCCTTGGCGCGGGAGAAGCTCACCGCCTTCCCGTCCGCAAAAAGCTCAAACTGGCCGAAGGTCTGCGCCACCACGCGGGATTTGGGTGCCTTCTTCTCCTGCTGGCCGGAAAGGGCAAAGGCCACCTCCTGTGCCAGCCGCTCCTTGCTGACGGGCTTGAGCAGATAGCCGGAGGCATGCATCGCGAAGGCCTCCACCGCGTACTGCGCGTATCCGGTCAGGAAAAGGATCGCGGCGTCGGGATTCCGTTCCTTGATCTCCTTCGCCAGCATCAGCCCGTTCATCCCGGGCATGTCGATATCCAGCAGGGCCACGTCCACCGGATGCTCCTCCGCCCATTTCAGTGCCTCGCCCGCCGTGGTAAAGCCCTGCACGTCGTCCAGCTCCGGCAGGTCCCTGCACATCGCCACGGTCAGCTGCATGATCAGGCTTTCGTCGTCCACACAGATCGCTTTCATTCCTCAGTCTTCCTTTCCGGCAGACGGATCGTGATCTCCGTCCCCTCGCCGATACGGCTGTCAATGGTCATGCTTCCCCCGCACATCTGCTCTACCCGGTCGCGCACGTTGCGCATTCCGATATGCGTGCTGTCCGCCTTAAGCGCGGCGTCCACGTCAAAGCCGCGCCCGTTGTCCCGGATCACGATCACGTGCTCCGCGCCCTCCTTCCGGGTGGTCACGCTCACCTCGCCGTGGCTGCGGATACGCACGCCGTGCCGGATAGCATTCTCCACCAGCGGCTGCACCGTCAGCGCGGGCACGGAGAATTCCGTATCCTGCAGGTCATACAGAACGCGTATGGACGGGAAACGGATCATCTCGATGTCGGAATAGATCCGCGTGTGCTCCATTTCCTTTTCAAAGGGGATCATTTCCGGGTGGCTCAGGCTGTCGATGTTCTGCCGCAGATACTGGCCGAACTTGCCGACCGTGTCCGCCGCCTTCGGCGGGTCGATCATGCACAGCGCCTGGATGGTGCTCAGCGTGTTGAACAGGAAATGCGGCTGGATCTGGGAGACCATGATGCGGATCCGCTGCTCCGCCTGCATGTTCTCGATCAGCTTCTCCTCATGTCTCCGGGCCGTCTGCAGGTGCAGCCAGATATAGTAGAAGATGCTGCAGCCGACGACCGCCATGCTCAGATAGCTGACCGGCCCGTCTTCCTCCACCAGGAACATGTCCACCGCGGTGGCGGCGATGATCAGGGCGCAGTTGAACAGCAGGATGACGGATTCGATCTTCTTCGCCTTCCTGTAGCCGATCACGGTCTGCACGGTCAGGAAAAGCATCAGCAGCACGCTGAACACCGCGCAGGAGTATCCCAGCGGGCCGCGCGTAAAGGAGTTGTTCTCGATCCGGAAGGCGATGCCGGAAAAGAACGCCGTCAGGTAGACGGCCGCGTTCAGGCCGGCGGGCACCCACAGCAGGCTCTGCTTCCGTTCCGGATACAGCATCCGGATAAACAGGATCAGCAGCACCGGGCGCACGCTGTAGCCGTAGATCCCGCAGCATGTGCGCACAAAGTCGTTCTGCTCTCCCGCGGAGATCCCGTAGGTCAGCGCGTCCCCCAGCAGCAGGCCCAGCACCAGCGCGTTTTCAAGCACGATCATCCTCCGGTGCTTCCGGCTCATATAGGGGTCCACCAGGACGCAGAACGTCAGCCCCAGGAGCAGCAGCACCCACGGGCCGACAGCATACAGGATATAGGTAACCGTCTGTGTCATCAGCGTCCGACCGTCCTTTGTTTCATTCCCTCATATTATATTTCTTTTACTCTGCCGTGTCCAACAAATGTCCAGCAAAAAGGGCACCCCTCGGGTGCCCGTACGGCGTTTTCTCAGCGTTCGGAAAGATATTTCAGCACGAGCTCGCAGGCCTTCCTGTCATCCTCTCCGCCGAAGCCGTGTCCGGCCCCGGGGAATACGGTCAGCTCCGCGTTGCGGTAGGTGTCCCTGGCCTTTTCGGAATAGCGCAGGGGCACGACGGGGTCGCTGTCCCCGTGCAGGATGATCACCGGTTTTTCATAGGCTTTGATGTCCTCGTAGATATCGTAGCCAAACAGCTTTTCCGGATAGGCCCTTCCCAGCGTCACGTTCCAGAAGGGATAGGTGTCCGGCACGTCCTCCGGCTTCGGAAAAAGCTTCATCGCGTCGTCCACCAGCACAAATGCCGGGAAGAAGAGGATCAGGCCGTTCACCTCGTCCGTATGATCGGCCGCGGTGATCGCGGAGACCACACCGCCCTGGCTCTGCCCGAACAGCGTCACCCTGTCCGGGTCCACGCGGGGATGGGAGCGGATCATCCCCAGCACCGCCTCCAGGTCCTTCTGCTCGGTAAAGATGGACATGTCCGTCATCTTCCCGTCGCTCCTGTTGACCGGCGCGCCGCCGCAGAAATCAAAAATATAGGCGGCGTATCCGTTCTTCGCCAGCAGCGAGGCGTATCCCTCGTTCATCTGGTGCACGCCGCAGAAGCCGTGGCTGATGATCACGGCGGGCAGCTTCTCCTGATCCGTTTCGGGCAGGTACAGCTTCCCGTAGATCCTCAGCCCGTCCCTTTCCGCGCAAAGCTCCTCTGTGTGAAAGGCATATTCCTCCGCGCCTGCCCGTCCGGGCAGCGCGAGGATCCCCAGTACGGCCAGCAAAACGATCACAAGCAGTTTCATCTCATTCACCTCTTGAAAGCATTATAGCAGATTTCCCCGTCCTTCGGCCACCCTTCCGGATCCTTTTTCCCGCTCCGCGCCGCCGCGGCCCCGCATTGTTTTTTACACGTACTGAAATGCCGAAGGAATTGCTCCGCGAAAAGCGGTTATGCTATAATCGCTCTCGCTGTATCATCAGCCATTCTGTATTGGAGGAACCCGAAATGAAGAAGATCCTTGCCGCCCTGATGTCCCTGATGCTGCTCTGCCTTTCCTTCGGCGCCTTTGCCGATGAAACAGGCGGAAACTACACCGATGAGATGAAGATCGCCCATGCCGTTGACCTGAGTGCCGAAGACGGCGCCGACAGCGTGGAACGCGAGGGAGACCATCCCGGCAGTCCCTATTTCAGCCGTCTGGACTTTTACAACATGGAAAGCACCGACACGCTGACGATCCTTCCCCGCTTCAAGACCCTGCAGCAGTCCAGCGAGTGGAGCTGCGGCGTGGCCAGCGCGCTCATGGTCCTGAACTGGTACGGCCGTCTCGGGGATCACAACGAGGAGACCCTGGCCGCTCTCCGTCCCCAGGGCACCGAGCCCGGCGCCACCAGCCTGACCCAGATGATCGCCATCTTCAACGGCGTGGGCGGCTTCAACTGCTATTCCGCCCTGGATGCCGGTGAGGATCCCTTCGCGGTCTTCACCTTTGAATACATTCAGTCCACCCTGGCCGCCGGAAACCCCATCATGATCGGCTGGAACGACTGGGGCGGCCACTGGCAGGTCATCATCGGCTACGATACCATGGGCACGGAAACCACCCAGGACGACGTGATCGTCGTTGCCGATCCCTATGACACCACCGACCACAACCAGGACGGCTACGGCGTCTACGGAGCTGAACGCTTCCTGTACAACTTCACCTTCTATAATTTCTTTGACGCGGAAGGCGAGCCCAATGACTGCTGCTTCCTGACCGCTCAGCCCGCTGCCTGAGCCGGGCATAAACGGCAAAAAACACGCCGGAAGGAATTTTCCTTCCGGCGTTTCCTTATCCGGCAAAAAAGCCCAGGATCTCATGCCACCAGGGGAAAAGCACGTCGTCTGTCGACCGGTAGATCTCGTGCTTCGCGCCCTTCACGGTTTTCCGGGTGCCGTTTTTCACACGCTTCATGAACATTTTCTGGGCGCTTTCCAGCACCTGGTTGTCGGTCTCCGCGGTATACATCAGGATCGGGATCCCGATCTTTTCCACGGCCCCGGGCCACAGGATCTTCTGGGAGACTCCCAGCGCCTGCAGCGTCCAGCTGTAGCTGGGTCCGTTGGTCCGGTATTCCTCGTGTTCGGCCCGCAGCTCCTCGTACCAGTCAAAGCGCGCCCGGCTGGTCGCGCAGGAGGTCTCAAACTCCTCCTTCCCGCTGTAGGGCTTTGAGAAAAAGGCCCGCTGTGTTTTCTTTCCCGCCAGGCCGGCGCCTCGGCACAGCAGCTTTCCGGTAAAGAATGGCAGGCCCATCCGCTGGCAGGCGATCATCGGCGCGCAGAAGACCGCCTTTTCAAACACGCCCGGATACCTTTCCAGGAAAAGCGCCGCTACCGCGCCGCCCATGGAATGGCTGAAAAGCATGCGCGGCTCCGGCATTTTTTCCAGTACCTGATCGCACACGGCGCGCAGGTCAAGGATGTAATCGTCGAACCGGTCCACATGCACCAGCGACCTGTCCGTCACCCTTTCGTCCCGCCAGGACTTCCCGTGACCGCGCTGATCCAGCGCCAGCACGCTCCAGCGGTTCCGCAGCAGGCTGCAGATCAGCTCGCTGAATTTTTCCCCGCATTCGGTAAAGCCGTGCACCACCGTCACGGTCCCGCGCGGCTCCTCCGCGTCAAAGCGCGTCACAAACAGGGGCTTCCCCTCCCGCACCTCCACCGTCATGTCCGTGCGGTGGGCGGCCAGATAGTCCTTCACTTCCCCGTTCATCGTCTCCGCGTAATTCCGTGCCTCAAAAAGCAGCCCGTCCTCATTGAAACGGCTGTCCGCCATACCGGATATCCTCCTTTTATGCAGTCCGCGTTGCCGCGGCGCTGTTTTGTTTTTTCGGCCGTCTTTATCTTATCATACACGCTCCCCCGGCGCAAGCTCCCGGCAGAATCGTCTGTCCCGTTCCGCTCCGGAAACCTGTTTCATCCGGGCGGAACGGGACAGTGATCTATATGCAGAATGAGGTCGGCTTCCTCTTTCGTTGTGCCATAAGAATACCGCCGGTATGTCAATACCGGCGGGAAAGAATGTGAACACTTTCTGAAAAATTCAGGGCTCTTCCTCCGGGGCAAAGGGCTTCGCGTCCGTGGAAAAAAGCACCTCCCGGGTCTCCCCGCCCACGATGCCGTCCGCCCCGAGCCCGTTCCGCTTCTGGAAGGCGGTCACGGCCTCCTTTGTGCCCGGGCCGAACTGCCCGTCGATCTCACCGGTATAGTAGCCCAGCGCGTACAGGCGGCTCTGCAGGTTCTTCACCTCGTCGCCCTGGGAGCCGGTGCGCAGCACGGGGTTGGGCGTCGGCGCGTTCGGGTCCGGTGTCACGATCATCACGTTGTCAGGCCACGGGGGCTCCGGCGTCGGCGTCAGGCTCATTTCCCTCCGCGTCTCTGCCGCGATGGGGATCATCTGGCCGATCAGGATGCCCAGCGCCACCAGGAGGACTGCCAGCACGCACAGTCCCGCGATCGTTTTCGGATTTCTCATGTTTATTTCCTCATAAACAGGATGCCCAGCGTGTTCGGCCCGCAGTGCACGCTGATCGTGCAGCCGGCCGTGGTTTCAAGGATCTCGCGGAAATGCCCGTATTCCTTGACCATCTCCGCCGCGTAGTCCACCAGCCCCTCCTCACAGGGGGAATGGGTGATGAAGATCCGCTTGTAGTCGGCGTCCTCATTCTCCTTGAGAACGTCCTTGATATAGTGCTTGATGTAATGCTCATAGGAGCCGCGGTATTTCTTTCCCGGCGCCATCTTTCCACTCTTTACCTCAATGGACGGGCGGATATGCAGCATCTTCGCGCCGACGGCCTCCAGGCCGCTGCAGCGCCCGCCGCGGTAGAGATAGCCGATGTCCTGCACCGTAAAGGTGGCGCACACCTTGTCCGTGCGCTCCCGGCACCTCTCGGCGATCTCCTTCGCGTCCTTGCCCATTGCCGCCAGCTCCGCGGCCTCCAGCACCAGCAGTCCGATGCCGGTGGAAAGGTTGCGGCTGTCCACCACGTAAACATGCCCGGTCTTCTCCGCCGCCGCGCAGGCGTCCGCGTAGCAGGAGCTCATCTCCGCGCTGATGGTGAAATGCACGATCTCGTCATATTCCTTCAGCAGCCCCGCGAACAGCTCCTCATATTCGTACTGGTTGACCGCGGCGGTCTTGACGGTCTTCTTCTCGTCCACCGCCCGGAAGATCACCTCCGGCGTCACGTCCACGCCGTCCCGGTAGCTTTTCCCGTCGATCATGACGGACAGCGGCGCCAGCGTGATATGATACCTGTCGCACAGCTCCTTCCCAAGGTCACAGGTGGAGTCTGCCGTGATTTTGACTTTCATTTCCGTTTTCCGTCCTTTCGGCGCGTTTTTCATACTGTGCCATTATACGCGCCTTTTTCCGCAAATACAAGAAAAAAGGCCGGGAAACGCGGTCCGTTTGTTTCCCGGTATTGTTCCATTTATCTCTCTTCGCGGAAATAGCTTTGCCCCAGCGCTGCCGGCGGCTGGTTTTCCTTCTTGTTGCGGATGCTGGTTACGATCAGCACCAGCACGGTCACCACGTACGGCAGCATCTTCAGGATCGGCTTGGTCGCCATGGTGGTCTGGATCCAGTCGATGTTTACGATCATGCTGCTGCAGGAAAAGAGCAGTCCGAACACCGTGGACCCGATGATGGTCAGGTGCGGGCGCCACAGCGCGAAGATGACCAGCGCGATGCTCAGCCAGCCGAAGGCCTCCACGCTCAGATACGCCTCCTGGGACGCCATGTAGTCGATGATGTAGTAGAAGCCGCCCAGCCCGGCGATCCCGCTGCCGATGCAGGTCGCCACATACTTGTAGCGCGTCACGCTGATACCCACCGCGTCCGCCGTGGCCGGGTTTTCGCCCACCGCGCGCAGGTTCAGCCCCACGCGGGTGCGGAAGAGCACCCAGCTGGCCGCCACCGCGATGATCACCGCCAGGAAGAAAAGGATCCCCAGGCGCTGCAGGCTGTCCTGCCTCTCCGCGAAGGGCCAGCGGTAAAGGAGCTTCGGCCCGACCAGGTAGACGGAGGTCTTCACGCGGGTCATCAGCACCTTCATCAGGCCGACGCCGAAGGTGGTCAGGGCCAGGCCCGTCACGTTCTGGTTGGCCCGCAGGCTCACCGTCAGGAAGGAATAGATCAGGCCCATCAGCACGGCTGCGAAAAGCGCGCCCATAATACCCAGCAGCACGATCACGAAGCCGGGCAGGCTGCTCTTGCCCACCAGGTTCAGCACCAGGCATCCGCCCGCGCCGCCCATGCACATGATGCCGGGAATGCCCAGGTTCAGGTGCCCCGCCTTTTCGGTCAGGATCTCCCCCGTGGAGCCGTAAATGAAGGTCGCGCCGAAGGCCAGCGAGTCGATCAGGAAGTTCAGCCAGACGTTCATTTCACCGCCTCCTTTCGCGCGCTGTGTCCGCGGAAATGCACCTCGTAATTGATAAAGAACTCACTGCCGATAATGAAGAACAGGATGATGCCCACCGTCACGCTCGGGAACGCGGAGGATACGTTGAAATCCTGGCTGATCTGCGCCGCGCCCTGGTTCAGCAGGGTGATCAGCCCGCTGGTCAGGATCATCACCAGCGGATTGAATTTGGCCAGCCAGCTGACCATGATGGCGGTAAAGCCCTGCCCGCCGACGCTGTTCGTCGTAATGGTCTGGTCCAGTCCCGCGCCGATCAGGTATCCGGCCAGCCCGCACAGGGCGCCGCTGAGGATCATGGTGCGCAGGATCACCTTGCCCACCTTGATGCCGACGTACCTTGCCGTCCGCTCGCTCTCGCCCACCACGTTGATCTCATACCCGTGCTTGGAGTAGTTCAGATAAATGTACAGCCCCGCGGTCAGCAGCAGCACGGTCAGGATGATCACCAGGTAGTCATGCCCGAAGGAGGGCAGGTGCCCGGTCTTCATCTTCGCCAGGGAGGAGGAGCCGCTCGGCACCCAGATGACCAGGAAGTACGCCACCAGATAGCTGGCGATGTAGTTCATCATCAGGGTAAACAGCGTTTCATTCGTGTTCCAGCGGGACTTGAACAGCGCCGGGATCAGCGCCCATATCCCGCTGCAGGCCAGAGCGGCCAGGAACATCAGCACCAGCAGCAGGCCCTCCGGCACCTTTCCGCCCAGATAGAAGTTCACGGCGATCGTTCCCAGCACGCCCATCAGCGTCTGACCCTCGCCGCCGATGTTCCAGAAGCGCATCCGGAAGGCCGGGGTCAGCGCCAGCGCGATGCACAGCAGGATGCTCAGGTCCTTGAAGAACTTCCACAGCTTGCGCGGCGTAGAGAAGCTGCCCTTGATGAACGCGTAGTAGAAATCCCCGATCTTTCCGGGGTTGCTCTGCAGCTTTTCCACCAGCAGGAAGGCGGCGATCCCGCACACGAGCATGCCCAGCAGCACGGCGCAGATCCGCACGGTCCAGGCTCTGGACCGCTTGACATCCATGCGCCTTGTCAAATGGATCAGCGGTTCACGGACCGCTCTTGCCTCACTCATGCGCTTCCCCTCCTTCCGTTCTTTCTCCGGTCTTTGTCATCAGCAGGCCGATCTCCTCCTTGGTCGCCTTCCGGGCGTCCACGATCCCCGTCACGGTACCGCTGTTGATGACCATAATGCGGTCACACAGCTCCAGCAGCACGTCCAGGTCCTCGCCGACAAAGATCACGGCCACGCCGTTCTCCTTCTGCTTCGTCAGCAGGTTGTAGATCGTATAGGAGGAGTTGATGTCCAGCCCGCGCACGGGGTACGCGGCCATCAGCACCTTCGGCGCGAAGGCGATCTCCCGGCCGACCAGAACCTTCTGCACGTTGCCGCCGGACAGCTTCCTCACGGCGGTGGTGGTGCCGGGCGTGGAGACCTCCAGGCTGGTAATGATCTCCTTTGCCAGCTCCCGCGGCTTTTTCCGGTCCAGGAAGCCGGCCTTGCCCTTCCGGTAGCTGCGCAGCATCATGTTGTCGGTAATATCCATGCTGCCCACGAGGCCCATGCCCAGCCGGTCCTCCGGCACAAAGCTGAGACGCACGCCCAGCTCGCGGATCTCCAGCGGCGTTTTGTCCCGCAGGTTGATCGTCTCATCCTCATTGAAAAGCACGTCCCCGCTTTCCACCCATTTCCGGATCTGGGCGTGGCTCATGCCGTCAAAGGAGACCTCTTTTCCCTTCCCGTCGTGGAAGGCATGCTCGCTTTCCAGCTCCATCACGCGCTTCAGACTCTTGTGGAAGAAGGTGACGGGCTTGTTCTTCTTGGGGTTCTGGAAAATGACGGTGCCGCTCTTCACCGGCTGCAGTCCGGCGATGGATTCCAGCAGCTCGCGCTGCCCGCTTCCGGCGATGCCGGCAATGCCGAGGATCTCCCCGCCCCGGGCAGTAAAGGAAATATCCTTCAGCACGTGCAGCCCCTCGTCGTCGTAAAGGTTCAGGTCCTTCACGATCAGGCGCGGCACCGCGTTCACGGGTTCGCTGCGGTCAATGTTCAGGCTGACCTTCTTACCCACCATCATCTCGGTCAGCTTTGCCTCGTCCGTCTCCGCCGTGTTCACGGTGGCGATATGCTCGCCCCTGCGCAGTATGGCGACCCGGTCGCTGATCTCCAGCACCTCGTTCAGCTTGTGTGTGATGATGATGATGCTTTTCCCGTCCTGCTTCATCCGGCGGAGCACCTCAAACAGGCGGCTGATCTCCTGCGGCGTCAGCACGGCCGTCGGCTCATCCAGGATCAGGATGTCCGCTCCCCGGTACAGCACCTTGATGATCTCCACGGTCTGCTTTTCCGACACGGACATATCGTAGATCTTCTTTTCCGGGTCGATGCGGAAGCCGTATTTCCCGGCGATCTCCGAGACCCGGGCATTGATCTCCTTCAGGTTGTAGGCTTTTTTCTCCTGAATGCCCAGCACGATATTCTGCGCGGCGGTGAAAAGGTCCACCAGCTTGAAGTGCTGATGGATCATGCCGATCCGGTGTTCAAAGGCGTCCTTGGGCGAGCGGATCACGACCTCCTGCCCGTCCATGAAGATCTTGCCCTCATCCGGATAGTAGATGCCGGAGATCATGTTCATCAGCGTCGTCTTGCCGCTGCCGTTCTCGCCCAGGATGGCCAGGATCTCGCCCCGGTAAACGTCCAGGTCCACGTTCCGGTTCGCAACGATGCTGCCGAAGCGCTTCGTCACGTTCCGCATCTGAAGAGCCAGCTGTTTTTCCACGTTGTTTCCTCCCGTGTCGGAATTCAAGAGAATTTTATCATAAAAAGGCACGGACTGTCACCCGGAAACAGGTGACAGTCCGTTGAGTCTCCGGCGGGATCTGCATCCCTCCGAATCGGGATCAGAACTTGCTGTTCAGCAGCTCGATGCCGTCGATAGACATATCGAAGTAGGGAGCGCTGCGGTATTCGGATTCATGGAAGTATCCGTCGATCACAGCCTCGGTGTCCTTCGTGAAGGCGGGGTCGGTGTCCACGTCAGCCATGTAGGTCGTCACAGCGGCGCCATCCACGGTGATGAAGTTCTCGGTCGCGGTGTCGAACACCTTGCGGGTGCCGGCGATCAGCTCGGCCTTGACCTTTTCCAGCTCATCCTTGGTGCCGGCAGCGGCAGCCTGATCGTTCACCTCGGTCAGCACGACGGAGCCGGTCTCGATGGTGCCGGTCCAGTCGGTGGCGATCTTCTCGCCGGCGGCCTTCTGGTTCACGATGTACTGGAAGTAGGGAGCCCAGTCAATGCGGCTGGCGACGATGAAGGTCTTGGGGCAGTTCTCCACGGTGGAGCCGTTGTAGGAGACGTTCGGGATGCCGGCGTCTTCGCAGGCAGTGGGAGCGCCCATGGAGTCGGCGTGCTGGCTGATCAGGTCGCATCCGGCGGCGATCAGGGCTTCCGCGGCGTTCTTCTCTTCGGTCTCATCGTACCAGGAACCGGTGAACTGCACCTTCATGGTCACGTCGGGGCATACGCTCTTGGCGCCCAGATAGAAGCTGGTGTAGCCGGAAATGACCTCAGCGTAGGTGTAGGCGCCGACGTAGCCCATCAGGGGCTTTTCGCCCTTCAGGTTGCCGGCTTCCTTGATCTCGTTCAGCTTCAGGCCGGCGGCAACGCCCGCCAGATAGCGGCCTTCATAGATCTCGGCGAAAGCATTGTGGAAGTTGTCCAGCTTTTCGGTATGGGCCATGGTGCCGGTGGCGTGGCAGAACTCCACGTTCGGATACTTCTTGGCGGCCTCGATCATGAAGCTCTCATGGCCGAAGCTGTCGGCAAAGATGATGGTGCAGCCTTCGTCCACCAGCTGTTCGGCGGCTTCGAAGCACTCCTGTCCTTCGGGGATATTGCGCTTGATGATCACCTGCTCCTCGGCCAGACCCAGCAGCTTCGCGGCGTCATTGATGCCGTTGATGAAGTTGAGGTCATAGGTGGAGTTTTCGTCATGCAGCAGGATCGCGCCCAGCTTCACGTTCTCGATGCCGGTCTTCACTTCGGCAGCGGCGTCAGCCACGGCTTCGGCAGCCTCGGCGGCGACCTCTTCCACCTTTTCGGCGGCGGTGTCGGCAGCCTCGGTCACCGCTTCTTCAACGGTTTCCTTCACTTCTTCGGCTTTGTCGGCGGCGGCTTCAACGGCGTCGGCGGCAGCTTCCTTGACTTCCTCCACCTTCCCGGCGGCGGCGTCGGCAGCGTCGGTCACCGCTTCTTCAACGTTTTCCTTCACTTCTTCGACCTTTTCGGCAGCAGCGTCAACAGCGTCAGAAGCGGCTTCCTTGACTTCCTCCACCTTCTCGGCGGCGGCGTCAACAGCGTCAGAGGCGGCTTCCTTCACTTCCTCCACCTTCTCGGCGGCGGCGTCGGCGACCTCTTCCACCTTGTCGGCGGCAGCTTCAACAGCGTCAGAGGCGGCTTCCTTCACTTCTTCTGCCTTATCGGCAACAGTCTCGGCAGCGTTCTCCGCGGCTTCCTTGACTTCTTCCACAACAGTCGCGGGCTCGACGGGCTTGTCGGCCGGCTTGATGAAGAGGAAGTATGCGGCAACGGCCAGAACGACCAGAGCGACAATAGCGGCCAGAATCTTCTTGTTCATCTTCTTATCCTCCGTTTTTTTCTTTATGGTTAATTGCCTCTCCGGCGTATCCTCTTCACGCCGGGACGGCAAATGCCATCAGTCCGCGTCATCCCGCAGGATGATCCTCCCGTTCTCGATGGATTTCACAACGGCAAGGGATTTCAGGTGGATGCCCGCCTCGCGCAGCTTTTTCCCGCCGGGCTGGAAGCCCTTTTCCACCGCGATCCCGACGCCCACGACCTCGGCCCCCTGCTTTTCGCACAGCTCCATCATGCCGTGTACGGCCTGCCCGTCCGCCAGGAAATCGTCTATGATCAGCACGCGGCTGCCGGCAGGCAGGTATTTTTTGTCGATGCGGATGTTGTTCTGCGTTTTGTGCGTGAAGGAATAGACGGGCGCCTGCACCAGGTCCTCATTCTGCACCACGGTGGCGCTCTTCTTGGCAAACACCACGGGGATGTCGCCCAGCGCGTGCGCCGCGGCCACCGCCATCGCGATGCCGCTGGCCTCCACCGTCAGGATCAGGTCCGGCCGGTCTTCGCGGAATTCCTCCGCCCAGGCATAGCCCATCGAAAAAAGCAGCGCCGTATCGATCCGATGGTTCAGAAACATATCGACCTTGACGATATCCTGCCCGAGGCCGACTCCCTGCGTTTCGATGGCTCTGCGCAATGACTTCATGTCATTCCTCCAAAAACACGAACATTCCTCACTGGAATAGAGTCATTATACCCCGATTTCCCGTACAATACAATAAATAAAATGTTCCAATTCTGTTAAATCGTAATATTTTGTTATTCCATATCTTGTGGTTTGCGCGCCTCCGGCCCCCTCCCGACCCCGACAGGTAGCTGTCCCGGCTCTTTTCCGTCCTCCGGGAGCGGAACGGCATAAAAAGAAGGCCGGACGTTCCGTCCGGCCTCCGGGTATCCTCCTCAGGCAAACCATTCCTTCGGCAGCCATTCCCGCTGGTTCTCCAGCATGTCGTCAAACAGCCTCTGCCCGTCCGCCGCGGTCACGCCGGATAGCTGCGGGTCGTTCATGAAGGTGGTGAAGCCGAGCTTCCTGTCGCACTCCAGCGCGGCCGCAAGGGTGTTCTCCTGGTTCAGCACATGCCGGGCGATCAGCGGATGGAAGCTGCGCGGGATCCTCCCGGCGTACACGGGCTCGATCCTGTCCCGTCCGAACAGGGCGTTGGTCTCCACCACGGCGCCGATCGGCAGGTTCGGGATCTGGCCCCTGTTGGGCACGTTCACGTTGCTCACCAGGTCCCCCAGGCCGAGGATCGCCTTCAGCAGCAGGTGTCCTTCCTCTCCGGAGCCCTTCAGGTCGGGCTCCTCCTCCCCGCTGATCAGCCGGTCGGAGCGCTCCATCCGCTGCTTCAGGTCCTCGATCCGCCAGCTGACCGGGGTCAGGCTGAATTTCCATTCCCTCACCGTTTCGGGATCCTTTGTGTACCAGGGCGCCATGAATTCCGCCAGATGCCGGTCGCCGGCCGCGGCAATGGCGCCGTATTTCAGAAACAGGTCAAACTTGACCCGCTGCGCGCAGGCGAAGTGGGAATTCATCCAGTTGGTGTCCCCGCCCTCGTCGTAGCCGGTCTCCCGGTATTTTTCGGCGAATTTCGCGTACAGCGGCATCAGGTCCGTTCCCTTCCAGGTGGCCTTTGTCAGCCAGGTGAAATGGTTGATGCCCGTCACGGTGGTATACAGGTCCTGCCGCTTCACGCCCTCGATGCCCAGCTCCGTCTTCAGCATGGAGCACAGCAGCTTCTGCGTGCCGAATACCTCGTGGCAGCAGCCGAAGGCTTTGATGCCCGGATACACCTCGTACAGGGTGCGCACGCACAGGGACATGGGGTTCGTATAGTTGATCACCCAGGCGTCCGGCGCATAGTCCCGGATGGCTTCGCCGATTTCCCGGAACATGGGCACCGTCCGCATCGCGCGCATAAAGCCGCCCGCGCCGACCGTGTCGCCGACCGGCTGCCAGACCCCGACCCGCTCGGGCAGGTGGACGTCGGATTTCATTTCCTCAAAGGTGGCCGGCAGGATGGAGATCACCACGAAATCCGCCCCGGTCAGGGCCTCCTTCAGCGAGCCGCTGACCTCGTATTCCCAGCGGGATACGGCGTCCGGATGCGCGCTGATCTTCCGTCCGATGATCCTGTTCCGCTCCGCGGCCGCCCGGTCGATGTCGTACAGGCGGATCGTTCCGCACATATCCGGGTCCATGGCCAGATCCGTCATAAATCCCCAGGCCCAGCCTCTGGATCCTCCGCCGATATAGGCCACGGTCAGCTCTTTGGGACTGTTCATTTCCTTCGTCCTCCTTCGTTCCGTTTCAGCGGGTATCATAGCACATTCCCCCGCTGAAAAGCATCTGTTTTCCGTATCCGAAAATATTGCGTCTGTCCATTTCCGACCTCACATGGACATTTCCGACCTGCCATGCTATAATGATCCCACTGAAAAGCGGGAGTGATCCGATGAACGATATCGTCTTTGCGGGAAAGCATTTCCTGACCTATACCGTCAACCGGCACAAGCACCGGGACTGGGAGCTGGTCTACTGCACCGGCTCCTCCGGCTGCTTTGTCTTCGATCAGGTGAAAATTCCCTACACCGAAGGGGATACCGTGGTCATCCCGCCCGACACGCCTCATGAAAACCTCAGCGACGGCGGTTTCACCAATATCCATCTGAACGTCGCCGACGCCGCGATACCCGTCCGGGAGCCCTTCCTGATCCGGGATGACAGCAATCAGACCCTGCTCCATCTCTTCGCGGACGCCTACTGGCTTTTCCGCGGCGAGCCGGAAAAAAAGGCGGCCCTGCTGTCCGCCTATGGCGACCTGATCATCCGCTACATCAACGCGGGCCGGGCCGCCATGCCCCGGAATTCCGCCACGGATGAGATCCGCCGCAGCATCGTCCAGAATTACGCGGACACCTTCTATGAGGTGGACGACGTCATCCGCGCCCTGCCCTACAGCTACGACTATCTCTGCAAGCTGTTCCGGAAGGAGACCGGCGTCACCCCCCACCGGTACCTGACGCACATGCGCCTCCAGTCCGCCGCGGACATGCTCTGCACGACCCCTGACAGCAGTATCACGGAAGTCGCGCATCTCTGCGGCTTCCGTGACCCGCTTTACTTTTCCCGGCTTTTCAAAAAGAAGTATTCCGTCTCCCCCAATGCCTATTATCGTCTCCGGCTGAAGGAGGAGGAAGCCCCCGCCGGCGATTCGGACAGCCAGAAGGTCTCCCTTTAAGCCTTCGGGAGCCGCTTCTCGTCCGCGTCGAACAGGTACACATACTTGTGGGGCACATAGAAGGTGAAGTCGATGTCCGTCTCCGGCGTGTCGTGGCTGTCCACCTTCAGGATGGCCTGCTTCTCCCCGATGGTGATATAGATATTGGTGTTCTCGCCCAGCATTTCCGTCAGCTCCACGCGGCAGCGGATCTCGTAGGCGTCTCCCGGGTCGGTCAGGCTCACATGCTCCGGCCGGAAGCCGAAGAAGAGCTCCTGCCCCTCATATTTCTCAATGTCCGGCTGGACCTGCTTCAGGTCCAGCTCGTTTTCGCCGATCCGGATCCTTCCGTTTTCCACGCGGTCCCGCAGGAAGTTCATCGGCGGCTCCCCGATGAAGCCCGCCACGAACACGTTCTCCGGCTCAAAATACAGCTCCCTTGGGGTGCCGATCTGCTGCACGTATCCGTCCTTCATCACCACGATCCGGTCCGCCAGTGTCATGGCCTCCGTCTGGTCGTGGGTCACGTAGATGGTCGTCGCGCCGGTCTCCCGGTGGATCTGGGCGATCTCGTAGCGCATGGTCACGCGCTGCTTCGCGTCCAGGTTGCTCAGCGGCTCGTCCATCAGGAAAACGCCCACCTTGCGGATGATGGCGCGCCCGATGGCCACGCGCTGCCGCTGGCCGCCGGAAAGCGCTCTCGGCAGCCGGTCCAGGTAGTCCGTCAGGCCCAGGATGCCCGCCACCCGCTTCACGCGCTCCTCGATCACGTCCTCGTCCACGCCCTGCAGCGTCAGTCCGAAGGCGATGTTGTCATACACCGTCATCTGCGGATACAGCGCGTAGCTCTGGAAGACCATGGCCACCTCGCGTTCCCGGGGACCCAGCTCATTGGCTCTCTTCCCGTTGATCAGAAGCTCCCCGCTGGAAATATCCTCCAGTCCCGCGATCATGCGCAGCGTGGTGCTTTTGCCGCAGCCGCTGGGCCCGACAAAGACCACGAATTCCCCTTTTTCAATATCGAGGTTGAAATTGTGCACGGCGTGATAGCCGTTGGGGTAGATCTTGTTGACATTGCTGAGGGTCAAATAGGCCATGGGGTTACCTCCTCTTGATCTCCGTGTAGCACATGAGCAGCGGGGCGACGCCTTTCGCGTCGTTGCTTACGATGGGCTCGGAGAGGTAATAGGCGATCGTTCCGTCCCGGCGGGGATTGTCCTCCGGTCCCAGCCCGGCCACCAGGCAGATGCGGTCCAGGTTCAGCTCCTCCCCGCGGAAGGAAAGGCAGGTGCGGACGATGCCGTCAAAGGTCTTCTCTCCCTGCTCCGCGAAGGAGGCGTCCAGGACCCCCAGCCGCGCGCCCTTGAGCATCGCGTAGGCGATCATGGAGCTGCCGCTGGTTTCCAGATAGTTGCCCTCCGCCTCCGGATGATCCACCACCTGGTAATACATCCCGGTGTCCGGATCCGCGAAGGGAAGCAGATCCCGCATGAGGCCGGCATAAATATCCCGCAGGGGGCCGGCTTCCTCCTCCGGCAGGATGCCGCACAGGTCCGCCAGCGCCACGGAGAACCATCCGATCGCGCGGAGCCAGAAGCTGCGGCTCAGGCCCGTCTCCCGGTCGCACCAGAAAGCCTTGCGGGAAGCGTCGTATCCGTGATAGTAGAGGCCGGTCTTCGCGTCCCGCATCCGGGAGGCTGCCAGGGACACCTGCTTCAGGATGTCGCTGTAATCCCCGTCTCCGAAATTCTTTTCATACAGCGCCGCGAAGGGCTGCGCCATATAGATGCCGTCCAGCCATACCTGGTCGGGATAGATCTTCTTGTGCCACCAGGAGCCCTCCGCGGTCCGGGGCTGCGCGTCCAGCGCGCGCTTCAGCACGTCCGCGGCCCGGCGGTATTTTTCCCGCCCGGTCTCCCGGTACAGGTCAAACAGCACACGGCCCTCGTTGATGTCGTCCAGCATCTGCTTTTCCGGTTTGTAGGTCCGGATGGAGCCGTCCTCCTCCACAAAGGCGCCGATGAAGCCGTCCGTAAAATCAAGGAACCGCTTCTCCCCGGTGATCTCATAAAGGGAGAGCAGCGCGGTCATCATGCATCCGTCCACATAGTTCCAGCTGGCGGAGCCGCCGCCGCGGAGCTTTTCAACGTTCCAGATGCTGCGCTCCGGCGTGGATTCCCGGATCAGGCGGTCGATATACTGATCCAGGGAGGCGTATGTTTTCCGGGAAGCCAATGCCCGTCACCGTCCTTTCCGTGATTTTGCCGGGGAAAGCATGCTTTTTTACCGTCCGGCGGAAGCCTTTTCCCTCGCGTCCCGTACGATCCGCTTCAGCAGGCGCTTCATCCCCAGGAAAAGGAGATCCCAGAGCGTAACGATGATCCCGAACAGGATCGGCTCCACGCTCAGCGCCGGGGCTGCGCCCGTCACGCCGCCGGCGGCCAGCAGGTTGATCCCGTTATAGGTCATCACCGTACACAGCACCAGCAGCGTGGCGTACAGGATATCCAGGGGAAGGAAGGCCAGGCTCTTGCGGGGAAACATCATCCACCGGTCATACGCGCCGCTTTCCTTCGCGATAAAACGGTAGATACTGTTCGTAAACAGGTTCGTCACCGCGCCCAGCGCCACGCCCAGGATCGCCATCAGGTCCCACTGGTTCAGGGTGAATGTGCTCAGTCCCCAGATGAAGAAGTAGCACACGATGCCGGCGAACCAGATCTTCAGCAGGATCGCCTTGACCCAGTCCGCGACCCTGATCCTCGGGCCGGACTGATATTTCCGCAGCTCCTTTCCGGATACCGGCGGCGCGTTCTCCTCGTTGGCGGAGACCAGGTCGTCCACCGCCTGCAGCTTCAGGTGATACAGCTCCGCCTCCGGGCCCGTGACGTCCCTTCCCGGCGCGCTCCCTCTCTCACTGCCGTCTCCCGGCTTTCCGTCCCCGGATGGGAAAGGGATCTTCCGGTGGTCGGTCTTTTTCGGCGCGGTCTTTTTCTGACGGGGCATCTTATTCCTCCGTGATATCGATGGCGCTCAGATTCCCGCTGTCCTCCACCTCAATGCTGGTGTTGATCTTCCTCAGCAGGGGTGAGTAGACCGGCAGCAGCGCCAGCAGGGAGAGGCCGGCGATCAGGATAATGGAATGGATCCGCAGCACCTGCTGCGCGGCCGCCACGAACGCGTTGCGCCCGGTGGGATCGATGGGGCTTTCCTCCCTCGTAAGCGCCGCGGTGATCCGCCCGCCGTAGTAATAGTCGCAGTAAAGCAGCAGCGCGATCATCAGAAAGGTCAGCACCAGCATCGGGATATTGGCCTTTTTCCGGTGCGGGAAGGAGTTCAGGAAGCACACCAGCCCCAGGGCGGAAAACAGCATGGTCGCGAACTCCGCCAGGCCCATGTGCGGCCCGTTGATCAGGGCGGTGGTATTGGAGATCTGGCTGAGATTGAAGGAATAGTATATGAATGCGACGGCCAGCACGATCAGGGCAACAGTCTGCGGCTTCCGCTTCAGGGCGACCAGACGCTTCCGGCCGAATTCATGGATCCTGGAAGGCTGCTTGGCCATGATCAGATTCCCTCCTTCCGAATGGCGTTCGTGGTTTCGGGATCAAAGAAATGCATCCTTTCGAAGTGGACGGCGACCTCATCGCCGGCCGCGTAGGCGGTCCAGCTGCGGAACTTGGCGGTGATGTGCTCCCCGCTGCCGATATTGCCGTGCACCAGGGTGGTCATGCCCAGGTTCTCGTTGATGCTGGCGCGGAAGCTCATATCTCCGCCCTCGTAGATATCCTCCGGGCGAACGCCCAGGATGATCTCCTTTCCGTTGTAGGGGGCCAGCACAGCGCGCTGCTCATCGTTCAGCGGCACCTCAAAGCCCTTTCCCCGGAGCTTTCCGTTCTCAAACACGGTGTTGAACATATTCATGGGCGGAAGGCCGATAAAGGTGGCCACAAAGGTGTTGTTCGGCCGGTCGTACAGCTCCAGCGGCGTGCCGATCTGCTGCACGTGTCCCATGCTCATGCAGACGATCCTGTCCGCCAGGGTCAGGGCTTCCGTCTGGTCGTGGGTGACGTACAGCATGGTCGCGTTCAGGCGCTTGTGCAGCAGCAGGATCTCCCGCCGGGTGGCGCTGCGCAGCTTGGCGTCCAGGTTGCTCAGCGGCTCGTCGAACAGGAACACCTTCGGGTTGCGGACGATGGCGCGGCCCATGGCCACGCGCTGGCGCTGTCCGCCGGACAGCTGGCTGGGCTTCTTGTTCAGCTGGGCCGTCAGGTCCAGGATCTCCGCCGCGGCCAGCACCTTTTTATGGATCACGTTGGGGTTTTCCTTGCGCAGCGTCAGGGAGAAGGCCATGTTTTCATAGATGGTCATGTGCCCGTACAGCGCGTAGTTCTGGAAAACCATGGCCATGTCCCGGTCCTTGGCGGGAGCCTGGGTGATGTCCTTTCCGTCCAGCAGCAGATGCCCGGCGCTGATGTCCTCCAGGCCCGCGACCATGCGCAGCGTGGTGGATTTGCCGCAGCCGGAGGGACCGACCAGCACGATCAGCTCGCCGTCCTTCACGTCCAGGTTAAAATCGTACACTGCCTGCACGCTGTTGTCGTAGATTTTGTCCAGATGCTGCAGTTGAAGCTCTGCCATGTCCGTTTCCCCCTTAGGCCTGCAGTGAGGCGATATGCGCGTTCAGGTCGCGGCTCTTTTTCAGGTTGATGACCGCCCCGGCAAACAGGCACACGGCGGAAGCGGTCAGATAGACGATCATGCGGATGAACTGCCCGTCCCCCATGACGGCGGCGCCGTTTATAACAGCCTGATGCGCGCTGACGGGATAGATAAAGATCCGGACGATCTGGATGACGCCGAGGACCACCATCAGCCAGGAATAGGGCGTCTGATAATTCTTGACGCCCTCGGAGCAGAGGAAGGTGGCCAGCAGGAAAACTAGATTGTAGATGATGGAGGCGCCGATGAGGATCGTGTAATAATACGTTCCCACGTCGGATTTATAGAGACTGATGAAGAAAAGCACGTCGAAAACGATGGCCAGCAGGGCCAGACGGGAGGATGAGGTATTCTTGGTAAAACGCATACGGTCAAGCTGCGTGGTACGTTCTTCGCTCATGCTGATACCGCCTTTCCGGAGGAACGGAGAAGCTCCTGTTCGCCCTGCATCATTTTTCTCTTCCAGATATAATTCACGATCAGAAGCACCGCGGCGCACACGGCCAGGATGCAGACCAGGTAATGGATGTCGAACCAGAAGGTGGAATCCGTATAGGTGCCGCGCCGGGCAAGTCTTTTCTCCAGCTCGGCGAAATCAACGGTGGTCAGGTACTGATTGCGGAAGGCGCTCACCTGCAGGTGGCACCAGACTGCCATGGCGGCTTCGGCCGCGGCGTTGACCGCGGTGGCAATGGCGTTGCCGATGTAATACCGGCGGCGGGAATGCGTGTTGGTCAGGAAAAGCACGCAGGAAAGCAGGATCATGCCGATGGAAGCCCGCAGCAGCGTGCGGTTGAAGGGCTGCATGTCATAATAGATCCGCGCGCCTTCCACCTTGGCGGAATCCAGGTTGTTCGGATTGGGGATCATGGAATACAGCGTATCAAAAAGATCCGTCAGGATTCCCAGCGAGTAAATGAAGAACAGTACGCCCACGACCAGCGTCATCAGGCAGACGATCTTCTGGAAGGTTACCTGCTTTTTATACATTTCACTCAGCCCCTTCAGGAAGTGCGCGCCGCCCTGCTCCGCGAGGGAGCGGAGCGGCGCGCCGGATCGGTTTCGCGCGGGGAGCCTCCGGAGGGGGCAGCCGCCCTTGGGCGGTCCCGTCCTCCGGAAGCACCGGCGTACACACGGTAATTATTTCACAGTTTCGTAATAGGCGGCCAGGCGGGTCCAGGCATCGTTCTTCAGCTCGGTGTAATCAAAGCCGTACCAGGTGCTCTCTGCCATGGCGGCCTGTTCCTCGGCGGTCATGCCGTCCGGGATGCCGTTGACCACGATCTCGTCGAAGAGGTTGTAGTCGCTGCTGAACTTGGACAGCAGATCGCTCAGTTCGTTCAGGCCGGCGGTCTCGGTGGTGTAGTGCGGCAGGGTGGTGGGCACGGAGGTGTACCAGGGATTCTCGGTCACGGCCAGCTCGGGATGCTTGATGGTTCCGAGCCCGATGGCGGCGGAAAGCTTCGCGGCGCCTTCCTTGCCGACCTCGTGCGTGCACTGATACTCGAAGGCCTGGCTCTTGATGAAGGACAGGGTGGAGCCCAGATAGCGGCGGGCAAAGTTGGTGTAGTTGCCCTTGGCCAGCTCGTACAGATCGCTGAAGGTCTTGTCGGCGATCACGGGCATTTCCTTGCCGTTGAAGATGAAGGTCTCGTAGCTGCCGTCATCCTTGGTCTTGATGAAGGCGTCGGGGCCGTAGCTCATCAGGATCTGGCCCTTTTCGGAATAGGTGTAGTCGATCAGGGCGAGCAGGGCATCCAGCGCGCCGGGGTTGCTTTCCACGCCGGCCTTGGAGATAGCCCAGGTGTTGCCGGGCTTCACGCTGCGCCAGCTCTCGGTGAACCGCATGTAGACGCCGTCCTCGGAGGTGCCGTCATACCAGCGGGCCACGGGGACCATGATGCAGGTGTACTTCTCGCCTTCCTGCAGGGATGTGTTCAGAACGGTCTGGGTCTGGTTGTAGTCATAGGACATGAAGCCCAGATCCTCGGGCAGGTAGTTCTTGGTGGAGCTGACTTCCTCGCGGGCCATGTAGGCGGAGGAGATCAGGCCTTCCAGTGCCATGTCGTGCATACGCGCGGCGGCGGCATAGGCATCGGCGCTCTGCCGGGCGTCATGCAGCGTGCCGTCAGTGCCGAAGTACAGGTAATCCTGGCGGGATTCATAGCCGCGGACGCCGAACAGCAGGCCGCCCAGGCGGTATATGTCAGGCCGGCGGGCCATGCTGTTTTCCTCGCGGGAGAACAGGCCCTGGATGGTGTCGGTGCCGTTCAGGCTCTGGGGATTAGCCACGACGCAGCGCAGCAGGGCGACCATTTCATCGGCGTCCCAGCAGGCGTCAAATCCGCAGAACAGGTTGGAACGGGTGGTTCCGTAATATCCGCCGTAGGTCTTGTCGATATACTCACGGAACATGTTCACAGCGTCCACGCCGTTCATGGCGCCGGCTTCGTTCATCTTCGCCACGATGTTGCCGTAGGCGTCATAGTCCTTGGTCAGGATCTGAGTCGCGCTGCCGTCCGCGGTGGGCGTCTCGATCTCGATCTTGCCGCTGGTGGGCATGTAGGGCTGATAGACGGGGGCTGCGGTGTCCTTGCAGGCGTCCGCGGTGAACGCGCCTTCGCCGTCCAGCAGCTTCTGCAGGTAGTCCACGCGCATCAGGGGCATCTTTTCGATGTCGTTCACGCCGTCAAAGTACGGAGCGAAGTAGAACGCGCCCGTGTCGGTATTGGCGGTGATGGACAGGCGCACGATGGGATTCGCGTCCAGATAGGCGATCACGTTCGGGATCTTGTCGGCATAGTCGGCCAGGTTGACCAGGCTGCCGGTCTCGCCGTAGGCATTGGCCAGGGCGCTGGTGCTCAGCACCATGTCCACCTTGTCCAGCTGCTCTTTCCAGTAGTCGAATTCCTTGGAGTCTCCGTTGCCCTGATACATGGAGCCGTCGATGATGATGTTTTTGCCGGTGATCTCGGAAAGGATCTTCTCCATTTCCACCCAGGTGGGCTTCAGGTCGCCGGTGTGATAGGTGTTGCCGTCGCCCAGGGTGATGCCTTCACCCGCGATGTCGGGGCTGAAGGTCAGACCGGTGTTCGCGTTGTTATAGCCGACAGCCATACGCAGCGTGATGTCTTCCGCGTGCGCGACGGCGGCAATGCCGAGAACCATCGCACATGCCAGCACAAGGGACAGGATGCGTTTCATAGGGGTTCCTCCTTTAAAATATGATGAGAGTTTTATTCCTTCACACCGCCGGCGTTCGTGCCTTTGGCGAAGTACTTCTGGATAAAGGGGTAAATGATCAGGATCGGGATGATGGAGCAGACGATCAGCGCGAAGATGATGGAATCCGCCGCGTAATTTTCCGTCCAGCCTCCCAGCTGCTCCAGGTCGGTGTATTGCTCCAGCTGGTTCCGTATAAAGACCTGCAGGGGCTGTTCATTGGTGTTGGAGATCATCTGGCGCGCCCAGAAGTAGCCGTTCCACCGGCTGATGGCGAAGAACAGGGCTACCGTGGCGATGGTGGATTTGCTCATGGGGATGAAGACCTTGGCCAGCACCTGCATCTCCGTCGCGCCGTCCACGATGGCGGCCTCCTCGATCTCGGAGGGAACGTTCTCAAAGGCGTTGCGCAGCAGGATGATGTTCATGGCGGCCATGCCCATGGCGATGACGACGAGCCACTTGTCATCCATGATGCCGATGGAGTTGAAGACCGACTTGGTCGCCAGGTAGTTCAGGTACTGGGGCACGATGCCGGCGGAGAACCACATGGTGAAGACCAGGAAGAAGTTGAAGGCCTTGCGGAACAGCAGCCTTTTCTTGCTCAGCGCGTAGCCGCCCAGGATGGATACGCCCAGGGACCACACCGTACCGTAGATCGTCAGGAACAGGGTGTTGGAATAGGCGTTCCAGAACTGGTTGTTGCTGAACATGGAGGCAAACGCCTCAAACTGCACGTCCTTCGGGAAAAGGATCAGCTCCTGGTACTCCACGGCGTGCCGGCCGCTGATGGAGGCGGACACCGCGTACAGGAAGGGATACAGGCACAGCAGCGCGAACACCGTCAGAAACAGGTAGCTGAAGATCTTAAAGATCAGCTCGGAGATTTCAAGTTTTCTTTTCATGCTTCAAAACCTCCTTAATACAGGCTCACGTTGGAGGCCTTGCGGGCGATGGTGTTGGCGCCGATGACCAGGAGCATGCCCACCACGTTGTTCAGCATTTCCGCCGCGGAGGCGAGGCCGCTCTGGTTCTGGGTGGTCTTGATGCGCCAGGAGAAGGTGGAGATCACCTCGGAGGTCTGGTAGATCGCTACGCGCTCCTCATTGAGCAGCAGCACCTTTTCGTATCCGATGCTCAGCATGGAGCCGATCCGGGTGATCAGCATGATCACGATGGTCGACAGGATGCTGGGCAGCACCACGTAGCGCATCTGCGCCCATTTTCCCGCGCCGTCGATCTGCGCGGCCTCATAGCTGGTCGGCGAGATGGCGATGATCGCGGCAAAGAAGACGATGCTGTCGTAGCCCGCCGTCTCCCAGATGCCGCTGATCTGATAGATCGCGCGGAAATAGGCGGGATCGTTCAGCAGGCCGTTCTGCGCCGTTTCCCGGGAGATGAGCCCCAGGGAGGCCAGCGCCTGGGAAATGATGCCGGGAGGCGCCCCCGTGGCGGAGGAGCCCTGGCGGATCAGCATGATCACCAGCGAGGTCATAACGACGGTGGACATGAACTTCGGCAGATAGGTGAACACCTGCATGCCGCTGCGCACGATGTCGGACCGGATCTCGTTGAAGAACAGCGCCAGCAGGATCGGCATCGGGAAGCCGAAGAGCAGGCCGTAGAAGCTGAGCAGGAACGTGTTCCGCATGGCGCGCCAGAACTCGGTCGACAGGTTGGCGAAGGTGCCCGTGCCGAGCAGCAGTCCCTTGAAATTGGAAAAGCCCTTGAAGTACTGGTCCGCCACCGGCTTGACCACGTCGTCCACCTTGAAGGAGCCGAGCAGCTCGTACATGGGCATGTAGCGCCAGAACAGGAACACCAGCAGCATGGGTACCAGCATCAGATAGAGACGCCAGTCCTTCAGAATGGTGCGCCCGACGTGCAGCCAGTGATGCTTTTCCACGTCATCGCGTACAGTCTGCTCGGGATCCTCCCGGTACCGGCCCGTGGCCTCGTCGAGGATCAGATAATCCCCAGCCTTGTGCTTCATGCGCATTCCTCCGTTTCTTACGCTTTCCGCCCTTTATCCCCGTTCTTCCCGGGCGATCCTTTCCAGATAGTGCTCCTGGTCCTCCAGCAGGCCGTCGGCCCTGCGGGCGATCCACAGGATCACCAGGGTAAACAGGTCGGTAATGACCTCCGTGGTGAAAAAACCGAGTGCCGCCGTCAGCTCCGCTCCCGTCAGCAGGGAGATCAGCGCCCGCCCCAGCTGCATTGCCAGCAGTACCGCCGCTCCGAAGCAGACGGTCTTTCCGGAGCTGCTCCGTACCTCTTCGTTCCCGCCCAGCAGCCGGATCACGGGGATCGCCAGCAGGGCGAACAGGTTCCCTCCGCAGTACACCGCGTACTGCGCCGGCGCCGCGCCGGAAGCCGCGCAGAGCACCAGCCCGCCGAGCGCGGCATGGATGCCGGCCCAGGCCCCCCAGCGCGTCATCACGATCGCCGTCACGGCAGCGGCCAGGGATACCGTATAGGGCTGCGCGGGAAACCATCGGGTCGACGCCTTGATGATGATGGTCTCAAAAACGGTCAGCATCAGGGCGAACAATATCAGATCGATGGTCCTGTATTGGCTCAGTGTTCGTTTCTTACCCACGGATCGTCCTCCGGGAGAAGGGTCGATATGTATGTTTTCATTCACACATATTGTACCCTGTCGCTCCCGTTTTGTACAGTTAAATCTTTGTTACGGCTGCTTGCCGATGTAGGCGAGGATGCCGCCGTCCACATACAGCACGTGGCCGTTCACGAAGTTGCTGGCGTCGGAGGCCAGGAAAACGGCCGGTCCCTGCAGGTCCTCGGGATTTCCCCAGCGGGCCGCGGGCGTCTTGGCGATGATGAACTGGTCAAAGGGATGCCGGCTGCCGTCCGCCTGGCGCTCGCGCAGCGGGGCGGTCTGGGGCGTGGCGATATAGCCGGGCCCGATGCCGTTGCACTGGATGTTGTACTCGCCGTACTCGGAGCAGATGTTCCGGGTCAGCATCTTCAGCCCGCCCTTGGCGGCGGCATAGGCGGAAACGGTCTCCCGGCCCAGCTCGCTCATCATGGAGCAGATGTTGATGATCTTGCCGTGGCCCTTTTTGATCATGGAGGGGATCACGGCCTTCGCGCAGATGAACGGGGCGTTCAGGTCCACGTCGATCACCTTGCGGAATTCCGCGGCGCTCATTTCGATCATCGGGATGCGGCGGATGATGCCGGCGTTGTTCACCAGGATGTCGATCACGCCGATCTCTTCCTCGATCTGCTTCACCAGCGCCGTCACCGCTTCCTCATTGGTCACGTCGCACACATAGCCCGTGGCGGGGATGCCCTTCTCGGCATAGGCCTTCAGGCCCTTGTCCACCAGCTCCTGGTTGATGTCGTTGAAAACGATCTTCGCGCCGGCTGCCGCGTAGGCTTCCGCGATGGCAAAGCCGATCCCGTAGGAAGCCCCGGTGATCCACGCGATTTTTCCTTCCAGGCTGAAATCCTTCATGTTCATGGTGCTCTCTCCTTATCTCAGTTCGGTCGTGGGGATCTCGTCCATGTCGTCGAATGCCTGATTCTCGCCGCCCATGGCCCAGATGAACGTGTAGTTGCTGGTGCCCGCGCCGGCGTGGATGGACCAGCTGGGCGAGATCACCGCCTGCTCGTTCTGCATCACGATGTGCCTCGTCTGCTGCCCCTCGCCCATCATGTGGAAGACCACGTTGTTCTCCGGCACTTCAAAATAGAAGTACACCTCCATGCGGCGCTCGTGCGTATGCGCGGGCATGGTGTTCCACACGCTGCCGGGCTCCAGCACGGTCATGCCCATGGACAGCTGGCAGGTCTTCAGCACGGACGGATGGATGAACTGGTTGATCGTCCGCTTGTTGCTGGTCTCAAGGGCGCCGAGGGGGCGCTTCGCCGCGTCGGCGATCCTGATCAGCCGGTTTTCATAGCTGCAGTGGGCCGGCGCGCTGACCAGATAGAACTTCGCGGGCTTCTGCGGGTCGAGACTTTCAAAATAAACCTCCTTCGCGCCCTTGGTCAGATACAGGCAGTCCTTGTAGTCCAGGCGGTATTCCTGCCCGTCCGCCGTCACCTTTCCGGCGCCGCCCACGTTGAACATGCCGCACTCGCGGCGTTCCAGGAAGTATTCCGTGCCGAAATTCTTCCAGATGTCGATGCCCTTGTCGATGCTCACCTTTTCCTTCACGGGCATGATGCCCACGGTCACCATGCGGTCCACATGGCTGTACACCGCCTGCACCTCATCCGGCACAAACAGCTTTTCGATCAGGAACTCGGCCCTCATCTCCTCGGTGGTGTAGCGCTTGAAGTCGCGCTGGTTGCATGAATAGCGGATATCCATATCTTTCTTCCTCCTTTTGGATCATATATCTTCCCTGGTGACCGCTTCGCCCTCGATGCCCTCCACGGTCACGTTCTCGGTGATCAGTTTTTCAATGCCGGAGGCGATGATGCCGCGCCTCGCAAGCTTCGGCACCCCGTCCGCCATGGCCGGCGCCATGGGCTCCGCGTCCGCGGCAAAGGTGAAGCGGCAGTTCCGCAGCGTCACGCTTTCCACCGGCTTCTCCGGCAGGCCCAGGATATAGCCGGCGCAGCAGCTGCAGTCCTCCGCGTCCACCTGCTCAAAGGCGATCCGCCCCACGGTCGGCGTGCCGTCGTCCACGGGCTGCTTCTCCCGGCTCTGCACCCACGGTGCGTGTCCGTCCGGGTCGCAGAAGTACAGGCAGTTGACCACCAGCGGCACCTTCACCTTCTCCATCCGCACCTTTTCAAAACGGATGTCGTCGATCACGGCGTTCTTTCCCCGGCCGCGCCGGGTCTTGATCCGCAGTCCGCGGTCGTTCCCGTACATCCGGCAGTGATGCACGCGCACATTCAGGATGCCGCCGGCCATCTCGCTGCCCAGCGTCACGCCGCCGTGCCCGTCCAGCATTTCGCACCAGGCGATCTCGATGTTCCGGCACGGGGTGTGGTACTTCTGCCCCATGTAGATCTTCCCGGCCTTGATGGCTATGCAGTCGTCCCCGACCGAGAGCCTCGCGCCGAGCAGCCTCACTCCGTCGCAGCTTTCGGGGTCGAACCCGTCGGTGTTCGGGCTGTCCCACGGGGCGATCACCTGGATGTTCAGGAAGTCCAGGTCCCGGCTGAAGGTCGGATGCAGGTTCCAGCACGGGCTGTTCCGGAAGGTCAGCCCCTGCACCGTGATGCCTCTGCAGTCTTTGGTGTAAAGCATGTTCCCCCGGTATGCGCCCCGCTTCTCCTTGGGGTTCTCCCACCAGTCGCCCTCCTGCGCCCGGCCGTCGATCACGCCCTCGCCGATCAGCTTCACGTTCTCCACGCCGATGCCGTTGATCGCCGAGGCGAAGCATTCCAGCGGGTTGCCCTCAAAGAAGCTCAGCAGCGTATCCTCTTTCCCGTCCGCGGAAAAGGTCACGCCCGGCAGGACCGGAAAGCGGTTCCGGTCGGTCAGCAGGCTCAGCGTCGCGCCGCCGGCGATCTCCACGGTGATGTTGCTCTTCAGGAAGAGCGGCCCGGACACATAGTTCCCGGCGGGCAGCAGCACCCGTCCCCCGTCGGGACAGCTCAGGATCGCCGCCTGCAGGAAGGGGGTGTCCTCCGTCTGCCCGTCGCCCTTCGCGCCGAAGCGGCGCACGTTCAGCGTGCAGGTCTCCTTCTCCGTGCGGAACCGGAAGCTTTCCTCCCGGCCGTCCTCAAACCGCGCCCGCAGCTCGTATTCCGTGTCGGGCAGCAGCCCGAACAGGGAGGCGACGCAGCGTGTCTCGTCGTTCAGCCTTTTTCCGTTCAGCGTCAGCTGCGCCGGGGCGGGCAGCGCGTACAGGCCGTCGGCGTCCAGCAGCACCGTCGCGCTGCGGGCGGAAACGAACAGCACCTTTTCTTCCGTCACGGGAGCTCCGGGGCCCTCCACGCGGATCACCGGCACCGGCTCGGCCGGCGCCTCCGCGGACACGTCCTCCGTCAGCAGGTTCAGGCGCTTCCCGGTCTCCTCCGCGATGATCCACAGGGGATCCAGCCTCATTTTCGCCAGGTTCTCCCGCGTCACATATTCGCGGAAGAGGTCTGCCACCGCCCGGTAATGCTCGTACAGCCGCTCATCCATGCGCTCCAGCGCGTCCGTCAGCGCGGCCACATAGGCCGTCACCTCCGGGGAATCTGGCTTCGCGCCCTCCGCGGGCCTGTTTTCCCGCAGTATGCGGACCAGCTCGGCCGGCTGTCTCCGGCAGAGCGTTTCGGCGGATCCGTCGATCCCCTTCGCCGTCAGGAATTCGTCCAGCGGCAGGGTGTAATGGCTCTCCAACGCGTATCCCTCCGGTCATGCGCCGGCCGTTCCGGTATGGATGATATCGTTCCGGCCGTTTTCGTTCCGGCGCTTCATTGCGCTAAATTGGTCTGATTCTTGTTCTAATCCGGCTTATATTCAACCTTATTTTACGTGTAACCGCTTACATAGTACATGAACAATTCAAACTTTCTTATGGACAGTTTCGATCTGTTCGCCTGTAAGCGGACAAAATTGTACATACAACAAAAGGGGCATTTCTGCCCCTTTTGATCACAGGGTCACGCCGTCCTTGAAGATGGCGATGGTCCTGTAGCCCTTCCGTTCGCTGTCCGTCCGTCTGCCGCCGGCATACTCCAGCACGGCGTCCATCAGGCGTTCTCCGGCCCTCTGTACGCTTTCTCCCTCCGCCACGGTCCCGGCGTTGAAATCGATCCAGCCCGGCTTCTTTTCGTACAGGGCTGTGTTCGTCGCCACCTTCACGGTGGGCGCGGGCGCGCCGAAGGGCGTCCCCCGCCCGGTGGTGAACAGGATCAGGTGGGCGCCGGCCGCCGTCAGCGCCGTCGCGCTGACCAGGTCGTTCCCGGGTCCGTACAGCAGGTTCAGTCCCTGCTTCTTCACGGCCTCGCCGTAGCCGATCACGTCGGCCACCGGCGCGCTGCCGCCCTTCTGCACGCAGCCCAGGGACTTGTCCTCCAGCGTTGTGATGCCGCCGGCCTTGTTGCCGGGCGACGGGTTTTCGTATACCACCTGCCCGTGGCTGATAAAGTATTCCTTGAAGCCGTTGATCATGCCAACGGCCTTGCGGAAGACCTCCTCGTCCGCGCAGCGGTTCATCAGCAATCCCTCCGCGCCGAACATCTCCGGCACCTCGGTCAGGATGGTCGTTCCGCCCTGCGCGGTCAGCATGTCGCTGAAGGCGCCCACGGCCGGGTTCGCGGTGATGCCGCTCAGCCCGTCCGATCCGCCGCACTTGAGGCCCACGGTCAGCATGCTCGCCGGCAGGGTCTGCCGCCGGAAGCCTCCGGCGTATTCCGCCAGCTGCCTGAGCAGCTTCCGCCCCTCGGCGATCTCGTCCTCCACGTCCTGGCAGACCAGGAATTTCACGCGCCGGTCGTCCCATACGCCCAGCTCTTCCTTAAACTGGTCCGGCGTCAGGTTCTCGCAGCCCAGCCCAAGCACCAGCACGCCGCCGGCGTTGGGATGGCGCACCAGGGCAGCCAGCAGCCTGCGCGTGTTCGCGTGGTCGTCCCCCAGCTGGCTGCAGCCGTAGGGATGGGTAAAGGTGTACAGCCCGTCGATGCTTCCGGACACCAGGCTCTGGTTCTCCCGCGCCAGCTGCTCCGCCACGGAATTGACGCAGCCCACCGTGGGAATGATCCACAGCTCGTTCCGGATCGCCGCCCGGCCGTCCTCCCGGAGATAGCCCTGGAAGAAGCGCTTCTCCGTTTCCTTCTTTTTCGGCTCCGAGGGATGGTATTCGTATTCCTTTTCCCCGGACAGCGCCGTTTTCATGTTGTGGGTATGCACCCACGCGCCGGCCGGCACGTCCGCCGTCGTCTTGCCGATCGGGAAGCCGTATTTGATCACCTCGCTGCCCGCGGGAATGTCCCTCAGGGCGATCTTGTGCCCGCGCGGGATCTCCTCCGCCGCGCGCACGCTCACGCCGCCGGCCTGTACGGTTTCGCCCTTCGCCACGGTCTGCAGCGCCACCGCCACGTTGTCCTCCGGATGGATCTGGATCGCCTGCATCGTTTTCCCTCCGTTTTTTTACAGCACGCTCTTCAGCGCGGCTCTCGCTCCGTCCTTCAGTACCTTTTCCAGTCCGTCCGCCACGGCCTTTTCCAGCCCCGGCAGCTTCGTCAGGTCCTCGCCCCAGAACTCGGTGTTCGCCATCACCTCGTGCGCCAGCGTCCGCGGCTCGTCCCCGCTGTGCCGCAGGAAGAATTCCAGCACCTTCGCGTCGTCCTTCACGGCATAGGTGCCTCCGCCGGGCCGCTCCGCGATCAGCGCGCCCTCCTCCATTCGGTTCCCGCGGTAGAAGGCGATCAGGCAGCTCAGGCCCATGGCCAGGCATGCCGGCACCTTTCCGAATTTGTCCATATAGCCCTTCAGGCTGGGCATGCAGCGGGCGCGCCACTTGCTCACGGAGTTCAGCGTGATGGACAGCAGCTGGTGGTCGATGAAGGGATTGGCAAAGCGCTCCCGCACGGAGGCGGCAAAGTCCTTCAGCTCCTTCTCCGGCAGCGTCAGCGTGGGAATGATCTCCTCGTACAGTGCCTTGTTCATATAGGAGGAGATGTCCTCATCCTTCATGCATTCGCGCACGATGTCCTGTCCCGCCAGATACGCGCCGGTCACCATCGTGGTATGCGCGCCGTTCAGGATGCGCACCTTGCGCTGCTTGTAGGGCTTGTGGTCCGCCGTTACGATCACGGGCAGCTCCCCGTCGCAGAATGGCAGCTCCTCCGCCAGCCATTCCGGCCCCTCGATGACCCACGCGCCGAAGATCTCCCCGGTGTCGATCAGCTGGTCCTCCCAGCCGTTCTCCGCGTTCAGCTTCTCCGCCTCCGCGCGGGGATACCCGGTCACGATCCGGTCCACCAGGGAGGAGCAGAACAGGTTTTCCTCCTCCACCCATTTGCGGAAGCCGTCCTCCAGCTTCCACTGGTCGATGTACTTCTCCACGCAGCGACGCAGCTCCTGGCCATTGTTGTCGATCAGCTCGCAGCTCAGGATGATCATGCCCTTCCCCTTTTCCTTCCCGAAGGCCAGATACCTTTCATAAAGGAAGCGGGTCAGCTTGGCCGGGAATGTCACCGGCGGGGTCTGCTCAAAGGTGCTGCCCTCGTCGTAGGCGATGCCGGCCTCGGTGGTGTTGGACACGATATAGCGCAGCTCGGGGTTGTGCGCGCAGTCCAGATAGGCCTGGTAGTCCGTGTAGGGGTTGATGCACCGGCTCACGCAGGAGATCACCCGCCGCTCGTTCACGGTCTTCCCGTCCTGAAAGCCGCGCAGGTACAGGGTGTAAAGGCCCTCCTGCTCGTTGATGCGTTCGCTCATGCCCTGGGCGATGGGCTGCACCACGGCCACCTTGCCGCCAAAGCCGTGCTTCTCGTTGGCCAGGTCGAAAAAGTAGTCCACGAAGGCGCGCAGGAAGCCGCCCTCGCCGAACTGCAGCACCTTCTCGGGCGCGTCCTTCAGCAGATATCCGTTATATTTCAGGTCTTCCAGGGTCTTGTAGCTCAGCCTTTCCATCGTCCCGACCTCTTTTCTTCGATCATGTTTCATTTTTGTGTAAGCGGTTACACCTATACTCTACCTTTTTTGTACCCCATTGTCAATACATTTGTATAAAAATTATTCTAAAGGGTTGAAAAACGACAAATTTTATGTATAATGAAACCGGAATCAGTGTAACTGCTTACATTTTTTGAAGCGAAAGGAGGCGGTCCCCGTGAATATATACGATATCGCGAAGGCAAGCGGCGTTTCCACCGCCACCGTCTCCCGCGTCCTGAACGGCAGCGAGCGCGTCAGTGAGCAGACGCGCAGGAAGGTCCTTTCCGTCATGGAGGCGCAGGGCTACCGTCCCAACGCCTTTGCCCGCGGCCTCGGCCTGGGCACCATGCGCATGGTCGGCATCCTGTGCACGGATGTGTCCGACCCGTTCTACGCCTCCGCCGTTTCCCTCCTGGAGGGCGCGCTCCGCCGCATGGATTACGATATGCTCCTGTACTGCACCGGCTCCGAGCCGGCGGACAGGGACCGCTATGTGGAGCTCCTGCTGGACCGGCATGTGGACGCCATCCTCCTGGTCGGCTCCGTTTTCGCGGATCCCTCCGGCCCCGCTCTGGAAAAGGCCGCCGCGCAGATCCCGGTGGTGCTGATCAACGGCTCCGTCCCGGACGGGAATATCTACTGTGTGGACAGCGACGTGGAGGCGGCCTTCCGCTCCGCGGTCTCCCGGCTTTTCAGCGCCGGCGCCCGCCGGATCCTCTATCTTTACGATGTGCTGACCTACGGCGGCCGCATGAAGCTCAGCGGCTACCGGGACGGTCTTTCCGCCTGCGGCATCCCCTACGATCCCTCCCTCTGCGTCCGCCTGGAGCGGGATCCGGACAGCGCCGTCCGTTCGCTGCGGGGGCTGATCGCCGGGGGTCTTTCCTTTGACGCGGTCCTCTGCGCCGAGGATCTTTTCGCCGTCGCCGCGGGCAAGGCGCTGCGCGGCGCTTCCCTTTCCGCCCCGGTCATCGGGTGCAACAATTCCATCCTGGCCGTCTGCGCCTCCCCCGCGCTCACCAGCATCGACATGATGCTGGAGTCCCTCTGCGAGACCGCCGCCAACACGCTCAACATCCTGCTGGAAGGCAGACAGGCGCCCCACCGCGCCGTCATCTCCTCCCGGCTGGTGGAGAGGGAGACCTTCCGGCTTCCCTGAGATATACCGATCATATTATGTTGAAAGGAAGATTCACGATGCAGGACTTTATGACCGAAGAATTCCTCCTGAACACGGAAACGGCCCGCGAGCTTTACCACGGCCACGCGGAAAAGATGCCCATCATCGACTATCACTGCCATATCCCGCCGCAGGAGATCGCGGAGGACCGGCGCTATGAAAACATCGCCCGCCTTTGGCTGGGGGCAGATCACTTCGGCGATCATTACAAATGGCGCCTCATCCGCGCCAACGGCACGCCGGAAAACCTGGTCACCGGCGACGCTCCGGACCGGGACCGCTTCCAGGCCTTTGCCGAGATGCTCCCCCTGGCCGTGGGCAGCCCCATGTACCACTGGACGCATCTGGAGCTCAAGCGCTACTTCGGTTACAACGGCATCCTGAACGGCGAGACCGCGCAGGAGGTGTGGGACCTGTGCAATGAAAAGCTCAAAACCCTCACCGTGCGTGAAATGATCCGTCAGGCCAACGTCGCCTGCGTCGCCACCACGGACGACCCGGTGGACGACCTGCGCTGGCATAAGCAGATCCGGGAGGACAAGTCCTTCAAAACGCTGGTGATCCCCGCATGGCGTCCGGATAAGGCCCTGAACCTGCACAAAGAAGGCTTTGCCGCCTATATCGGCAGGCTGTCCGAAGTCAGCGGCGTGAAGATCGATTCCGTCGCCTCCCTGCAGAAGGCGCTGTCCCTCCGCATGGATTATTTCGATTCCTTCGGCTGCCGCGCCAGCGACCACGGCATCGACGCCGTTCCCTTCGCGGACCTGTCCGGCGTGGACCTGGACGCCGTCCTGTGCTCTGCCCTGCGGGGTGAAAAGCTGACGGACGCGCAGGTGGAAGCCTTCCAGTTCGCCATGATGCTCTTCCTCGGCGAAGAGTATCACCGCCGCGGCTGGGCCATGCAGCTGCACTACGGCGCGCTGCGCAACACCAACAGCGTCCGCTTCGCCGAGCTCGGCCCGGATACCGGCTATGACTGCATCGGCCCCCAGGGCGACCCGCGGAAGATTGCCGGCTTCCTCAACGCGCTCAACGCGAAGGACGCCCTGCCCAAAACGATCCTGTACTCCCTCAGCGGCGGCGACAACCGCATGCTGGTCACCGTCGCCCAGTGCTTCCAGAACGGCGACTGCCCCGGCAAGATCCAGCACGGCGCCGCCTGGTGGTTCAATGACACGCTGGAGGGCATGACCGATCAGCTCAAGTGCCTTGCGGAGGAGGGCCTCCTGGGCCGCTTCCTCGGCATGCTCACGGACTCCCGCTCTTTCCTGTCCTATACCCGCCACGAATACTTCCGCCGCCTGCTCTGCCGCATCATCGGCGAATGGGTGGAGGACGGCCAGTATCCGAAGGACATGAAGACTCTCGGGCAGATCGTTGAAAATATTTCCTACAACAACGCCAAAGAATACTTCAACCTGTAAGGGAGGAAATCAGTATGGATCAGGTATTTCAGAAGCTTTCCAAAATCGGCATCGTTCCGGTCGTCGTCCTGGATAACGCGAAGGACGCCGTCCCGCTGGCCAGGGCGCTCATCGACGGCGGCCTGCCCTGCGCGGAGGTCACCTTCCGCACCGCCGCCGCGGAGGAAGCCATCCGGCTCATGAGTCAGGAATTCCCGGACCTGCTCGTCGGCGCGGGCACCGTGCTGACGGTGGAGCAGGCGGACCGCGCGGTCGCCGCGGGCGCGAAGTTCATCGTCTCCCCCGGCCTCAACCCCAAAGTGGTCGCCCACTGTATCGAAAAGGGCTATCCGGTCTGCCCCGGCACCGCCACCCCCAGTGAGGTAGAGCAGGCGCTGTCCTTCGGCCTGGACGCGGTCAAGTTCTTCCCGGCCGAGCAGGCGGGCGGCCTGGCCATGATCAAGGCCATGGCGGCGCCCTACACCGGCGTCAGCTTCATGCCCACCGGCGGCATCAACGCCAGGAACGTCCGGGACTACCTGGCCTATAACAAGATCCTGGCCTGCGGCGGAAGCTGGATGGTCAAAAAGGATCTGGTGCAGGCCGGTGATTTCGCGAAGATCACGGACCTCGTCCGGGAAGCTGCCGCCATCGTGAAGGAGATCCGCGGCTGATCTGTTAATGAATAAGGAGGATATTACTATGGCTCTTCTGAATCTGCGCCCCGCTGAGGAATGCCGCTACGACGCCGTTGCCCTGGGGGAAGTCATGCTCCGTCTGGATCCCGGCGAGGGCCGGATCCGTACCGCCCGTTCCTTCCGCGTCTGGGAAGGCGGCGGTGAATACAATGTGGTCCGCGGCCTGCGCCGCTGCTTCGGCAAGCGCACCGCCGTCATGACCGCCTTTGCCGACAACGAGATCGGCAAGCTGCTGGAGGACCTGATCCTGCAGGGCGGCGTGGACACCTCCCTGATCTATAAGATGAAGACGGACGGCATCGGCCGCGTCTGCCGCAACGGCCTGAACTTCACCGAACGCGGCTTCGGCATCCGCGGCGCCGTCGGCTGCTCCGACCGCGCCAACACCGCCATTTCCAAGGCCAGGCCCGAGGATTTCGATTTTGACTACGTCTTCGGCAAGCTCGGCGCCCGCTGGTTCCACACCGGCGGCATCTACGCTGCCCTGTCCGAGCAGTCCTGCGAGACCGTGCTGGAGGCCATCAAGACCGCCAAGAAGTACGGCACCGTCGTCTCCTATGACCTGAACTACCGCCCCTCCATGTGGAGCGCCATCGGCGGCCTGGAAAAGGCCCGCGAGGTCAACAAGGCCATCGCTCCCTATGTGGACGTCATGATCGGCAATGAGGAGGACTTCACCGCCTGCCTCGGCCTGGAGATCGAGGGCAACGACGCCAACCTGAAGGAGCTCAATGAGGAAGGCTACTTCAAGATGATCGCCCACGCGGCGGAGATCTATCCGAACTTCAAGGCCATCGCCACCACCCTGCGCACCGTGCGCACCGCCACCGTCAACGACTGGCGCGCCATCCTCTGGGCGGACGGCAAGATCTATCACTCCAAAGAGTATCCGGCGCTGGAGATCCTGGACCGCGTCGGCGGCGGCGACTCCTTCGCCTCCGGCCTGGTCTACGGCCTGATGGAGGGCCTGGATCCCGAGACCGCCGTCAACTACGGCGCGGCCCACGGCGCGCTCGCCATGACCACCCCCGGCGACACCAGCATGGCCTCCCTGGACGAGGTGCAGAAGGTCGTCGGCGGAGCCGGCGCCCGCGTCAACCGCTGATCCCGTCTCCTTTTTTCCCGGGCGGCGCTTCGCGCCCCCGGGTTTTTCTCTGTGGAAAGGAATTCACCCATGGACCGTAAGACCGTAGTCATCACCGGCGCCAGCGACGGCATCGGCGCCGCCGCCGCCCGGGCGCTCGTCTCCCGCGGGCACCGCGTCATCCTCGTCGGCAGGAGCCCGGCCACGGCCGCCGCCCTCGCGGCGGAGCTCGGCATGCCCTTTCACACGGCGGACTACGCGCGCCTGGATGACGTCGTCCGCCTGGCGCGGCAGCTGCGCGCTTATGACCGCGTCGACGTCCTGGCCAACAACGCCGGCGCCGTCATGAAACAGCGGCTGATCACTGTCGACGGCTTTGAGCAGACGCTGCAGGTGAATTTTCTTGCTCCCTTCCTGCTCACCAATCTGCTGGCGGACCGGCTCTGCGCCTGCTCCGCCACGGTCCTCCAGACCTCCAGCATCGCGGCCGTGCTGTACGGCGGCCGGTTCGACCTGCAGGACCTGAACGGGGAAAAGCGCTTCGATCCCCTGCACGCCTACGGAAATACCAAGCTGGAAAACGTGCTCTTCACGCGGGAGCTGGTCCGCCGCTTCGGCGGCCGGGGGCTGCACGCCGCGGCCTTTGAGCCCGGCGTCGTCCGCAGCAATTTCGCCTCGGAGGCTCATCCCTTTCTCCGCCTGGCCTACCATTCCCCGCTGAAATATCTCTTCACCGTTTCCCCGGAGCGCTCCGCCCGGCGCCTCGTCCGGCTCGCGGAGGGTGTTCCCGGCCGGGACTTTGAGGACGGCGCGGCATACCGTTTCCGGCGTCCCTTCCGCGTCACCCTCCGGGATCCGGAGGGTAAAACGGCCGCCCTGCTCTGGGACCGGTGCGCGGAGCTGCTTTCCTCCCGGCTGAACTGAAGAAAGATGCAAAAAAGGCGCTGCGGCTTTCGCCGCAGCGCCTTCTGTCATTCTCAGAACTCCATCGGCTCCAGGTGCCAGATGGTGTCGTTGTATTCGCGGATGGTCCGGTCGGAGGAGAAGATGCCGGACATGGCGGTATTGGTCACCGCCATCTTCAGCCACTTCTTCCGGTTCCCGTAGTCCTTCTCCAGGCGCCTCTGGGCCATGGAATAGGAGCCGAAATCCTTCAGCACGAAGTAGTTGTCGCCCATGCTTCCCCAGTCGCCCAGCAGCAGGCTGTGATACAGGTCCTGCAGCGCGGAGGGCGCCTCGGGCATCAGGGTGCCGTCGATCATCTGCGTCATGGCCAGGCGGATCTCCTGGTTCGTCTCGAAGATGCTCATCGGGTTGTAGTTGTTCTCGCGGTACATGTCCCGCACGGTATCTGCCCGCATGCCGAAGATGTAGATGTTGTCCATGCCGACCTGCTCGCTGATCTCCACGTTCGCGCCGTCCATCGTGCCGATGGTCACCGCGCCGTTCATCATGAACTTCATGTTGCCGGTGCCGCTGGCCTCCTTGCTGGCCGTGCTCAGCTGCTCGGATACCTCCGCGGCGGGGATCAGCACCTCGGCGCTGGATACGTCGTAGTTCTCCAGGAACACCACCTGCAGCATCTTCCGGGCTCTCGGATGCTTCTCGATCATCCGGCTCAGCGCGCAGATCATGCGGATGATCTGCTTCGCGCGGTAATAGCCGGGGCTCGCCTTCGCGCCGAAGATGAACACCCTGGGCTGCATGGTGAAGCTCTCGTCGTTCACGATGCGGTTGTACAGCACCATGATGTGCAGCGCGTTCAGCATCTGCCGCTTGTACTCGTGCAGCCGCTTGGCCTGCACGTCGAACATGAAGGACGGGTCCACGGTCACGTTCTGACGGTCCTTCAGCAGCTTCGCCAGGCGCGCCTTGTTATGCTCCTTGATCTCGGCGAAGCGGTCGCGGAAGGCGGCGTCGTCTGCAAAGGAGCGCAGCGCGCTCAGCTCCTCCGGCTGCTTGATCCACTTCGTGCCGATGCTCTCGTTGATCAGGTCGGTCAGCTCGGGGTTGCAGTTGATCAGCCAGCGGCGGTGCGTAATGCCGTTGGTGATGGCGCTGAACTTCTCGGGCATCACCAGGTTGAAGTCGTGGAAGGTCTCTTCCTTCAGGATCTCGCCGTGCAGCTTGCTCACGCCGTTCACGGAGTAGCTCATCGCCACGCACATGTTGGCCATGTGCACGTTGTCATAGCTCACGATGGCCATGTTCGCGATGCGGTCCCACTCCCCGGGGAAGCGGTTCCACAGCCGCTCGCACAGGCGGCGGTTCATCTCGCAGATGATCTGGTACACCCGGGGCAGCAGCTGCTGCACCATGTTCACGGGCCAGCGCTCCAGCGCTTCGGCCATGATGGTGTGGTTGGTGTAGGCGATCGTCCTCTGCACGATGCTGCTGGCTTCGTCCCAGCCCATGCCCTCCTCGTCGATCAGGATGCGCATCAGCTCGGGGATGGCCATGCCGGGATGGGTGTCGTTGATGTGGATCACAACCTTCTCCGGCAGCTTGCTCAGGTCGTCGCCGTAGGTCTTCTTGTAATCCTTGATGATGTACTGCAGCGTGGCGCTGGTGAAGAAGTAGTGCTGCTTCAGCCGCAGCATCTTGCCCTCATAGTGCTTGTCCTCGGGATACAGCACCTTGCTGATGGCCTCCGCCAGCTCGATCTCCTCGCTGGCCTGCACGAAGCGGCCCTCGCCGAAGCTGCTCAGGTCCAGCTTCTTCGGGCTCCTTGCGGACCACATCCGCAGAGCGTTCACGTTGCCGGTGTCATACCCGACGATGGGCATGTCGTAGGGCACCGCTTCCACGGTATAGTAATCCTTGGTCACGTACTTCTTATGTCCGTTCAGCTCGATCTCTTCCACGTGCCCGCCGAAGTGGATCTCGCACGTATCCTGCATGACCGGCGCTTCCCATGCGTTGCCGTTTTCCAGCCAGCTGTCCGGCAGCTCCACCTGCTGTCCGTCCACGATCTTCTGGCGGAAAAGGCCGTATTCGTAGCGGATGGTGCAGCCCATCGCCGGCAGGTTCAGGCTGCTCAGGCTGTCCAGGAAGCAGGCCGCCAGGCGTCCGAGGCCGCCGTTGCCCAGCCCGGGTTCCGGCTCCTCCTTCAGCACGTCCTGGATGTCGATGCCCAGCTCCTGCAGGGCTTCCGTATATTCCTTGGTGGATACCAGGTTCAGCATGTTGCAGTACATGGCGCGGCCCATCAGGAACTCGACGGACAGGTAGTACAGCCGCTTTTTCTTGGAGGTTTTTCTCTCCTCCCGGGCCTTCATGTATTTCTGCATGATCTGATCGCGTACGGTGAATGCCACCGCGCGGTAGATCTGCTGGGGCGTCGCTTCCTCGATGGTCAGCCCGTTGTACCGCTGGATCTTGCCTACGATGGAATTTTTGATGGATTCCTTGTCAAACTTGGTCGTGGGCATGGTATTCCTCCTTACATTCTTCCCATGCGTTGAGCCTTGGTCTCAACCAAATAATTATACACGCTTTGGCTTTTTCTGTCCATATGATCCCTGCAAACGTTTCCGTACGGGCGTTTACAGGCCGAAGAAGCGGATCGCCGCCTCCCGGTCCGCCGCGATCTGCTCCTGCAGCTCCCCCACGGACCCGAACCTCTTTTCCCCGCGCAGCCGCTCCTTCAGCGTGATCCGCAGCTTCCTTCCGTACAGCTCCGGGCTGTCCGTCAGGATGTGCGCCTCCACCGTCACGCCGCCGGACGGCAGCGTCGGCTGCACGCCGATGTTGACCACGGCGGGCCACAGCTCCCGGTCCGTCTCCGCCGCGCAGATGTATACGCCGTAGGCGGGCAGCAGCTTGCGCTCCGGCACCCGCACGTTCGCCGTGGGAAAGCCGATCCGGCTCCCCATCTGCTTGCCGTTCACCACGGTGCCCGTCAGGCTGTATTCGCTCCCCAGCAGCTCGTTGGCGCGGGTGATGTTCCCCTGCGCCAGCAGGCCGCGCACCTCGCTGGAGGAGATCACCGTGCCGTCCTCCGTCTTCACCGGGGGCACGATCAGCACCTCATACCCGTGCTTTTTTCCGTCCTCCAGCAGCAGCTCGGCGTTTCCCTCGCCGCCCCTGCCGAAGGTATAGTTCCAGCCGGCCGTGACCGCGCGCAGCAGCGAGGTCTCCCGCAGCATGCGCAGGAATTCCTCCGGCGCCGTTTCCGCGGTCCGCTTTTCAAAACGCAGGATGCGGACCTCGTCCGCCCCGCACGCGGCCATCCGCCGCAGCTTTTCCGGCAGGGTGTTCAGCAGCTTCGGGGCACGCTCGGGAAAAAGCACCTCCAGCGGATGCCTGTCAAATGTGCAGGCCTGCAGCAGGACCCCATGCGCCTCCGCGTACTCCCTTCCCTTTTCCAGCAGCGCCGCGTGGCCGCGGTGTACGCCGTCAAAGGTCCCCAGTGCGATCACTCTCGCTCCGGTCCGTTCTCCGTCCCGAATAACTCTCATGCTTCTTCTTTCTCTTCCTTTTCCTCCGGGGCGATCTGGGCCTTCCACACGATGTGCTCCCCCTGTCTCTCCCCGATGCCCCAGAAGTCTCCCTTCAGATAGATCCGCAGCGGGACCCCCTCCTCCGGCGGCTCCTTCGTCATTTTTTCCAGCGGCAGCTTCGCTCCGGCGCGCACGGCCTTTTCCAGCCGCTCCGGCACGTCCAGGCGCCTCATAGCTTCCAGCGGCGCGTCCGGCGCGGTCAGGTATTCGCCGATCCTGCCCTCCGCGGCCGCCGCGCGGATCCCGTCCAGCGTCACCGCGGTCTCCGCGGTAAAATACCCGCTCCGCGTCCTGGTCAGCGATCGCATGTGCGCCGGGCAGCCGCACAGCTTTCCGAGATCGTCGCAGATGGAGCGGATATAGGTCCCCTTTCCGCAGCGCACGCGCATCCGCATGCCGTGCTCCGGCTCCTCGCCGGTGATCTCGATGCTGTCCACGCGCACGATTCGCTCCGGCACCTCCACGGTCTCGCCCTTCCGCGCGCGGGCGTACAGCGGCTTCCCGTCCACCTTGATGGCGCTGTACATGCTCGGCTTCTGCACGATGTCGCCGGTCAGCAGCTTCGCCTTTTCCCGCGCGGTCTCCAGGTCCGGATAGTTCCCGCCGGTCTCCAGCACGGTGCCGGTGGCGTCCTGCGTATCCGTGCTGCTGCCGAAGGCGATCACCGCCTCGTATTCCTTCGTCCGGTCCACCAGATAGTCAAACAGCCGCGTAGCCTTGCCGATCATGATCGGCAGCACTCCCGCGGCTTCCGGATCCAGCGTGCCGGCGTGGCCGACGCGCTTTTCCCCCGTCAGGCGGCGAAGCACGCCCACCACGGCCGCGCTCGTCATCCCTGTCGGTTTCATAATATTGATAAATCCGTTCATCGTTTCTGTCAGTTCAGGCCTTTCAGCATTTCTGCGGCCACGGTTTCCGTGGTCTCACCGAGGCTTCCTTCCATGGATACGCCGGAGGCTCTGGCATGCCCGCCCCCGCCCAGCCGCTTGGCGATCCCGTCCACGCAGTAGGGTTCCCGGGCGCGCAGGCTGAACTTGATCTTCCCGTCGTCGCTTTCCCGTCCGAGCAGCGCCATCTGCGTGCCCGTCGTTTCCAGCCCGTAGTTCACCAGGGTGTCCGCGTGCTCGCTCAGCGCGCCGCAGTCCTCAAAGTCCTTTTTCGTCAGCTTCATCACGGCCAGCCGGCCGTCCGCGCGGAACTCCAGGCTGCCGATGGCCTTGCCCAGCAGCAGGATCTGCTCCTTGCTCCTCTCGCGGAAAAGGCGCAGGCTCAGCTGCGCGATGGGCAGCCCGGTCTTCATCAGGTCGCTCATCACGTCAAAGGCTTCCGCGTCCGTGCAGTCAAAGGAGAAATTGCCGGTGTCGGTGCTGATGCCCGTGTACAGGCAGACCGCGATGTCCGCGGTCAGCTCCGTCCCGAGCGCCTTCAGGTGGTCCCGCAGCATCGTGCAGGTCGCGGACGCGGCCCCGTCGATGCTGTTGACCTCGGCGTAGCCGGGGTTCGTCCCGTGGTGGTCGATCTGTGCGGTGTGCGCGCAGCGCTTTTTCAGTTCAATGCAGCTCCCCAGCCGGCCCTCGTCGCTCACGTCCACGGCCAGCAGCAGGTCAAAGGAATCGGTGTTTTCCTCGGGGCGACGGAACTCCGCCGCGCCGGGAAGGAAAGCCAGGTTGTCCGGAACCTTGTGCTGGCAGAACACCTGCACCTTCTTGCCCATTGCCTGCAGCGCCAGGCGCATGGCCAGTGCGCTGCCCACCGTGTCCCCGTCGGGATAGATATGGCTGCATACGGCTACGGTCTCGGCCTTCCGGATCGCTTCCGCGATCCCCTCAGGATTCCTTGTCTTCATCGTCCGTTTTTTCCTCCGTGATGCCTGTTTCGGCAAGGACCTTGGCAATATGGACTCCGTATTCGATATTCTTGTCGCTGATGAAGATCAGCTCGGGGGCGTAGCGGATGATCATGCGCTTGCCCAGCGCCCGGCGGATAAAGCCCTTGGCGTTTTTCAGCGCCTCCATCAGGGCTTCGCGCCGGTCGTCCTCCAGTACGCTCACGTAGATCTTCGCGTAGCGCAGGTCGCCCGTCACCTCGGCCCGCGTCACGGACCAGGTGCCGCCGATCCTGGGATCGTTCAGCTCCTCCCGGATAATGGCGTCCGTCTCGCGGCGGACCTCCTCCGAGATCCTGTCAATTCTCTGATAACTGTTGCTCATTTAGCGCGGGATCTCCTCCATAATGTAGCACTCGACAACGTCGCCTTCCTTGATGTCGTTGTGACCCTCCAGGCTCATGCCGCACTCGTAGCCCTGAGCCATTTCCTTCACGTCATCCTTCAGATGGCGCAGGGAGCTCAGCTTGCCCTCGAATACGACCACGTTGTCACGCAGCAGGCGCACACCGGCGTTCCGCTGCACCTTGCCGTCCGTCACATAGCAGCCGGCAATGATGCCCGCGCCGGTGATCTTGAACACGTTGCGCACCTCGGCATGGCCCAGCAGCACCTCGCGGTACTCCGGCTCCAGCATGCCCTTCATGGCCAGCTCCATATCCTCGATGGCCTTGTAGATGACCGTATACAGGCGCACGTCCACCTTGGCCTTCTCGGCCGCTTCGCGGGCGGAGGCATCCGGCCGGATGTTGAAGCCGATGATGATGGCGTTGAACGCGGAGGCCAGGTTCACGTCGTCGCGGGTGATCGCGCCGGCCGCGCTGTGCAGCACGCGGATCTTGACCTCGTCGCTTGACAGCTTCTCCATGGCCTGCTTCACGGCCTCCACGGAGCCCTGCACGTCCGCCTTGATGATCAGGTTCAGCGTGGTCACCTTGCCGGCCTCGATGGAGGAGAACAGGTTCTCCATGCTCATCTTGGCCATGGTGGCCTCGCGGCTTGCCTTCAGCTTTTCGCGGCGCTCGTCCGCGACCTGGCGGCTCAGGTGGTCGTCCGCCACGGCGATCATCTCGTCGCCGGCGCTGGGCACATCGTCAAAGCCCATGATCTCCACAGGCATGCTGGGTCCGGCGGATTCCACGCGCTCGCCCCTGTCGTTGATCAGGGCGCGCACCTTGCCGCTCGCCATACCCGCGATGATGGAGTCACCCACATGCAGGGTACCGTTCTGCAGCAGCACGGTCGCCAGAGGTCCGCGGGCCTTGTCCAGCTTCGCCTCGATGATGACGCCGCGGCCCAGCCGGTTCGGGTTCGCCTGCAGCTGCAGCATGTCCGCCTGCAGCAGGATCATTTCCAGCAGCTCGTCCACGCCCTGGCCGGTCACGGCGGATACGGGGACGCAGATGGTCTCGCCGCCCCAGTCCTCGCACACCAGGCCGTACTGGGTCAGGTCCTGCTTCACGCGGTCGGGGTTCGCTTCGGGCTTGTCCATCTTGTTGATCGCCACGATCACCGGTACCTCGGCAGCCTTGGCGTGGTTGATGGATTCAACGGTCTGCGGCATGACGGAGTCGTCCGCCGCCACAACCAGCACGGCGATGTCGGTCGCCTGGGTGCCGCGGGCGCGCATGGCTGTGAAAGCCTCGTGTCCGGGCGTATCCAGGAAGGTGATCTTCCTTCCGCCTTCCACCTCCACGGTGTAGGCGCCGATGTGCTGGGTGATGCCGCCGGCCTCGCCGGCCGTCACGCGGCTCTTGCGGATGTAGTCGAGCAGGCTGGTCTTACCGTGGTCGACGTGGCCCATGATGGTCACGACCGGCGGGCGGGTCTCCAGGTTCTCCTCGGCGTCGTCAAAGTCCTCGGCGACCAGGGCGGCCTCGGCGGACTGCTCCTGCTTGCGCTCCAGCGTGATCTCAAAGTCGGAGCAGACCAGCTGCGCTGTGTCAAAATCGATCTCGCTGTTGATGGTGGCCATATTGCCCAGCAGGAAGAGCTTCTTGATGATCTCGCCGGCGGGCTTGCCGATCTTTTCGGTCAGGTCGCGCACGGTGATGGTGTCGCCGGCCATGTAGGCTGTGTCGATCTTGATGGGCGCCATCATCTGCTGCGCGCTGGGCTTCTTGGCCCGGGCGCGCTTGCCGCCGCGGATCACCTCGTCGTCATAGCCGTTGAAGGTGTTGTTGTTGCGGTTATTGTTCGCCTGCTTCCGGTTCTTGCTCACGTATTCCGGATCATGCTGGCGCTCGTAGCTCTTCTTGTTCGGGTCGTAGTTGGATACGCGTTCCTTTTCCATGGGCGGCGCGAGCTCCGCTGCCGCGGAACCGCGGGACCGTCCGGAACCGCCCTGGTTTCTGCCGCCGAAACCGCCCTGCTGGGGCCTTCCGCCCTGCTGCGGTCCGTTCGCGGGCCGGCCGTAGCCGCCCTGCTGTCCGCCCGCTGGCCGGCCGAAGCCGCCCTGCTGGGGATTGGCGGGACGCCCGTAGGGGCCGCCCTGCTGTCCGCCCGCCGGCCGGCCGTAGCCGCCCTGCTGCGGGTTCGCGGGACGTCCGTAGGGGGCCTGCTGCCCGCCTGCCGGGCGCCCGTAGGGGCCCTGCTGCGGGTTCGCGGGACGGCCGTAGGGGGCCTGCTGCCCGCCTGCCGGACGTCCGTAGGGACCCTGCTGCGGGTTCGCGGGACGGCCGTAGGGGCCGCGGGGCTGCTGCGCGCCCTGCTGCGGCATGCGGATCACGTTGGCCGCGGGGCCGACCGGCGCTGCCGGGCGGACTGCTTCGCCGGGCCGTGCCACGATCTGGCCGATCGCGGGACGCTTCACCTCAGCGGGCTTCTCCGCCGGAGTGTCCGGCTCAAAGACCTGTGTCTGCGGCACCTCCGCCTTCTTTTCGGCCTTTTCCGGCTTCTCCTGCTTTTCGGCAGGCTTCTCGGCTTCGGCCTTCTCTGCGGCGGGAGCGGGCGCTTCCGTCTTTTCGGCGGGTTCCTCCGCTTTCACTTTCTTCGCGGGCTTTTCCTCCGCGGGCGCCTCTGCGGCAGCCTTATCGGCGCTCTCCCTGCGCGCGGCTTCCATCTGGGCCTTCTCGTCCTCGTCCAGCATGGTGAACGCCTTCGCGTAGGAGGACTGGACCTTCATCTGCTCTTCGCGCCGGCGGCGTGCGTTTTCCTCTTCCTTCGCGCGGTTGAGGTCCTCGTTCATCCGCTTCAGCGTGTCAAACAGAGCGTCCGCTTCCCTGCGGGCCCTCTTGGTCCTGTCCAGAATCTCTGTCGCCTGCTCCACAAGCTCCCTGGTGGCTACCTTTAAGTTTCCCTTCGCCATTCGACGTTTGTCCCCCCGCCGTTATCCGGCCATTAAAATCGTTTTGTATTGCCGCCCTCTCACAGGCAGCCTGCCATCTGCTCCGCGAAGCCTCCCGCGCGCACGGCCATCGCCATGCCCGGCCGTCCGGTGGCTTCCTCCAGCCATCCCTCCGGCAGCTTTTTCATCGGGATCCCTTCCCGTTCGCAGATGCCCTGATACCGTTCCTCAGCGCTTTTCGATATGCCCGCGTCCAGCAGCAGCAGTCCGCACTGCCCGCTCCGCAGATCCTTCAGGCACCTTTCCTCTCCGAAGGTCGCCTGTCCGGCCCGGACGCACAGCCCCATGAGTCCCCTGATCCTTTTCTCATCCATCGGTCTGGGCATCCTCCCGGCTGAGCCTTTCCAGCTCGGCGTTCAGCGCTTCGCTGACCTCTTCCGTCAGCGTCACCTGCAGCTGGCGCTCCAGCTGCTTCTGTTTGATGGCGCGCTTCAGGCATTCCGTCCTGCGGCACACATACGCGCCGCGCCCGGATTTCTTGCCCGTCGGGTCCAGGGATACGTCCCCGTCCGGCCCGCGCACCACGCGGATCAGTTCCCGCTTTTCCTTCATCTCGCGGCAGCCGGTACACATCCGCATCGGAATCTTTTTCGGCTTCATTCGCGGTTCCTTTCCGTTGCTTACATGGTGTCGTCGTCGCCGGCCAGGCTGTCGTCAAAGTCCATCGTGAAGCTGTCGTAGGTGGGTGTCTCCAGCTGTACGTATTCCATCACCTGGCCGTTTTCGTCCACCATGTCGTTCAGCTCGGCCATCTGGCTCTGGCTCTTGATGTCGATCTTCCAGCCGGTCAGCTTGGCGGCCAGGCGGGCGTTCTGGCCCTCCTTGCCGATCGCCAGGCTCAGCTGGTTGTCCGGCACGATCACGCGGAAGGCCTTCTCGTCCTTCGCCTGGTACACGCTCAGCACATGGGCGGGGTTCAGCGCGTTGGCCACGAACTCGGCCGGGTTGCTGGACCACTTGATGATGTCGATCTTCTCGCCCTTGAGCTCAGCCACCACGCGCTCCACGCGGCCGCCCCGCTGTCCGACGCACGCGCCGACCGGGTCGATCATCAGGTCCTGGCTGTGCACGGCGATCTTGGTGCGGCTGCCGGCCTCGCGGGCGATGCTCTTGATCACCACGATGCCGCCGGCGATCTCCGGCACCTCCAGCTCGAACAGGCGCTTCACCAGGTTCGGATGGATCCGGCTCACATACACCTGGGGGGTGTATCCGGCCGTGGGGCTGTTGCGGTGCACGGTCAGCACGTAGACCTTGATGTGGTCGTCGTCGTGGAACTCCTCGCCGGGGATGGTCTGGTCGCGGTCCAGCACGCCCTCGGTGCGGCCCAGGTCCACATAAATGGCCTTGGGCTCGATCCGCTGCACGATGCCGGTCAGGATCTCGCCTTCCTTTTCGGAGAACTCATCGTAGATCTTTCCGCGCTCCGCCTCACGGATGTGCTGGATGATCACCTGCTTCGCCGTCTGGGCGGCTACCCGCAGGAAGCCCTTGGGGGTCACGTCCACCTCGGCGATGTCGCCCATCTGGTAGGTGGGGTTGATCTTCTTGGCCTCCTCCAGTGTGATCTGGTTGCCCGGATCCTCCACCTCTTCCAGGATCAGCTTCCTGGCGTACACGGAGATGGCGCCGGTCTCCCGGTCCACCGTCACGGCCAGATTGCTGGGCACGACCTCGTCCTTGCCCAGATTCTTTTTATAAGCAGCCTTCAGGGCTTCCTCGATCGTTTCGAACAGATGATCCTCGCTGATTTCCTTTTCCCTTGCCAGAATTTTGATGGCTTCGATCACTTCAGACTTCATTTTCTCGCTGTTTCCTTTCTCACGTCAGTCCGTTTTCTTCGCTTTCCTCTCCGGAAAGGTCGACCTCTTCAATACCTTCCATGTCCACGATCGGCTTCACCAGGGAGGCCGCCTTCCGGGGGATCCGTTTCTCCCCCTCCGGCGTATCCAGCAGGATCTCGCCGTCCTCCAGCCCCGCCAGAGTGCCGGTCAGCGTTTTCACGCCGTCCAGCGCCCTGAAAAGGTGGATCTCCACCTCTTCGCCCAGCGCGCGCTCAAAGTCCCGGTCGGTCTTCAGCGGGCGGTCGATGCCCGGCGAGGACACCTCCATGAAGTCGTAGTCATAGCTCTCCAGCAGGGGACGCACCGCCTTGTGGTACTTCTCGCAGTCATCCAGCGTGATGCCCTCTTCCCTGTCGATGTAGATCCGCAGATATCGGCCGGTGGGCTCCTTGTCCAGGCTCACGTCCACCAGCTCAAACCCCATCTGCTCCGCGATCTTCCTGCATTTCGGCTCCACAACGGCCGTCAGCTCCGCTTTTGCCACGTCTCCGGTCCCTCCCGCCTTTCAGGCAACAAAAAAAAGCGGATCAGAACAGCTTCTGAGCACGCAGAGAAACGCCCTCTCCGTCCCGCCGGGACAAGAGGCGCTCCGCACGCTTTCAGCTGTCTCCACTCTTTACGTTAAACCCTTCTTTCAAGGCATATGCCATGTCGGTAAACGCGGAATATTCCGCGCAGAGTCGAGTATAGCACAGTTTAACGTCCTTGACAAGCCTTTTCTTCTTATTTTTCAACAGATTGAGGCAGATCGGCCTTTCTTTTTTTATCTCTCCGCTTCCGCCGGGCGGAACCAGCACACGTCCGTGCAGTCGTGCAGGGACAGCGCCGTGATCTCCTGCCCCGGCAGCTCGAAGTATCCGTACTCCGTTCCCCACGGCGCTTTCTTCACGTGCGGGGCGTTTCCGGCGTTCTGCATCAGCAGGGACACGGTCACCCCGCCGTCCGGCGGGCTCACCTCCCGCTGCCACTGCTGCGCGTCGATGTATTCCTTGAAAAGCTCGTAGCAGAAAGGGTTTTCCCCGCAGTGGATCACCAGCGGCTCCTCCAGCCGGTCCTTCAGCTCCGGCGCGTTCTCCGCTGTCAGGCCGTACATTTTCGGCGTCCCGATGTACATCATCACGTGGTAGCTGCCGTGGTTCACGGCGATCATGTCCCCCGGCCGCAGGAAGGGCCACCATTCCTTCAGCTCCAGCCCCTTTACGGGCAGGTACCCGTCCCGCCGGTACATCAGGCTCGACAGCGCGTCGTGCGGCTCGCAGCCCGCCTGCTCCTCCGCCCAGTGCAGGTAGCTTCCGCAGTCAAAGCCGCACAGGTACATCCGGTCCTTTTTGTAGTAGTTGGACTCCTGCATGGGATAAAAGCGCCGCAGCACCTTGTCCTCGCTGTGGCCGCCGTAGTAATACGGCACGCCCGTCGGCCATTTCGCCTGCAGCAGGCTCCCGCTCACCTCGTCGTACTGCCGCAGGATCAGGTGCCCCTCGGGCAGGGCGGACAGTGCGGCATCCAGCAGCGGCTCGTCCGTGATCCGCTGGTCCTCCGCTCCCGGCACCGCCTTTCGCAGCGCCACCGTCACATACAGCGCGGACCCGGCGGCGTCCAGCTCGGTCCCCTTTTTCGCCTTCCCGTTTCCCGGCTCCGCGCGGAAGGCCATGCCGCCCTCGCCCTTCAGGGCGTCGCGCGCGAATTCCGTCACGTCCCAGGCGTTCCAGCCATTCACAACGCGTTCCGAGGCGTATTCCTTCCCTTCCTCCCCGGCTCTCAGGCGGAAAAGGTTCTTTTTGGCCGCGGTCTCCCGCGCCTCAAAGCGCCACACGGCCCGTACCACGGCGCCCTCCCCGTCCTTCAGCAGCTGCCGCAGGTCAAAGTCCTCACCGGTCTCGGTGCGGCCCTCCTCCCGCCAGGTCAGTGTGACGCCGGCCTCCGTCTTTCCCTTCTCGCCCACAAAGCAGTATCCGCCGCCCGTCTCCCGGTCCGCGGCTGTTTCCGCCGGCTTCACGCGCAGCGTCAGCACCGTTTCCGCTCCCGCGGAAAGGCACAGAAAGAGCAGGGCCGCGGCAAGAAGAGCGGCTTTGATGATCCTCTTTCCTGTCACGGTCCTGCCTCCTTGATGGTCCCCCATGGTTGTTTCCCCTGATTACTTTTTCCGGAATACCGGTATTTCGTCCAGCGGCGCCTTCACGCGCACGGTCTGTCCGCCTTCCGTGATCTCGCCCGTGTTCACGTTCTCCCACTTCCCGGCGGGCAGATACACGTCCCGCTCGAACTCGTTCAGGTGCAGGATCGGCGCCACCAGGTATTCGCTGCCGAACATATACTGGTCCTGCAGCTCCCAGCATTTCTTGTCCTTCGGGAATTCGTAGAACATCGTGCGGATCAGCGGGGAGCCGTTCTCCTGTGCCTCCCGGTACAGGCTCTTGATGTAGTTGTGCATGGCGATGCGCACGTCGTAGTACTTGCGCATGATGCGGTAGTTCTCCTCGCCGTAGCTCCACAGCTCGTTCGGCTGGCCGGTGTGCAGGTATCCGCCGCCCCAGTCGCGGTCGTCCAGCGCGGGGATGTTGTAGGGGCCGCGGTCCCCGTGCATGCGCAGCACGGCGGAATAGACCGCGAACTCATACCAGCGGATCAGCAGCTGCCGGAAATCCCTGTCGTTCACGTCGTCCGTCATGAAGCCGCCGATGTCCGTCGTCCACCACGGGATGCCGGCCAGGCCCATGTTCAGCCCCGCCTGCAGCTGGTCTCTCAGGCTCTCGAAGGTGCTCGGCACGTCGCCGGACCAGATCACGTTGCCGTATTTCTGGCTGCCGGCCCAGCCGCAGCGCAGCAGGTTCACCACCGGCCCGCGCCCGGCCTTGCTCATCGGGTCGAAGAAGGCGCGGCTGTACAGCTGGGGATACATGTTTCCGCATTCCGTCGCGGGCCCGGCGAAGTAGCGGTAGTTGTCAAAGTCGTACACGCCCATGTCCGGCTCACTGTTGTCCAGCCAGAAGGCGTCGATGCCCAGGTCGTAGTAGTTGCGCCTGCAGACCTCCCACACATACTCCCGCGTCTCGGGGTTGAAGGGGTCGATCACCACGCAGTCGCCCTGATAGTCGTAGGTCTGCGCCTCTCCGCGCTCGGCGCGCATCAGCAGCCCCCGCTCCATCATCGGGCCGAAGTTCTCGCTCCGCCGGTCCACGCTGGGCCATACGGACACGATCACCTTGATGCCCATGGAATGCAGCTCGTCCACCATGGCCTTCGGGTCCGGCCAGTAGGTCTTGTCGAACTTCCAGTCGCCCTGCACGGTCCAGTGGAAGAAGTCGATCACGATCTGGTCGATTTTGATGCCTTCCTTCTGATACTGCCGGGCCACCGTCAGCACCTCGTCCTGCGTGCGGTAGCGCAGCTTGCACTGCCACAGGCCCATCCGGTCCTCCGGGAATTCGGGCGCCCGCCCGGTCACGCCGGTATAGTTCTTCAGGATCTCCTTCGGGTTCTCCCCGGCGGTGATCCAGTAGTCCATCTGCTTCGTGCTGCGGGCCGTCCATTCGGTCAGGTTCTTGCCGAAGGTCACAGAGCCCACCGCCGGGTTGTTCCACAGCATTCCGTAGCCCAGGGAGCTGACCAGGAAGGGCACCGTGATCTGGGAGTTGCGCTGCGCCAGCTCCAGGATGTTCCCCTTCAGATCCAGGTAGGGCTGCTGGTACTGGCCCATGCCGAAGATCTTCTCGCCCTCGTTTGCGTCAAAGCGCACCGTCAGCGCGTATTCCCCGCCGCCGATGTTGCCCTTCCATTCGCGGTTGACCACCTTCAGGCAGCGGCTCTCTTTGGACAGCGTTCCGCCGTAGCTGCGGTAGTATTCGCGCAGGATCAGCTTTTTGTCGCGGTAGAAGCTGATCACGCCGGCAAAGTTGACCTCCGCGCGCAGCCGCCCGTTCCTGATCTCGCCGAAGGGCACGGGCCTGGGCTCGCCGTAGCCGTCCCAGTAGTCCTCCGAACCGATGCGCGCCTCGGCCTCTGTCTTTTCCGGCTCCTCGGTCAGCGCCCAGTCGTTTCCCGTCCATTTGTCATACTGTACGGCGCGCACGCGCAGGCTGTCCTTCCCCCAGGGTTCGATCTTCAGGGTTTCGTATCCGTTCCTCGCGATCAGGGCATTTCCTGAAATCTCAAATCTCACTTTTTCTTTTCCTCTCTTTCCAGCACCATGGCGGTCCTCGCCGGCGCGTATACGGAAAAACCGAGTCCCTTGTTTTCAATGCTCTGCGTGTGGTACACGTAGTCGTGGCTCACCAGCCCGTTCCCGCCGAAGCGTTCCTCGTCGGAGCTGAGGATCACGCGGTAGGCGCCCTCGCCGGTGGTATGGGCGTGCAGGAAGAAGTTCTGCTCGGAATAGCTGCCGTGGAAATTGAACAGGAAGAGCAGCTTCCCCCGGCTGAAGGTGATGATCTTCCGGTCCTGGTCGATCCACAGGCTCACGGGCTCCGGATCCTCCAGCAGCCTCCTGTCCCGGGCCAGGGAGATCATCGCCCGGTCAAAGTCGTTCAGCCAGCCGTACTTGAGCATTTTGTTGTCCACCAGCGACCACTGCCGCCGGCAGTACTTGTAGCTCCAGCCGTTTCCCTCCCGCGGGAAGTCGATCCATTCCGGATGCCCGAACTCGTTGCCCATAAAGTTCAGGTATCCGTTCCCGCCCGTCGCCAGCGTGAACAGGCGGATCATCTTGTGCAGCTCGATAGCCCGGTCCATGGTCAGGGAGTGGTAGTCCCGGTTCATGCCGGTGTACATCTCCGCGTCCGCCATGCGGAAAAGGATGGTCTTGTCGCCCACCAGCGCCTGGTCGTGGCTCTCGCAGTAGCCGATCACCTTTTCCAGCGGCCTGCGCGTGGTCATCTCGTACCACAGGCCGTTCATGCTCCAGTCCTCGTCCCGCGTGTCCTTGAGCAGCTTGATCCAGTAGTCCGGCTCGCCCATGGCCAGGCGGTAGTCGAAGCCGATCCCGCCGTCCTCCAGGGGCAGGCACATGCCGGGCATGCCGCTCATGTCCTCCGCCACGGTCGTCGCGTTGGGATTCACCTCATGGATCAGCTCGTTCGCCAGCTGCAGGTAGTTGATGGCCTCCAGGTCGGTGTTCATGCTGAAATACAGGCTGTAGTTGGTGAACGCCGAGCCCAGCCCGTGGTCGTGATAGATCATGCTGGTCACGCCGTCGAACCGGAAGCCGTCAAAATGATATTCCTCAATGAAAAATTTCAGGTTGCTCAGCAGGAAGTGCAGCACCTCCACCCGGCGGTAGTTGAAGAGCCGGGTCCCCCAGGCGGGATGCCAGCCCTCCCCGCCCTCCAGGAAGTACTGCCCGTCGGTGCCGTCCTGCATGTTCAGGCCCTCGCCCTCGTTCGGGCAGGCGTGGCTGTGCACCACGTCCAGCAGCACGCGCAGGCCCATGCCGTGCGCCTTGTTGATCAGGTACTTCAGGCCCTCCGGCTCGCCGTACCAGCTGCTGGCGGCAAAGAAGTTGGTCACCTGGTAGCCGAAGGAGCCGTAATAAGGATGCTCCTGTATGGCCATCAGCTGCACCGTGTTGTAGCCCAGTTTCCGGATCCGGGGCAGGATATTGTCGGCAAACTCGCGGTAGGTGCCTATGCCCTCCCGGTCCTGTGCCATGCCCACATGCGCTTCATAGATCAGCGGCGCGCCGGGTTCCTTTTCCCGCCAGCCGGCGTCGGTCCACTCAAAAGGCGTTTCCGGGTCCCACACCTGCGTGCACAGCTTTTTCAGCCTTTCGTCCATGGCTACGCGGGTGCTGTAGGCGGGCAGCCGTTCAAACTGATCCTTCCCGTGTCTCACCCACAGCTTCAGGAACTGCCCGTGCTTCAGGGCGTCCCTTCCCTCCAGCAGGATCTCCCACACGCCGTTTTCCTTTTTCTCCATCGGATGGGACTCCCGGTCCCAGCCGTTGAAGTCGCCGGTCAGATGCACCTCGTCCGCGGCGGGCAGCCATTCCCGCACGGCCCAGCCGGTCTCCGTCCGGTGGATGCCGAAATACAGGTGTCCGTTGGCGAAGGAGATCAACTCCTTCGCGTCGCCGACCAGCTGGGCGCGCCGCTCCTTGAAGCGGTTCATCCGCAGGTCGATCTCGCCGGAGAAAGGCTCCAGCCAGGGGTCGATGGTCGTAATGGCGTAAGGGGAAGACATTCCGGAAATATTCATCATTTTTCCCTCCCGGTTCATGCTCCTGCTCTGTGCTGTTTTTTTCTTACCGGATACTGACCCTCGTTCCTTTGGTGTCGTAATAGGTTTCGCTTTCGATCTGCCCGAATTCGTTGTATGTGTATTCCACCTCGCAGTAGCCCGCGTCGGTGTCGGCGGGCCTTCCGTCCGCCCCGGTGTAGATCCTGCGCGCCAGCGTGCCGTCTTCGTTCAGCACGTTCTCGTAGCCGGCGTACCCGTGCAGGTTCTCGCATGTCGCGCCGTCCTTGTCGAAGAAGCTGACCTTCACCACCTCGCCGTTCCTGCCGTAGGTATAGGCGTTCCCGGCCACGCCGTCGCTGTTCAGCGTCGGCTCGCTGCTGCTGTCCAGCCAGCTTTCCGTCAGCACGCGGCTGTCGCTGTCCAGCGTCTTTTTGATGAATACGTAGCCCTCGCCCATGGGCACCGGCTGCCCGTCCGCGTCATACCGGCGCACGATGCAGCTCCGGTTGCCGGAATAGTTCACCGTCTCCCTCGCGTAGCCGATCAGGGAGTTGGTCAGCTTGTTGTCCCGGTCCAGATAGCGGGTCTCCGTCGCGCGTCCCTTCTCGTCCAGATCCTTTTCACAGGAGGACCAGCCCTCCGCGCAGGTGGCCGGCGAGCCGTCCGCGTGCGTGTAGCTGATCCCGCGCACCTTGTTGGTCTTGGTCACGCTCTGGGTCATCACGGCCCAGCCCTCGGGGCCGTCCACGGGCACCTCGTCCGCGTTCACATAGGTCCGCCCCGTCAGCGTCGTGCCGCGGTGCTCGCAGCGGATGCCGGCGTACCCCAGTGACGGCACGACCGTCTTGCGGCCCATCGCGTCGTAGTAGGTCAGCTCCTTCAGCGCTCCCCACGTCCTGTAGACCATGCGGACCCTGGCATAGCCCGCGGGAATATCCGTCTTCGCGCCCGTTTCGTCCAGATAGGTGATCCCGTCCACCCGGCGCTTGCCGTCGTAGCTCACGATCCGGCCGTAATAGCCGCCGGGCGTCATGCAGGGCTGCCCGTCCGCGTCATAGTACTTTTCCGTGGTCTCGCCGTTGCTGTAGCTGTAGGTGACGTACGCGTAGCCGTCCGGGCCGTTCACCGTGTTCCCGTCCTCGTCGCTCCAGACGCGCCGGGAAACGCGGTTCCCCTTCATCTCTTCCTCCAGGGTGATCTCCGCTCCCGCGGCGCCGAGTATAGCGAAGCAGAGTACCGCTGCCAGTACCCCCGCGAGTAAACGTTTGCTTTTCATCGATGCTTCCACCAGTCCTTCGGATTTTGTTTCGTTTCCGTCCCTTTCAGTATATCAAAAAACACTGCCGCGTACAACATCCAATGCCCGCGGCAGTGCAAATTGTTACAGTTCCTTTTCCTCTTCCTTCCGCCTCTGGCGCTCCCGGATCAGCCTGGCCGTCAGATACATGACGCCGGCGCCCAGCAGGCCCAGCAGCGCGGTGTATTTCCAGTGCTCCGCGTCCATGGGCGTCAGATAGAACACATGCCCGAAATACAGCCCCACCGCGGCCAGCACCGCGGCGGAAAGGGCCACCGTCGCCCCGCGCAGGCGGTTCAGGGGCCAGCTCACGCGCGCCAGCACCAGCCAGCTCATGGCTCCCGCCAGCCAGGTGGCCGCCGTGGAGCACTCCGCGAGGGTCCAGCCCCGGGAGGCCAGCTGCATGGCCAGCGCGGCGCATACCGCCACAGCGATCCCGCCCGGCAGCGCGCGCGTAAAGATGTTCCGCAGGAATCTCCCCCTGATCCGCTCCCGGCTGAACTCCAGCGCCAGGAAGAAGCCGGGGATCCCCACCGTCGCGGAGGACACCAGCGACATCTGTATGGGCTGGAAGGGATACAGCCCCGGCAGGAACAGGAAGGCAAAGGCCAGCAGGAAGCTGAACACCGTCTTGGTCAGGAAGAGCGTCGCGGAGCGGGTGATGTTGTTGACCACCCTGCGGCCCTCCAGCACGATCTGCGGCATCTCGCCGAAGCTGCTGTCCAGCAGGGTCAGCTGCGCGGAATTGCGCGCCGCGTCGGAGCCCTCGCCCATGGCGATGGAGCAGTCCGCCGCCTTCATGGCGGGTATGTCGTTCACGCCGTCGCCCGTCATGGCCACGGTGTGCCCGGCCTTCTTCAGGGCCAGCACCAGCAGCTTTTTCTGCTCCGGCGTCACCCGGCCGAAGATATCGTATTTTTCGCAGCCCTCCAGCAGCTTCTCCTCCGTGTTCAGCTCCCGGGCGTCCACCCAGTTGTCCCACTCCGGCATCCCGGCGCGTTTCGCGATCATGGACACGGTGCGCGGGTTGTCGCCGGAGATCACCTTCAGCTTCACGTCCTGCTCGCGGAAATAGCGCAGGGTCTCCTCCACGCCCTCCCGCATGCCGTCCCGCAGCACGCCCAGGCACAGGATCCTTTCCGGCGCCGGGGGTTCCCCGTCCGTGATGTCTCCGTGCGCGGAGGCCAGCAGCACCACGCGCCGCCCCTCCAGGGCCAGGGCGTTCACCCGGTCCCGCAGCTTTTCCGGATAGGCGCTTCCCATCACGAACTCCGGCGCCCCCAGGATCAGGCAGCTGCCGTCGGCAAAGGCCACGGCGGATTTTTTCCGTTCGGAGGAGAATGGCAGCACGGCGGCGGCCTTCTCCGTCCCGGGCGCGGCCTTCGCCCGCAGGGCGCTCATCGTCGCGCTCCGGTCGTCTATGGCTCCCGTGAACCGGCTCAGCGCCCGCAGGGCTTCCTCCTCCGTCGCGTCCACGGGCTCAATGCTCTCCAGGATGATCTTCCCGTCCGTCAGCGTCCCGGTCTTGTCCAGGCACAGCGTGTCCACCCGCGCCAGGGACTCGATCGCGCTCAGCTCCTGCACCAGCGTGTTCCGCTTTCCCAGCCGCATCACGCCCACGGCCATGGCGATACTCGTCAGCAGGATCAGTCCCTCCGGGATCATGCCCAGCATGGCCGCCACCGTGGAGGGCACGGCCGTTTCTGTCGTATGCCCCTGCATGTACACCTGTTTCAGAAAAAGCAGGATCCCCAGCGGGATCAGCACCATGCTGTCCCAGCGGATCAGCCTGTTCAGCTCCGTCATCAGCACGGACTTCGGGCGTACGGTCTTTTTGGCCTCCGCGTTCAGGCGGCCCACATAGCTCTCGTCGCCCATGTATACGGCCTGCGCCGTCACGGTCCCCTCCGTGATGTAGGACCCGGAATACAGCCAGCTTCCCGGCTTCTTGCCCACGGCGTTGCTCTCCCCGGTCAGCAGGCTTTCCATCGCGCTGCCCTCACCGGCCGTCACCAACGCGTCGGCGGTCACCTGGTCTCCCGCGCGCAGGATCATCAGGTCCCCGCGCACCAGCTCCTCCGGCGCGGTCTCCTTTTCCTGTCCGCCGCGGATCACGCGCGTCTTCGGCGCGTTCAGCAGCTTCAGCTTCCGGATCGTCGCTCGGGCCCGCAGCTCCTGCACGGTCCCGATCAGCGTGTTCGCCGCCACGATCAGCAGGAACATCATGTTCCGGTAGCTTCCCACCAGCAGCAGGCAGAAGGCCAGCCCGAAGTTCAGCAGATTGAAAAAGCTGAAAAGATTGCCGAGTATGATCTCCGGCACCGTCTTCCCGGTCTCCTGCTTCATGGCGTTGCCCTGTCCGGCGGCCAGCCGTTTTGCGGCTTCCTCCTCCGTCAGGCCGGTCTCCGCCGTGGGGCTGTGATCCTCCGGCAGCTCCGTGGGCAGCTGCAGCTTCTGTTCCATGTCGGTCTCCTCGTTCAAAATTCATTGGGGTATATTGTATCTCTTTTTTGCCTTTTCCTCAACACCCGCCCTCCGGCCTTCCGGAAAAAAAGGCATGAAAAAACCCGGAGTCCATTGATACAACGTACTCCGGGTGATGGAGCTGATGGCCGGATTCGAACCGGCGACCTCATCCTTACCAAGGATGCGCTCTACCGACTGAGCTACATCAGCGGGTCGTCTTTCGACAACAGGTGTATATTATCACAGGAAAATTTAAAATGCAAGAAATTTTTTCGGCAAATCTCGGTTTTTTTCAGTCCGGCCTCCCGCGGCCTCAAAAACCGGCGCCCTTCCGGGCGCCGGGAAAGGAGGTAATATCGCTTTTACAGGGCTTTACTTGATCACCTTCAGGGCCTTCCGGTCCACGGTCAGCGCCACAAAGATCAGGAAGATGACGCCCTTGATCAGCTGCTGCGGAGCGCTGTCAAAGCCCATGATCGTCAGGCCGTTGTCCAGCACAAAGTACATCAGCATGCCGCACACGATGTTGGAAAAGCGCACCTTCGCGCCGCCGGTGATCGGAAGCCCGCCCAGCACCAGACCGATCAGGATCTGGGTCTCCAGCTGGTTTCCGGCGGTGGCCGTGATGGAGCCGACCTTGATCACGTTCACAAAGGCCGCCAGCCCGGTCAGCGCGCCCGCCACGGCGAACGCCAGGAATTTCACGCGGTCCGTCCGCACGCCGGAGAACCGGGCCGCGGTCTCCCCGGAGCCGACCGCCTTCACGTCGTTTCCGATCCGCGTAAAGCGGAAAAGGATGAAGGCTGTCACCAGCACCAGCAGCGTGATGACCATTTTCAGTCCCACGCTGAAGCCGCCGATCTCAAAGAATTCCATCCCGTCCAGCACGGTGATCGCCTTCGCCGCCGGTATCGCGCTCTCCGTGGTCAGATACGCGCAGATCCCGCGGAAGAGGTACATCGTGCAGATCGTCACGATAAAGCTGGCCAGCTTGAACTTCACGTGGAAGAAGCCGTTGATGGCTCCGATCACGGCGCCGCACAGGATGCCGCACAGAATGGACAGCGGCACGGCGATCGGGGAATCCAGCCGGGACAGGATCGCGATCACGCAGGAGCACACGCCCAGCGTGGACCCCTCCGTGAAGTCGATGGAACCCAGGGTCATGATAAAGAATACGCCCGTCGCGGCGATCATCGGCGCGTACACCTGTCCCACCAGCAGGCGGATCTTCTTGGGGGTCAGCATTTTCCCGCCGGTCAGGATATTCATCGCCACCAGCATCACGGCCAGGCTGATCAGCGGGACCAGTGCGCGGAAGGCGTCGCTGTGCAGGAATGCCTGCACTCTGGAGGGTTGCCGTTCGGCTTTCATTGTTTTTTCCATCTTTTTTCCCTCCTCACACCATCTTCGCGATGAGGGTCTCCTCATCCAGGTTCGGATCGCGCAGATATTCGCCGCTGATGCTGCCGTCCCGCACGATCAGGATCCGGTCCGCCATGCCCATCAGCTCCGGCAGCTCCTCGGAGATCATGATGATAGATCTCCCCTGCTCCTTCAGCTCCTGCATCAGGGCGTAGATCGCCTGCTTCACCTTCACGTCGATGCCGCGGGTCGGGGAATCCAGCACCAGGATGTCTGAATTCTTTCCGATCCAGCGGGCCAGCACCACCTTCTGCTTGTTGCCGCCGGACAGGTCCGACACGAACTGCCCGGTGCTCTGCATCTTGGTCTGCATCTTTTCCGCGTTCTCCTTCGCGAAGCGGTCCAGCTCCCGCTTGATCAGCAGCCTCCCGTGCGCCAGGTCCTCAATGGAGGGCAGCACGGTATTGTTGCGGATCGTTTCGTTCACGATCACGGATTCGTTGTCCCGGTCCTTGCTGGTATAGGCTATGGAGTGCGCGATGGCGGTGGGGATGTCGTTGATCTCCGTCCCGTCCGCCAGCACGACCCGCCCTGTCCGGTCCCAGCTGGCGCCGAACACCGCCTTGCCGATCTCGTGCATGCCGCTCTCGGACAGGCCGCCGAAGCCGAGGATCTCGCCCCGGTGCAGCTCAAAGCTCACGTCCCGGATCAGCCCGGGCACGGTCACGTTCTCCGCCCGCAGCACCACCTCATCGGAGACCGGGGTCCCCCAGTCGGTCCGGTAATAGGCGGAGCCGATCTCGCGCCCGACCATCAGGCGCTTCAGGTCATCCTCCGTCATATCCGCGCTGGCCACGGTGTCGATGTATTCGCCGTCGCGCAGCACGGACACGGTGTCCGTGTGCGCCAGCACCTCCTGCAGATCGTGGCTGATGAAGATCACCGTCCGCCCGTCGGCGCGGGTCCTGTCCATGATCTTGTACAGCTCCATGCGCCCGTCCTGGGACAGGGCGGTCGTCGTTTCGTCCACGATCAGGATCAGCGGCTTCATATACGTCGCCTTCACGATCTCGACCAGCTTCCGGTCCTCAAAGTTGTAGTGGTCGATCATCATCCCGGCCCGGATCCGTCCGAAGCCGTATTCGTCCAGCAGGCGCTGCGCCTCCCGGTTCATGGCCGGCGTATTCTTGATCCCGTGGCGGATGAAGGGCTTCTCGTGACCCAGAAAGATGTTCTCCGCAACCGTCAGGCCGGACAGCGTGCCCGTCTCCTGCACGATGATGGATACGCCCGCGTCGTTGGCCTCCACCTGGTTGCGCACGTGCAGCTCCTTCCCGTTCAGGGTGAAGGTGCCCCCGCCGATGGTGTAGATGCCGCACAGCATCTGGGAAAAGGTGCTCTTTCCGGACCCGTTCTCCCCGATCAGCCCGCGGATCTCCCCGGCATTGACGGTCAGGCTCACGTCGTTCACCGCGTGGGTGATGCCGAAGCGCTTGTCGATGTGCTCCGCGCGGAGCAAAATGTTCTTTTCCATTCCGCTCCCCTCCTTACTTCACCACGGAGCCCTTCCGGCCCCGTGCGGTCAGCGCGACGATCATCAGCAGCGCCGCGCCGGTCACAACGTTCTGGATCGTCGTCGGCGCGCCCAGCGCGATAAATCCGTTGAAGATGATGGATATGATGAACTCCCCGACCACGATGGCCGTGATCGGCGTGCCGTATTTCCGGAAGGCGACCCCGAAGAAGGTGCCCATCAGCGGCTTGAAGTTCCGGCTCATTGTGCTCATGCCGGTCAGCGCCGTCATCGTCGTGCCGTAGGAAACGGTCAGGATCGCCATCACCCCGACAAAGAAGTGCAGCAGGATGAAGCCGAGCAGCTTGTATTTTTTGACGTCAATGCCCATGTTCTTCGCCGTGAACTCGTTGCTGCCGATGGCGTTGCAGTAGGTGCCCACCCTTGTGTACTTCAGAATGAACCACATCAGGATGAAGGCCAGCGCCGCCAGGATCAGGCTTCCGGGGGGAGCGCTGAAGAAGCGGTAATCCACTGCCAGCGTCTGCTTGCTTCCGCCCGCCGCGAACACGGCGATGCTCTCAAAGATCAGCATCAGTCCGACCGTAACGATCATGGAGGGAACGCGCAGCGTGTTGTACAGGAATCCGATCAGCACGCCGATCAGCGTGGCGCACAGCAGCGAGCCGAGTATGAAGCCCGCGTACCCGAAATGCTCAGAGCAGATCACGCCCACGATGGAGGAGAATACCACATTGGCGCCGATGGAGAAGTCAAACAGCCCCATCACCACGATGAAGTACAGTCCGCACCCGCCGACGGCATAGATGATGGAGCTCTGCAGATAGCTCAGCAGATGCTCCGGGCTGCCGAAATTGTCCGGGGTCAGGATCTTGAATACGGCGTAGAAGAAAACCACCATCGCGGCCAGCAGCAGGAAGCCGTAATACCGGGTGGTCTTCAGCCTGGCAAGCTTTTCCTTCATAGGCGTTACGTCCTTTGCGAAAGATTAAATGAACCGCAGAATGGGACCGGCCGCCGGGCCGGCCCCATCCCTCACGGTCAGGGTCTCTTATTTGGCGTGGCGGGCCACAACGTCCGCAACGGACAGCTGGGCGCACGCGGCAGCCAGGTCGTCGTAGCTCAGCTCAGCCAGCGCCTTGATCTCGTCCGCGGTGTAGGGCAGCTGGTCGCCGGTGAAGTACTCCGCGTAGGCGGTGTAGTCCTCGGAGGAAGCAACGAACATGTAGGGGAATACCATGTCATAGAAGCCTTCGGTGGAGACTTCGTAGTTGCCCTTGATGGCGTTGTAGACCATCAGGAAGGCGAAGAAGGGATCGGCGTAGTGTCCGCCGGACTCGGCAGCCATGCCGCCGGAGGCCAGCTGGGCATCCAGGTCAGCCAGGAAGTCGGTGGAGACCACGGCGATCTTGCCGGTCAGGCCCTTGCCTTCGATGCCGGCCAGGGCGCCCACCAGGGTGTCTCCGCCGCCGCCCGCGACGATCAGGGCGTCGATGTCGGGGTTCGCGTCAATGATGGCTTCCGCGGTGGCACGGCCGGTGTCGGTCGTGGTGCCGCCGTACTGGGGATCAAGCAGCACGGCCTGATCGTCCGGATGAGCCGCGTTGAAGGCTTCCAGACCGGCCTTGTAGCCGGACCAGCGGCCCAGGAAGGTCGCGTCGCCGGGTTCCCAGGCTTCCAGGGCGATCTTGCGGCAGTTCTTTTCTTCGGTCAGGATGCGCACGAGCTCCTTGCCGTTGTCGAATTCGGATTCGTGCACGGCACCGACGTAGTACTTGGAAGCGCAGGCCTGGGCGTATTCATCGGGGTTGTCGTCCTGGTTGATGATGCGGAAGAACTGTGCAACGTACACCTCGTTCTCCTCGCAGGTCTTGATCACGCTGCCCATTTCGGCGGAAGCGGAGTTGCAGATCACGATGCCGTCGCAGTCAGCCATCGCCAGGGTTTCCGCGCTGGCGGTCACCTTTTCGGAGATGTGGCCCTGGTCAACGTACATCACTTCCACGTCCAGCGCGTCTGCGGCGGCGTCGATCAGGCGCTTGCATTCGCTGCCGAGGGTGTCGGTGGAGCTCCAGATGGAGACGCCGATCTTGATTTTGTCTTCCGCGGTCGCGCACACGGCGATGCCGCACAGAAGACTCAGGGTAAGAATGAGAGCCAGGATTTTCTTCATTGGTTTTACTCTCCTTTGCTTTTGTTTGCCGGAACTCTCGAGCTGCTCCGGTTTGATGTGTAAATATTATCACAATCCCACCATTTCGTAAATTAACTGGCAGTTCAATCTCATTCCCATTAAGTTAATATATTTTTTAACAAAGAAACAGCAAAAAAACAGCCGCCGGAGATCCGGCAGCCGTTTCTTCTGAAATTTGTTCTGAAATTTGTTCTGAAATATGTTCTGTTGCGCGTTCCGATGCCCGTTCTGAAAAAAACCGGTATCCGTTCAGGGCTCCGCGGTCTCAATGTGCTCCATCAGGTCCCCGGTCCCGGTGTCCGTGCCGACCTCAGAGTAATACAGGCCGAACGCGGCGTTGTCGTGCTCCCCGCGCCGGGAAAACTCCCAGTCTCTTTTCACCTGGCTGGCGTGGAAGCGGAAGGCCTCCTCCGCCACGTCAAAGCCCGTCTTCCCGCCGAAGGCCTTCAGCGGCGCGTCCCAGTCGCAGATCACCGGGTTCTTCGCGTACTCGTGCAGGTAGAGCTTCTTCACCTGCCACGCGCCGTATTTCTTGGCGGATTCCTTGTATTTGGCGGCGTTCCCGCACACCTTCACCGCGTTCTTCGCCGCGTCCGCCGTGGTCCTGTGGGCCATGTGGCCGTATTCGCCCTTCTCCCCGTGGGTCACGATCACCTCCGGCTGATGGTGCCGTATGCTCTCCACCACCCGGCCGATCACCCGGCTCTTTCCCCTCCAGCGTTCATACTGGTTCGCCACGGATTTCCCCCGGTTGTCCACAAAGAACAGGAAGTCCGGATAGGCGGTCACCCCGCAGTGCCATATGGCGTCCAGCAGCTCCAGCCTCCGCAGCGTCCCGGTGGGCACCATCACGGTCAGCTGCACGCGCAGCCCCCGGTCTCCGGCATAGGTCGGCAGCAGCCCGCCGAACCAGAGCAGCTCGTCGTCCGGATGCGTGCTCAGCAGCATCAGGTCGCACTTTTCCAGCTCGGTCCACACCTGCACCTCCGCGGGCTTGTCCCCCGGGCCGTATACCTTCAGCTCAGCGATGCGCAGCCGCTCCTTGCTCGTGCACACGATCTTCATTTCCGTCACGGGGTTCTCCAGCGCGTGCCAGTGCACCAGCAGCGCGCCGCCCTGCGCGGCGGTCACCCATTCCCCGTTCTCCCCGGGCACCTGCACCTCGTAGCTCAGCGGCTTATTGTCGTTGTTGTACAGCTTCACATACAGTCCCGCGGCCGGCTCCCCGGTTTTGATCAGCAGCTCGCCCTTCTTTTCCTTAAAGGGCAGATAGGTCGAGTAGTCCCCGTCCGTCAGCGTGCTGCAGTCCTTGGTCTTTCCGTTGTTCGTGAAGCTGCAGCCGGCGGTGATCTCCTCCGCCGTTTCCGCCGCGGCGCAGCATACGGAAAGAAGCAGCAGCAAAACTGCTGCCGCTGTTGTCATCAGGATCCTCCGATGCGTCATGTCTGCTTCCCTCCGGGCGTCCCCGCTGCTCAGTCTGTTTCGATCCTGCCGCCGCATTTCTCCGCGAAGCCGGCGGGATCCAGGAAGGAGAAGTTCCGCTTCAGCAGCTGCTCCCTCCTGTAGGTCACGTCCAGGTTCGTCCCGCCGTTCCGCGTTCCGCGCACGGTCACCTCGCTCACGGGCAGCGCGGCGAAAAGGTCCCGCGCCACGCGCAGGCTCATGCCGCCCAGATACCTCCGGGCGTCCTCCTTCAGCCACTCTTCCCGGCACTCGAATTCGCATTCCAGCCGGTCGCTGTCCGGCGTGCGGATCACCATGCCGCTCACAAAGTCGGTCAGGTCCCCCAGCGGGTTCGTTTCGGTCAGCACCTTCACATAGGCGCTCACGTCCCCGGCAAGCACCTGCTCCGCCATGCTGTGATAAAAGCTCCACAGCTTCTGCCCGGTCAGTCCGTCCGTCGGGCGCTCGTGGCCCAGCGCGTCCGTCCAGTCCACGGTCTCGTCCGCGGCCTTCCACAGGCTGTCCAAAGCCGGCTTTTTCTTCTCGGCCGTCTTTTCGGGCTTCTTTTCCGCGGCCCTCGGAGCCGCGGCGGCAGCGGCGGGTGCGGCTGCTGCGGCCGGCCGCGTCTGGGAGGCCACATAGGCGTCCTCGTCCCCGTCCTCCTCCTGCTCGCCGGCGAACAGCGGGATCCCGGCGCCCAGGCCGCTCCACAGGTCCGGCACGATCTCCCTCAGTCTCCTGGCGATCTCGCTCTCATTGGCTCCCGCGGGATTTTTGATATCACTCATCTTTCTTCACCTCGGCTTCCCCGTCCTCTTCCCTGCGGCAGCGCAGCGCGGGCGGGTTGGCGGACGTCTCGAATCCTTCGATCACCAGGCGGGCCTTTTCGGTCACGCCGTTGTCAAACATCCAGCGGCTCAGCGGGTTGATCAGCAGGCTCTCCACCTGGTTCCCGATGCCGCGGCCGCCGTTGGACAGGTCAAAGGTCGCGGCCTCCTTCAGGCTGGAATAGGCGTAGTCCTCGATGCGGATGCTGATGTCCCGCTTCTCCCGCATGTTGGCGATGATCTTGTTCACCTGGCTCTTCAGGATCAGGTCGGCCGCTTCCTTGCGGATGTAGTCGAACACCACGATGTTCTCGCCGATCCGGTTCAGGATCTCCGGGCGGCCCAGCTCCAGCTTGAAGTAGTCCTCAATGGCGCTGCGCACGCGGGTGGCCACCTCGCCGTATTCCATGTCCATGGTCACGTTCGGCTCGCGGTTTCCGAAGGCATCCTTCACATAGATGCCCAGGTTGCTGGTAAAGATGATGATCGTTTCGGAGAAATACACCGTCTTGCCCTGCCCGTCGGTCATGCGGCCGTCCTCCAGGATCTGCAGGAACTTGTCCAGTATGGAGGAATGGGCCTTCTCGATCTCGTCAAACAGCAGGATGCAGAAGGGGTTCTCCTTCACGGCGTTGGTCAGCTGGCCGCCGGCCTCGTAGCCCACGTATCCGGGAGGCGCTCCCATCAGCTTCTGGTCGCTGTGGCTCTGGCCGTACTCGCTCATGTCGAAGCGCACGCAGGTCCGCTCGTCCCCGAACAGCTTTTCCGCCAGCGCCTTGGCGGTCTCGGTCTTGCCGGTGCCCGTCGGTCCGGCAAAGAAGAGCACGCCCTTGGGCTTGCCCGTGGAGGAGGAGTTGATGCCGTTCATGCCGGTCACGGCGCGCTTGACCACGTCCAGCGTGCGCTCCAGCGCGGCGTCCTGGCCCTTGATCCGCTTCTCGAAGTCCTGCTTCGCGGTCTTCAGGCTCTCCATGCTCAGCGTGTTCCACGGGTTTTCCTTGATGCCGTATTTGTACAGGTCCACCACCGTGCACAGGTCGCGGATCCGCGTTTCCTCCTGCTTGCACAGCAGGCGCATCTCGTCCAGCTCGGTAAAGGTCAGGCCCTCCGTCAGTCCCACGAAGCGCTCCTTGATCCGCTCCAGCTCGTCCGGATGCTCGTTGTAGTAGGGCATATCCCTGCGGTATACCGTGCCGGAGAAGAAGGAGGCAAAATTCGTGCCGGTCATCAGGCGCTTGCGCTCCTCGCGGTCCGGCGCGTCCAGCTCCAGGATCTTGCACACCGGCGTGTTCAGATAGAACCACGCGGGCAGGTCGTTCAGCTTGTTCACCAGCAGCACCAGCAGGTTCTGCTTCTTGCCGTGCGGCGTGCGCACCCAGGCGGAGCTCAGCGCGCTCTGCAGCAGGATGTTGAAGCTGTTCACGTCCATCTGGTCCATGCGCTCGGGCGTGGTGATGTAGTGGCTCGCCATCTCCAGCACGGTCACTGTGGCGTAGTCCCGCTGGCACATGGCGCGGCGGATCACGTTCGGCGCGGTGTTGGCGTCGTTCCCCTTGAACTCGGCCTGGATCGCCCCGCTGGTGATCTTCGTGCCGGTCATGGCGGCATAGCGGCTCGTCATGGCCGTGTCATAGGGATTCATAAAGCCGACCAGGTTGCTGTAGAACATCACCTGGTCGTAGCCGTTGTCCGTGAAAAAGGTGTGCAGGTACCGGCTCAGCGGCACGATGGAGTCCTGCTTCAGGCTCCCGTCCACAGGATAGCGGTACTGATCCAGCACGTTTCCCTCAAAGATCAGCAGGGGCTTGATGGCGCTGAAAAGCTCCAGCTCCCGGTGCCATTTCGGAATCAATGCTTCCATGTCTCTTCCTCTCCTCCGCTTTTACGCTTCCAGGTCCTCGAACCGGCGGCACCAGGTATACTTGCTCACGGCGCTGTTCAGGGCGCCCTGGCAGTAGGTGTTCAGGATGTCGCGGATATAGGGCGGCAGTACGCGGTTGTATTTGACCTCCAGGATGATCTCGTTGTTGTCGAAGGGCGGCACGGTCGGCACGTAAGGGTTGAACAGGTCCGTGCTTCTCAGGCCGGTCCGCAGCTGCTTGTCAAAGGTGATGCGCACCTCCTCCGCCGGATGCAGGTAGGCCTCGCGCACGTAGTCCACCAGCACCACCGGGTGCAGCAGGTTCACGGTCATCTCGCGGTACACGTCGTTCAGCAGTCCGCTTTCCGTCGTTTCCAGCCCGGCCGGGTCCCCGGCGATCAGCTGCTCGGCCAGCAGTCTCGGGATGGATACGCTCCTCTTGCTGATCAGGCTCCCGACCTTGGTCTTGCATTCCATCTTGATGACCCTGTCGCTCAGGTTGTAGATGCGGATACGGTACTTGTCGCGGTTCGGCACGCCGTCGATCTTGTCAAAGAGCGCCGTGTTGAACGCCGTGTCAAAATACAGGGAACGGATATGATACTCGTTGAACTCGTCCCCGTTCGGATCCCGTTGCAGCACGGAATCCAGCACGCCGCTGAGCACGTAGTACTGCATTTCGTTGATCAGGAATTTCAGCTCATGCCGCAGCGGCAGACTGCTTTGCGCCATACCCGTCCCTCCTTTCCGTTTTCATTCGCTTCAGGTCCGTTCCCCCTCCGGGGGCGGCTCCCTCCGTCAGGCGCCGGCTTCCGTCTGGCAGGCTACCAGCGTGGCGTCGTGCACGCCCTCGATGTTCAGCACGGCGGCCACCAGGTCCTGCTTGCCGTCCAGCCGCACCTCCACGGTCATCTCGGCGCCCGCGCGGGTCACGGTCTTGCTGCGCAGCCTGCGCTGCTTCACGGTGCGGCGCAGCAGCTGGGTGATGTCCTGCTCGGCATAGTCGTCATAGTGCACCACCAGCAGGTAGGCGTTCGGATTCTTCAGCCGCACAAAGGTCATCAGGAAAAGGATCACGCCGATGCCCAGCACCACCACCAGCGCGTGGACAAAAAGCTCCGCGCCCAGCAGGATGCCCATCGTCAGCGCCCAGAACATGTAGGCCGTGTCCATCGGGTCCTTCACGGCGGTCCGGAAACGCACGATGCTCAGCGCGCCGACCATGCCCATGCTCAGAGCGATGTCGCTCTTGATGCACATGACTACGGGGGTCGTGATCAGCGTCAGCATCATCAGCGTCATGGCAAAGGTGGGGCTGTACAGCACGCCGCGGTAGCAGCGCTTGTACACAAAAGCGATCACCAGGCCCACCGCCAGCCCGAGGATCAGGCCGATCAGGATCTTCCAGGGGGTCAGGGTCACAAACTGGTTGGTGAAATAGTCGCTCAGGCTCACGTTTCCGCCGAGCAGGGACGATGCGCCGGTGGTCTCCGTCATTTTCGGTTCCTCCTTGTTGTATCTCTTTCGGATTTTTTACAGCTTAGCGTCCGGCAGCAGCTCCGGCCGCGGCCCGAAGTATTCGTTCATCTGGGCGTCGGTCAGGTCATAGCCCTGCTGGATGTACTGCCACAGCCGGTACGGCCGCACCTTCAGCGTGTTCCGCAGGCGGTTCACGCGCGCCTCCCAGTAGCGGTAGGCGCCGTCGATCGTCACGGGCACCTCGCTGATCACGAACTGGTCGTTCTCCTCGCCCCAGCGGGCCCAGTGCAGCGTCATTTCCGGCTTGATCTGATCCACCAGCGGCTCCAGCACCTCCAGCATGTTGTTCGTGGTGAACTTTTTGAAGATGCTCCCCAGCTTTTCCAGGTATTTCGCCTTGTATTCCGGCACGCTCAGCAGCTTCAGGAAGATCGTGTTGTCGATCTTCTGCTGGCCCATGCCGGTCTTCTTGGTATAGCTCTTCGGGCTGTCAAAGGTGGACAAGTACAGCCCGTAGTCCGCGTCGTACCAGATCCATTTCCACTTGCTGCCGGGCTTCTTCAGCCGGTAGTAGCGCGTGTTGCCGATGTCGCTGTTGCCCATAAAGGTCTCCAGCGCCATGTATTCGAGGAAGTTGTCCACGTCCACGTTGTCCAGGATATACTGCAGGTCAGCCGGGTTCTTCGCGGGGTCGCCGGCCTTGATCTTCTTGATCATCGCCTTGTATTCCTTGTTGCTGCCGTACTTCGCGGCGCCGCTGGCCTGCAGGATCGTCATCTGGTCGGCCTCATCCAGGCTCAGCCCCTCGAACTGCGCCACAAAGAAGCGGTCCACCCGCTCGCGCAGGTTCATGTGCCCCCAGTACGCGCCGTTCAGGTATACCACGCTCGGCCGCCAGGCCTGGTGGATCACGGTGCTGCCGTAGTAGTCCAGCAGCCGGCTCTCAAAGCCGTCCAGCAGGCGGGTCCACATGCAGTCGTTGCCACTGTTCCGCAGCACAAAGCTCTTGTATTCGGTGTACGGGCGGTCCGGGAAGAGCGCCGCGGCGAAGGTCTTGTTTCCGTACAGGCTCTTGGCGCGGAATTTCATGCTCTTCTGCGGCATGTCCAGGCTGTAGTCGCCCATCAGGCCGAATTCCGCCAGCTGGTTCAGCACCTTCGTCCCGTCCGTGTCGTACATTTCCACGTTCACCGGGAATTTGACGCCGGAGTTCTTCACTCTGCGGTACACCGTGTTCTGGAAGGGCAGCACGCCGGGCTCCTTCACCACGTTTTTGCCCGTCACCAGCATACCGTTTTCCTCGTTCCACAGGATGTCCGGGTCGGTCACCACGCTGAACACCGGCAGCGTGTGATACACGTTGATCAGGTAGGTCGCCGTGGCGGTCTCGCTGGGCTTCCGCCCGTCCGCGGCGTAGGCCCTCGCCCGCAGCACGCCGGTGAATTTCAGCTCCAGCCTCTCTCCGTTGTAGGGCGTGGAGGCCTCGGTGGGCGTGGAGCCGTCCGTGGTGTAGTACACCTGCGTGCCCTCCGGCACGCGGATCTCGGTGTACACCGTGCTGTAGTGCAGTCCGCCCTCCGTGGTGAAGCTGGGCGTCGGAGTGAAGCCGATGAAGCCCGGCCCGTTCGTCTGGAAGGGCGTGGGCGTATCATAATAAAAAAAGCCCGACATCCCGTACGTCCGGCCGTATGAAACATTTGTCCGCTGCTCCGGCAGGATCATCTTGTCCAGGATCCTTCCCTCCGGGTCCGTCAGGCAGACTGTTTCCCCTCCCTGCCGACTGAGCTTGATGCCTGCGTGCAGCTCGCCGGTGTTGGTCACGGTCCCGGTGCCGTCGCACAGGATCACCTTGTGTTCCCCGGGCGCGATGAACGTTCCGTACGGGAACTGCCATTTCCGCCCCCGGGTCAGCCGGTCGCTCAGGCCGTAGCCGGTCAGGTCCACGGACTCGCTGCCGGAGTTGTACAGCTCGATCCAGTCGGTAAAGCCGGCATTCGGAAAGGTGACGATGGAGTCGTTGCTGGCCAGCACCTCGCTGATATACACGCCGGTGCGGTTCAGCGCCATCAGCTGCTGGTCCATCTGCCGGAAGCCGCTCTCGTTGTTCGGCATCAGGGGCGTCGCCGTCTGGAATACCTGCAGCGCTCCGTTCTCGTTCCGGCCGAAGCTGCAGTCCTCGGGCAGGTTGTCGATCATCACGCGGTCCACCACGCGTCCGCTGCTGTCCGCCAGGATGATCGTTTCCGCTTCCGCGCTCAGACGGAAATTGGTATGCGGCACCTTGCTCGCGGTGTCCACCCTGTCCTTGCCGGAGCAGAACACCAGGTAATAGCCGTGCGCCGGGATCATGTCGCCCTTCGGGAAGCGCCACTTCAGGGGCTTGCCCTCGTTGTCGCTTAGGGCGTAGTTGTCCAGGAGGATGTTGCTGCCGGTCGTGTTGTACAGCTCGATCCAGTCGCTCAGCTCGTCGTCGGCGTCGCGCAGGCCGGTCAGCGGGTCGGCCATCACCTCGTTGATCACGATGGAGCCGTTGGTCACCATCACGCTCTCGCGGTAAGCACGGTGGCCCTCCTCCGTGTTCGGGAAGCCGGGGCTGAACCACGGCACGATCTGATATCCCTCGTCCGTCAGGGCATAGCTCTCATCCGTGCTCAGGATGGGATATTTGCAGCTGTCGATCAGATAGGCGTTCGGGTCAAACAGATATACGGTCTCCCCCACGCTGCTCAGCTTCAGCTTGGCGTGAAAGGCTTCGCCGGGGGTATTCTTGTTCGTGTTGGTGCAGAAAACCAGGATGCGCCCGTTCGCGCGCAGCGTGATGTCCGGGAAAAGGAAGCGGATTCGGTCGCTGCGGTCGCTCAGGCCCACGCCGTCCAGGCGCATGTCGTTCTCCGAGCTGTTCCAGATCTCCAGCCAGTCGCTGTATTTGCCGTTCTCGTCGGTCACGGCGGCGCCGTTGGCGCTCATGATCTCGCTGATCACCAGCCCCTTGTAGGCGTCTGCCAGGCGGGTGCCCGTCCCGGTCAGGCCGGATGCGGTCTCGTTGGTGTAGGTCGCGTGGCCCAGCGGCTCCTTCGGGGTCGCCAGAACGATCACCGCGATCACGAAAATGAACGCGCCCATGATCAGGAAGTTCAGGCTCTTTCTCCAGCGGCGCGTTTTCGCCGCGCGGGAAGCCGTGCGCCGTCCCTGCGGGTTTTCCTGTCTTCTTTGCCGGTCCATGGCTTCCCCTCCTTTCGCCGTTTCTTCCGGGCACCGATCCCGAATAATATATCATATCGGGGGCCTGTTTGCAAGTTGACGCCCTGTTCTGTTACAATTCCCTTTTCACTCAAACAGCGCGCGGATATCCTGCTCGCTCAGGGCCGTCAGGTCGGCCTCGCCCGGGGTGATCAGGCGGTCGAACAGCGCCTTTTTCCGCTTGCCGAGCTCCGCCACCTGCTCCTCGATGCTCTCGCCGGTCACCAGCCGGATCACGTCCACCTTTTTCGTCTGCCCGATGCGGTGCGCGCGGTCGGTCGCCTGGTCCTCCGTCGCCGGGTTCCACCACGGGTCGTAGTGGATCACCACGTCCGCCCCGGTCAGGTTCAGCCCGGCCCCGCCGGCCTTCAGGCTGATCAAGAATACCGGCGTGTCCCCGCGGTTGAACTGCTCCGTCAGGTCCAGCCGCTCGGTGGCGGGCGTATTCCCGTCCAGATACATGGTGCGTATACCGTTCTCCTCCAGCCGCGGCCGCAGCAGCTTCAGCATGGAGGTGAACTGGCTGAAGATCAGCATCCTTCTCCCGTCGGCGATCAGCTCCGGCAGGATCTCCATCAGCAGCTCCTCCTTGCCGCTGCCCCCGGTATACCCGTCCAGCACCAGCGATGGATGGCAGCACACCTGCCTCAGCTCGGTGATCGCGCTGAGCACCTCCATCCGGCCCTTCCCGAGTCCCTTCTCGTCCATGATCCGGTTCACCCGCGGGCGCAGCCGCTCCATCGCGGCGGTGTATACCTTCTCCTGCTCGGCGGTCATCTGTGCCTTCAGCACGACCTCGTTTTTGTCCGGCAGCTCCTCCAGCACGTCCTGCTTCAGCCTGCGGAACAGGAAGGGCTGGATCCGCTTTCTCAGGTCGTCGCTGTCCTCCCCGTCCTGGTACCGCCGCAGGAAGGCGGTGTACCCGGGCAGATAGCCCGGCAGCACGAAGTCGAATATGCTCCACAGCTCGCCCACGCCGTTCTCCATGGGCGTGCCGGTCAGCGCCAGCCGCGTGTCCGCCTGCAGCTGCTTCACGGTCACCGCCGCCACGCTGCCGGCGTTCTTGATGTACTGCGCCTCGTCCAGGATCACGAAGCGGAAGAGATGGTCCTTCAGCAGGGAGATATCCCTCCGGATCAGCGGATAGCTGGTGATCATCACGTCCACGTCCCCGTGCTCCGTCACGTGGCGGATCAGCCCGGCCCGCTGGGCCGCGGTGCCGCCGATCACGGCGGCGCTCAGGTCCGGCGCGAAGCGGTTGATCTCGCTCAGCCAGTTGTAGGTCAGGCTCGTCGGGGCGATCACCAGGCTCGTGCGCCCGCGCTCCCTTGTCGCCTGCAGCAGGGAGATCACCTGGGCCGTCTTGCCCAGGCCCATGGCGTCCGCCAGCACGCCGCCCATGTGCAGCCGGTCCAGGTTGTACAGCCATTCGTAGCCCCGCTGCTGGTACTCCCGCAGGGGCACGGCCACGGCGGGCGCGGGAATGCTCCGGCCGGCACCGCGCAGGCTGTCCGTCACCTCCAGCACGCTGTCCTCCACGCGGATGTCCACGCTCCGGCCCTCCAGCATGTTCACCAGATACCCGGCGCGGTATCCGCGCAGGATGATACGGTCCCGGTTCAGGCTGTTCCCGTCCCGCAGCGCGGCCTCCCAGATGCGCTCCGCCGGCTCCTGCCACTCCTCCATGTCCGTCAGGTCCAGGAAGCTGCCGTCCTTCAGGCGGTAATACCGCCTGCGCCGGCTCAGCGCCTCCATGATGCCCAGGATCTCCGGTGTCGGCTCGCCGTCCGTCTTCAGCGCTATCTCCAGGTGTCCGTTCTCCATGCGTACGCTGCCGCTCAGCGTGGGCCGCCGGGGCGTCAGCTTCTGGAAGTCGCGGCTGGCGAAGATCTCGCAGTGCTCGCGCAGCCTCGCCACGCCGCTGTTCACAAATTCAAATATGGCGTCCTGCCCGCTCAGGCGGATGTCCTCCCGCGTCACATGGAACCCGGCGTTCGCCAGGATCTCCAGCACGGTCTGCTCCGCCTCGGAATCGCGCAGCAGCAGCTTTTCCCCCTTGCCCAGCGCGATCTTTTCCCGCACCGCGCCGAAGGGATTCAGCTCCGTCTCCCCGTAGCGGAAGCACACCCGGGCCAGGATGCTCCATTCCGCCTTGTCCAGATAGATCTCCGCCTTCAGCGGCAGCTTCACCAGCCGCTTCTTCAGCGTCTCGTCCAGCTCCACCGCCCCGCGCAGCTTCAGATACGGCAGGATCTCGCCGATCACGGTGCCGGTCTCGCTCAGCGGGTAGTCCGCCACCGTCTTCCCGTCATACTGGCTGTACCACAGTGTGCGCACCAGCTCCCGCTGGATCTCCGGTACTGCGTAGATCCGGTCCCTCACGGTCACATAGGCGCAGTCCTCCGTCATCGGGATCAGCCAGGCGTTCATCCGCGCCGTCACGCGCAGCCCGCGCGGGCGCAGCTGCAGCTCAAAGCGCATGGGGATCTCCGTCTCCGTGATCCGCTGGTTCTGATAGGTGTTCCCGGCCGCGTCCCTCCACTTCATCGGCGTATCCCGCAGCAGGCCCAGCAGCTCGCCCACATAGGCGGAGGGCACCGCCGGCATCCGGGCTTCGATGCCGTTATCCTCTTCCCCGCGCAGCCGTGCCGCGGCGGTCATCTTTTCCACTGTGTTCAGGATCTGCTGATCGTTTTCCGTGTACCGCATCCACTGCGGCTGATATTCAAAGTCCTTGCCGAAGACCGTCGCCTCGCGCCGGACCATGGCGTTCATGAACTGATATACGTTCCGCACGGTGTACAGCTTTTTCTCGCCCGTCCGCAGGCTCAGCCGCACCGGCTGCCCCGGCAGCTTCGGCATCACCAGGGTGACCTCCAGCCGCAGCGTGGCCTCCCTCGGCACGCTGTTCTCCGCCAGCTGCCGGATGCTTTCGCTGATCGCGGCGGCGTTCCTCTGCAGCAGGATGTCCGTCTCCCCCGTGCGCTCCAGGTACATCTGCACCGCGGCGATGTGCCGGCAGCAGCCCCGCTCCTCATAGACGGCGCAGCTGCAGCTGATCTCCCGCTCCGCGGTCAGCGCCACGATGTGCGAGGGCGCCGGGCCCACGCTGTACCGCCGGGAGGAGCTCAGCTCCTCCTTCAGCCGTACCAGGCCGGCCTCCTCGTATTCCTTTCCGGCGTTGTACTCCTCTTCTCCCGCCTGTGCCTCGATCATGACCGGATTCAGTCTCATTCTTCGCTCCTTGGTCGTCGGGAAACTCTTAACTTTTATATCTTCTCCCTTCCTTTGCCCTTTTCCTTTTCCGTTTTTCTTTTTCGCGCGTAAAAAAGCGGCCCGGGCAAAGCTCCCGGGCCGGATATCAAAAAAGGGCAGGATCCTCTTTTTTCGTATCCCGCCTTATGCCGCTGCGCCTGTTCCTCAGGCTTCCTTTTCCCTGTACATCACGGCGACCAGCGCGCTGGTGCTGTTCATGACCACCATTTCCTGCAGGGTCCAGCCGTCGGAAATGTACTGGTTCAGCAGGTCCTCGGCTTCAAAAAGGTCCTTCTGCATGCTCATGTGCACGCCGCTGTTCAGGTATACAAGACGGTATTCCTTCACGGTTTTCCCTCCTTCTGTCTCCGCCGGCTCAGACCGGCGCGGCTTTTTTCCATTCCGGTTTTTCTCCGGCTGGCTTTTTCCCGCCCGGTTTTCCCCGGCGCGGCTTTTTCCCGCCCGGTTTTTCCCCCGGTCAGTTTCTTCCCGCCCGGTTTTTCTCCGGCCGTTTTTTCGCCCGGTTTTCCCCGGTCAGCTTCTTCCCGCCCGGTTTTCCCCGGCCTGTAAAAAAACGGGGCGCGCGTAATGCGCGTCCCGTTTCTCAAATAACGCAGAACTTTAAGGGCATTTTTCAGACCGCTGCCGGTGGCAGATGGAGGTCTGAAAAATGTCGGCTCAATCACTCAATTAGAATTTGAGCGGATTGACCCTCACGGACGGGCCCATGGTGCTGGAGAGGTAAACGCTCTTCATGTAGGTACCCTTGGCCGCGGCGGGCTTGGCCTTGTTGATGGCATCCATCAGAACAACCAGGTTCTCCTGCAGCTTTTCCTTGCCGAAGCTGACCTTGCCGATGGGGCAGTGGATGATAGCGGTCTTGTCCAGACGGTACTCCACTTTACCGGCTTTGATGTCGCTCACCGCGCGGGTGATGTCCATCGTAACGGTGCCGCTCTTCGGGTTGGGCATCAGGCCCTTCGGGCCCAGCACGCGGCCGATGCGGCCGACCATGCCCATCATGTCAGGGGTGGCTACGCAGACGTCGAAGTCGAACCAGTTCTCCTGCTGGATCTTCTGGATCATATCCTCAGCGCCGACGTAATCGGCTCCGGCAGCTTCCGCTTCCTTGGCCTTTTCGCCCTTGGCAATGACCAGAACGCGGATCGTACGGCCGGTTCCGTGCGGCAGCACCACCGCGCCGCGGACCTGCTGGTCAGCGTGGCGGGGGTCGACGCCCAGACGGATGGAGATCTCCACGGTCTCGTCAAACTTGGCCTTGCCGGTCTGCACGACCAGGTCAACGGCCTCTTCGGGATCATACTGCTTGAGATGGTCGATCAGCTTTACGCTGTCAACGTATTTCTTTCCATGCTTCATTCTTATTCCTCCCATGTGGTATTAGCGGCTCTATGTCCTCCCACATTGTTCAGGGGCAGTGCCCCGGTTTGTTACTCTTCCACGGTCACGCCCATGCTGCGGGCGGTGCCGGCCACCATGCTCATGGCGGCTTCAATGCTGCCCGCGTTCAGATCGGGCATCTTGATGGTAGCAATCTTGCGGAGCTGCTCCTTCGTCAGCTGACCCACCTTGTCCTTGTTGGGCCGTCCGCTGGCCGTCTGCAGGCCCAGTTCCTTCTTGATCAGCACGGGCGCCGGAGGCGTCTTGGTGATGAAGGTGAAGGTGCGGTCCGTGTAGACGGTGATCACGACGGGGATGATGAGTCCCGCGTCCTTCGCGGTGCGGTCATTGAATTCCTTGCAGAATCCGGGGATGTTCACGCCGTGCTGGCCCAGAGCGGGTCCGATAGGCGGAGCGGGTGTTGCCTTGGCGGCAGGAACCTGCAGCTTGATGTAAGCCTGTACTTTCTTTGCCATTTGAGTGGCACCTCCTAAAAAATGTGGTTACGCGGAAGCTTTGTACTTCCTCCCACGTTGCGTCCCGGCCGGATGGCGCGGGGCGGCGCGGGGGACGGATCGCTCCGTCCCCGTTGAAACAGTTTCATTCGGGCGGAGATCAGTTTTCCTTCTCGACCTGGTCCAGGTCGACTTCCACGGGCATTTCCCGGCCAAGGAACATCTGCACCTTGACGGTCAGCTTGCCGCGGACGGTATCCACGTCCTCCACCACACCGCTGAAATTCTCCAGGGGCCCGGACAGGATCCGGACGTTCTCGCCGATGGCGAAGCCGAAGTCCACACTGGACTGTTCGGTGTTGAGCATCATCTCAACCTCTTCGTCGGTCAGCGGAACGGGCTTGGAATCAGGTCCGACAAAGCCCGTCACGCCGCGGGTGTTCCGCACGACGTACCAGCTTTCGTTGGTCTCGATCATGTGCACCAGCACATAGCCGGGATAGACCTTGCGGGTGCTCTTCACGCGTTTTCCGTTCCGGATCTCGACAACCTCTTCCATGGGGACCCTCACTTCGAAGATCAGGTCCTGCATGCCGTTGTTCTCGACGGACTTCTCCAGCGTGTCCTTCACCTTGTTCTCATAACCCGAATAGGTATGGACCACATACCAGCAGGGCTCCTTTTTGTTTTCAGCCATGTCAGTTCTCCCCGGAATTTCCTTCCGTTGCCGTTTCTACGGCTTCTTCGACGGTTTCCTTTACTTCCTCTGCGGCGGCCTCAGCGGTCTTGGCAGCGGTGTCGGCAGCGTCGGTCACCGCTTCGGCGGCAGCGTCAGCTGCGCCTTCCACGGCGTCGGCAGCCTCTTCGGCAGCGCCCTCGACGGCATCGGCTGCAGCCTCGGCGGCTTCTTCCACGGCGTCGGCAGCCTCTTCGGCAGCCTCGTCCACGGTCTCAACAGCCGTCGCGGTGGCACGGCTCTGCGGGATCAGCATCCGCACACCGGTGGAAGCGCCCAGATCCAACAGGCCGATCACAACGCCCATGAACAGCATGAACAGAAGTACGATGACTGAATAGGTGATCAGCTTCTGCTTGCTCGGCCATGTAACCTTTTTCAGTTCATAGACCATGTTCTTGAAGGGCTTCGCGATCCTCTGGGGAAGCTTGGCGAACCAATTCAGGATCTTGGACAGTTTTCCGGGCTGAGCGTCCTTTTTGACAGTCTTCTCAACCTTTGCTGCCGCCTTCTTTTCCTCAGACATCTTTTTCACATCCTCACAGCGTCGTTAATGTTGTTGGGATTACCTGGTTTCGCGATGAGTCGTGTGCTTCTTGCAGAAGGGGCAGTACTTCATGAGCTCAATGCGATCCGGGGTGTTCTTCTTGTTCTTCAAGTTGTTGTAGTTGCGCTGCTTGCACTCGGTGCAGGCAAGGCAAACCTTCGTACGTGCGGCGTTTGCCACTTTGGACACCTCCTGATGTGATTACTCGATGACCTTCGCCACAACGCCGGAACCGACGGTACGGCCGCCTTCACGGATAGCGAAGCGCAGGCCCTGCTCCATGGCGATGGGGGTGATCAGGGTGATTTCCATGTCAATGTTGTCACCGGGCATGACCATTTC
>JAFWQA010000038.1 GCA_017509255.1 Clostridia bacterium | reverse complement strand
TACCGGTGTTCAGGTGACGGCTGAGGACAACATCCTGACCCTGATCACCTGTGATCGCAGCTATGGCGGAGCCAGCGGGCGGCTCATTGTCATGGCTGTACAAGAATAAGGAGGTTTGCAAATGCAAGCGAGATTCAAGCGTTTCACTGCGCTCATCCTGTCGGTGCTCATGGTGCTGACCTGTATGCCCATGAGCGCAATGGCAGAAGAGGCAGTGATTCCGACAGAGGACATCAGCGTCGAAGCGATTCCCGATGATGCTGATGCGATGCCTGATGAGGAGGCTGCGCCGGTTACGGACGCCGATGCGTCTGTTCCCTCGGAAGAGCCTGTGAACGAAGCTGCTCCGGATGTGGAGGAAGTGACCGAACAGGAGCCTTCCGAAGAAACATCCGCCCCAGATGCTACGCAGGAAGAGCAGATGCCCCAGGAAGAAGCGTCTCAGGAAGAAACGATTCCGCAAGCCGAGGAAGCACAGCCTGCGGAGACTCCGGATGAACAGCCAGTCTCTGAGGGGACTCCGGCAGATGAACCGGCAGCGGAAGCTCCGGCGGAACCCGAACAGGAGACTGCTGAACCGGTTCAGGATGATCGCCATCCTTTGCAGACGGCGATTGATATCTACGGTCACATCTATGTGGCAACGGTACGGCAAACGAACGTGTTCAGCACAGAGGATCTGGACGCGAACACCCTCGTCTTCTCTACGACCAAAGATGTTTTCCTGCTCATGGCGACAAAGTTCACCGAGCGGGGCACCGTCAAGGTCTGGTTCCTTGACGCGGATGGAAACGTGGTAACCGGTTTTGTTTCCGCAAAGGATCTGGATGACAAATATCTTCTGGATGAGGATATCCGTGAGGTCAATTTCCTCCCCATAGGCCAGGGCATGACGGCAATCGGCATGATGAGCCTGTTCCTGGTGAATGGCGCATACCCTGTCACCAAAACAGAGCCGCAGCCCGTGGCTGAACCTGCGGATGTGCCTTCCGATGCAGAACCTGCGGATGAACCTTCCGAGGAACAGCCGGCAGATGAGCCTGCGGCAGAACCCATTCAGGAGGAGCCTGCTGAAGTCCCGGCTGATCCAGCAGATGAAACGCTGCCGGAAACTGATCCGGTCGAAGAGACCGATCCTGCGGAAAGCATGTCTGCGGATGAATCCCAGGAAACTGAGCAGGAAGAGCCTGCGGTTGACGCGGAACCTGCGGAGCCGACTGTCGAACCGGAAGAAAACCCCGAAACGCCGGAAGAGCTTCCCGATGAAACGGAAGCCGAGGAACAGCCGGAGGATCAAGAGACTACTGAAGAGCCTGCCTATGCGGCTGCCGGGTCCTACATCAGCGTTACCACCAAAACCCGCGTGTTTGCCGGAATGGATACTCAGGCAGCTGAGACCTATTACAGCGGTGAGTACCTGGGCAACTTCGTGAAGGATGCGACTGTTCAGATCCTGTCCGCCGATTCGGATGAATCCGGCCGCGCCTGGTATCAGGTGCGTTTCCTGTATGGGGATGACTTCAAGGACGGCACCATGAAGTGGACGGATTACGCGACCTGCTGGATTCTGCCGGAAGAAACCGGTGAATCCGCGGAAGAAGGCTGCACTGTCACCGATTTTGCCTACACGCTGGAATATCTTCAGCAGACCAGAAGCAGCGGAAGACGGATGCTCAAGGCTACGCCCATGAACGGCTTCACGCTGAAAAACATCAATGGTAAAGTCGGCGGCTTCTATGCCTGGCAGTCCGGCCTGTACGGCAGCTCCGGCAAGGACAGCGATTATCCGCAGCTGGCGAAGTCTGCCGCTCACGGCACTATTTACGCTACACCGCACTACCTGGAGGGCTTTACGGTGTTCTGTCTGGAGCACAACCTCTCCGGTCCTGGCGAGGGATCCGGCAAAAATCAGAGTGCCAAAGGCCCGTATGTACTGGTGGACATGGACACCTTCGTAACAAACTCCGCTTACGGCGGCACGACCGGTGTCCGGTATAAGGCCAGCACCATGCATGCCCTGGGCTGGGTGCTGCGCCACACGTATCCCTTCATGGCCCTGAACCGCAGCGATTCCAACAATGAGGTGTGGAGCCGCGCAGCTGGTCAGTTTGCCATGCGTGAAGTCATCAAGCAGATGGAAGGCGCTCAGTATGTGCGCAGCTATTGGGACATGGATAACTTCTATGCCTTTTCCGGCGGCGCGCCTGCGGTCTATCTGGAGTATGCCCGCTGGCTGGCGGCAAATGGCATTGCCCGTGCCAGGATTACCGGCAACATCACCGCTTCCGACCAGAGTTTGAGCGTTTCCGGCAGCAACTATATCGGCACGGTCAAGCTGACCACGGACGCCGATCTGATCCGGATCCCCAAGTCAGCCGGTACGATCACCGGCAACAGCGGCGGATCTGACAGTAGCTACTACTACGTGAAGAGCGGAGACACCATCAGGATCACATCCACACAGAGCAAGTTCTCCGTTTCCATGCAGTCGCTTTCCTCCAGCGATGAGGAAGCCAACTTCCTCGTCGGTGTTCCTTCCGTATCCATTCAGAAGATCCTGGTGCCGCTGTATGGCGCGCCGACTCCTCTGAAGAACGGAAGCGTCACCTTTGAGCTGAAATTGGGTGAAATCACGGTTACCAAGAAATCGGATGACGGCATCCTGCTGAAGGGCACCGTGTTCGAGCTGCTGAACAGTTCTGGCAGCGTAGTTGCTACGGCGACCACCAACGCCAAGGGCGTAGCCACCTTTGCCAGTCTTCAGCCCGGTACCTACACCGTCAGGGAAAAGACGGCTTCGCAGGGATATAAGCTTGCCTCTGCTTCCCAGAGCGTTTCTGTGGTTGCCGGCGTGACTTCTACCGCGACCTTCACCAACGCCCGGATTTCCGGCCGCATCCGGATTATCAAAACGGATAAGCTGACGGAAAAACCGCTGGCTGGCGCGGTGTTCACCGTCACCAGACTGTCCGGCCCTGAATCTGATAATGCTTCCGACATCGGTAAGGTTGTTGCCACCATCACCACCAACGCACAGGGTATCGCTGAAACCGGCGTTCTGCCCTGGGGTGAGTACAAGATCGTCGAGACAGGCGTACCGGAGGGGTATCTGGATTCCGGCTATACCACCACTGTCTGGATCAAGTAACTGAGGAGGATTGAGATATGTTCAAGATGAAACGCTTTCTTCACCTGATGCTGGCAGTGGTTATGCTGCTCGGCTGTATTCAGGTTCCCAGTGCCTACGCCGCGGATACGCCCGCGACCGTCACGATCAATGTCACCAACACCCCTGTGCGGGGCGATATCGTGCTGGAAAAGAGCGGCATGCAACTGGTTCGCTTTGCGGATGAAAAGGATTCCTACGGCAATACCGTGATGAAGCCTGTGTACCAGAACGGCTATCTGGCCGGCGCGGTCTTCGAGCTGCACGCTGCCGAGGATATTGTCGGCAAGGAAGGCACCACCTTCTACAAGAAGGACGAGCTGGTGGAAAAGCTGACCACCAGCGGCTCCGGTGCGGTCAAGTCCAAGATACTGCCCCTAGGCAAGTATTACCTGAAGGAGATATCCGCTCCGGACGGTTATGTGTTTGACTCTGCGCCTTACAATGTCACTCTTTCTGCCGTCGATAAAAAGACCGCGGTCGTTGAGGTCAAGGTCTCCGCTTCCAACACCTATCTGCCGATCCGCGTGACGCTTCGCAAGGAAAAGGAAAACCTGAAGCTGACCGAAACCAAGGAAGGCATGATTCACCAGACCATTGAAGTGGTTCCCGGTCAGGGTTTTGTGTTCGGGCTGTA